>NZ_JBNXUM010000001.1:0-389108 GCF_050563545.1 Falsiroseomonas sp. HW251
ATGGTCGGCGCCTCCGGCGCGGGCGGGACCGGCGGCGCGATCTCAGCCGCCGGCGGCGCCGGGCTGTCCTCGACCGGCACCGAGGGGACAGAGGGCGGCGCGGCCGGGCCGCCCGGCATCGCCGCGCTGTCCTCGGCGTCCGAGGCGCCGTCGCGCTCGCTGTCCCAGATCAGCGCGACCGTGCCCTGCGGCGCCGGCTCCGGCGGGACGCGCGCGGCGGCCCAGAGCATCGCCGCCAGCACCGCCGCGTGCAGCAGCACGGAGGCCGCGAAGGCGATGCCGCGGCGCGTCCCGTCCCTCACCGCGCGATGGCGCCGCGGCGCCTCACAGCACCAGCACGCCCCGGTGCTTGGCCTTGCCCTCGGGCTCGATATGGATGGTGATGGTGGCCTGGCCGAGTTCGTCCTTCAGCGCGGCCTCGATCCGGTCGCAGATCTCATGCGCCTCCTCCACCGTCATCGCGGCGGGGACCACCAGGTGGAATTCCAGGAAGGTGAAGCGGCCGGAATGGCGGCTGCGCAGGTCATGCGCTTCCAGCGCGCCCTCGGCGTGGCGGGCGACGATCTCCTTGATGCGCAGCATCGTGTCGGCCGGCACCGCCTCGTCCATCAGCCCGCCCAGGGATTCGCGCATCAGCCGCCAGCCCGAGAAGAGGATGTTCACCGCGGTCGCCGCCGCCAGCAGCGGATCGAGCCAGAGCACCCCGGTCAGCGCCACCAGCGACACGCCGACCAGCACCCCGCCCGAGGACACGACATCGGCCAGCAGGTGCCGCGCATCCGCCATCAGGGCGGGCGAGCGCGCCGACCGGCCGCGGCGGAACAGCAGCGCCGACCAGGCCGCGTTGATCCCCGTCGCGACCGCCGAGACCATCAGGCCGAGCGGCGCCTGGTCCAGCGGCCGCGGGTTGTTCCAGGCGGACCAGGCCTCGTGCAGGATCATCAGCGCGGCGACGATGATCAGCGCGCCTTCCAGGACGGCGGAGAAATACTCGGCCTTGGCGTGGCCATAGGGATGGTTGGCATCGGCCGGCAGCTGCGACAGGCGGATGGCGCCGAGCGCCGCGCCGGCGGCGGCGACGTTGACCACGGATTCCAGCGCATCGGCGAACAGCGCGACGGAGCCGGTCGCCCACCAGGCCCAGCCCTTGAGGGCGAGCACCGTCAGCGCCACCACAACCGAGAGCGCGGCGATATGCTCGATGCGCGAGGCCTGCGAGCCCGCCACGTCCCAGCCTTCCTTGTTGCGGGGGGAACGGCGCTGTCTTGCCCCGAGGCCGGGGGGCCGGGCAAGCCCGCGGTGCCTGGGCGGGCAGGCGCCCTCTCGCAATCCTTCCGGGGCGGGAGCATATGCCGCGGATGGAACGGCCCGGGATCACGCGCCGCCTCGGCCTGCGGGCGGGACTCGGCCTCGCGCCCTGCCTCGTGCCCGGCCTCGCGCGGGCGGCGCCCGCGCAGGACGGCCGCCCGGTCTCCTGGGTGGTGCCGAACGGGCCGGGCAGCGCGCTCGACATCGCCGCGCGGCTGATCGCGCCGGACCTCGGCGCGCGCCTGGGCCAGCCCGTGGTCGTGGAGAACCGCCCCGGCGCCGGCGGGCTGCTGGCGGCCGAGGCGGTCGCGCGCGCCCCGGCCGACGGGAATACGCTCTTCTTCGGCAATTCCTCGACCTTCGCGATCGCGCCCCTGATGATCCCGGGCCACCGCTTCGATGTGCTGCGCGACCTCGCGCCGGTGGGGGGCATCGGCGCGTCCTGGAACGTCATCGCGGTCGCCGCCGATGGCCCGCATCGCGGCCTGCCCGGGCTGCTGGACGCCGCGCGCGCCGCGCCCGGGCGCATCTCCTGCGCCACGACCACCGGATCGGCGCAGCAGCTGGCCGCGCTGCTATTCGCCCGCGCGGCGGGGATCGAGCTGAACCTGCTCACCAGCACCTCCTCGGTCACCGGGCTGCAGGACGTGGTGGCGGGGCGGGTGGACATGGCGGTGGAACACCTCCCGACCGTCCAGCCGCTGCTGGCGGAGCGGCGGCTGCGGCCGCTTGCGGTCAACGCGCCGATGCGTATCGAGCAGCTGCCCGATGTCCCCGCTCTGACGGAATACGGCATCGCCGGCGCCGAGGCCGCGACCTGGTCGGCGCTCTACGTCGCCGCGCGCACGCCGCCGGGTGCGGTCGCGCGCCTGGCCGCGGCGCTGCGCGGCGCGCTGGCCGAGCCCCGCGTGCAGGAGACGATTCGCCGCATCGGCGCCAGCGTGATCGCCGAGGCCGACGGCGCGACGCTCACCGCGATGCTGGAGGAGGATCTCCGCCGCTACCGCGCGGTCTTCGACGTCGGCGGGCTCCGGCCTTAGAGCCCGCATCGGACTCACCCCTGCCCCGATCGCGGGCCAGCCCCGCCATTTCCGCCTTGCCCCCGGCAGCGCGCCGTCGACTATGGTCCGGAGCCGGGCACCCGAGGGAGCCATCCATGCTTGCCGATCGCCTTGCGCGCGCCCTGGAGGCGAGGGGCATCCACTACGCCTGGGTCATGGCGGCGCTGGCCTTCTTCTACGTCTTGTTCTCGACCTCCGCGCTCGGCGTCCCGGGCGTGCTGATCCTGCCGATGTCGCAGGACCTCGGCATGACCATCGGCGAACTCTCGGCCCCGCAGGGGCTGCGTTTCGTCATGTTCGGCGCGATGGCACCCTTTGCGGGCGGGCTGATGCTGCGCTACGGGCCGCGACGCATCGTGGCCTTCGCCGGCGTGCTGCTGATGGTGGGGCTCGTCGTCACCGCGACCATCGCCAGCCAGTGGCAGCTCTGGCTCGGGATCGGCGTGATCCTCGGCATCGCGCCGGGCCTGACGGCGCTGCAGATCAACGCCATCATCTCCTCCCGCTGGTTTGCCGCTCGGCGCGGGCTGGTGGTCGGGCTGATGGGCGGGGCGTCGGCCACCGGCGTCCTGATCTTCATGCCGCTCGCCGCCTGGATCGCGGAGCACTGGGGCTGGCGGATGGCGCTGCTTCCATCCGGCATCGGCATCGCCGTGATGGTCGGGCTGGCCCAGCTCCTGTTCCGCGACCGTCCGCAGGAACTCGGCCTGCCCGCTTACGGCGAGACGGCGATGCAGCCCATCCCGCCCAGGCCCCAGGGCAACTTCGTTCGCATCAGCTTCGAGATGCTGTCGCTCGGCATCCGCCGGCCGGTCTTCTGGATCCTGTCGGGCGCCTTCGCGATCTGCGGCGTTTCCAGCTTCGGCGTCACCCAGGCGCATCTCGTGCCCTATTGCGGAGACATCGGCATCCCCATGGTCACCGCGGCTTGGCTGCTGGCGGTGATCGGCGTCTTCGACCTGATCGGCACGGTCGGCTCGGGCTGGCTGTCCGACCGCTACGACAACCGCTGGCTGCTGGCCGGCTACTACGGGTTCCGCGGCCTGTCGCTGATCTGGCTGGTGTTAAGCGACACCTCGCTGGCGGGGCTGACGGTCTTCGCGGTCGTCTACGGGCTCGACTTCATCGCCACCATGCCGCCGACGGTGAAGCTGACCATCGCGACCTTCGGGCGGGAGGCCGGACCGGCGCTGCTCGCCTGGATCTTCGCCGCGCACCAGTTCGGCTCCGGCGCCTTCGCCGCGCTGGCCGGGTCGAGCCGCGACGCGGTCGGCAGCTACGTGCCGGCCTTCTTCGTCGCCGGGCTGCTCTGCCTGGTGGCGGCCGCGTCCTTCGTGGCGGTGCGGCGGCCCACGCGGGCGCCGAGCCCGGCGCCGGCCTGAAGGCCGCACCACCTCACACGCTGAAGTACTTCGCGCGGGGGTGGTGCAGCACGATCGCGCTGGTGGACTGCTCGGGGTGCAGCTGCCACTCGTCGCTGATCTCGACGCCAATGCGCTCCGCCTTCAGCAGCTTCAGCAGCGGCTCCTGGTCCTCGAGCCGCGGGCAGGCGGGGTAGCCGAAGGAATAGCGGCCGCCGCGATAGCCCTGGCTCAGCATCTTCTCGATGTCGCGCTCGTCCTCGCCGGCGAAGCCCCATTCCGCGCGGATGCGCTTGTGCACGTATTCCGCCATCGCCTCGGCCATCTCGACGCCGAGGCCATGCAGGTAGAGGTAGTCCTGGTAGCGGTTCTCCTCGAACCACTCGCGCGCGACGTCGGACGCCTTCTGGCCGACGGTGACGACCTGCAGGCCGATCACGTCGCGCCCATCCTCGATGTCGGTGACGAAGTCAGCGATGCACTCGCCGTCGTCCTTGGGCTGGCGCGGCAGGGTGAAGCGGCAGGCCTCGGTCGTGCCGTCCTCCTCGAAGAGGATCAGGTCGTTGCCCTGCCCCGCGCATTTCCAGTAGCCGTAGATCGCCTGCGGCTTGAGGATCTGCTGCTCCTCGCTCAGCGACAGCATGCGCCTGAGCACCGGGCGCAGCTCCTGCTTCGCCCAGCCCAGGAAGTCGTCGAGCGAGCGGCCGGCCTTCCGGAAGCCCCACTGGAATTGATAGAGGCTGCGCTCGTTGATGAAGGGCACGAGGGCTTTCGGCGCTGCCTCCATCACGCGCGCGCCCCAGAAGGGCGGCGTCGGCGCGGTCGATTGCGCGGCGACGCGGCGGCGACGCGACTGCGCGTAGTTCACGTCCACCGGCGCGAAACCGCGCGGATCGGCCTGGCCGAGCGTGCGCTTCTCATTGCGCGTCTTCCCCGACCGCTTGGCCTGCAGCGCCGCGAGGTAGTCGTCGAAGCCGTTGCCCATCACCTTGTCCATGAGGTGCAGGCCGTCGAAGGCGTCCCGCGCATAGGCCACGCGCCCGCAAGCATAGGCCTTCACGCAATCATCCTCGACATAGTTGCGCGTCAGCGCCGCGCCGCCGAGCAGCACCGGCACGTCGATCCCCTGGCGCGACATCTCCTCGAGGTTCTCGCGCATCACCACGGTGGACTTCACCAGCAGCCCGGACATGCCGATGGCATGCGCCTTGTGCTCCTTCGCCGCGGTGACGATGTCGTTCAGCGGCACCTTGATGCCGAGGTTGACGACCTTGTAGCCGTTGTTGGTCAGGATGATGTCGACCAGGTTCTTGCCGATGTCGTGGACGTCGCCCTTCACCGTGCCGAGCACGATGATGCCCTTCTCCTGCCCCTCGACGCGTTCCATGTGGGGCTCGAGGTAGGCGACGGCGGCCTTCATCGTCTCGGCGGATTGCAGGACGAAGGGCAGCTGCATCTTGCCCGCGCCAAACAGGTCCCCGACCACCTTCATGCCGTCCAGAAGCACGTCGTTGATGATCGACAGCGGCGTCAACCCCTTGGCCAGCGCATCGGCCAGCTCCTCGTCCAGCCCCTTGCGGTCGCCGTCCACGATGCGGTCCTTGAGCCGTCCCTCGACCGTCTCCGCGCGCTTCTTCTTGACGTTGTCCGCGGCCTTCCGGCCGGAGAAGATCTCGAGCACCTTCTGGAGCGGATCGTAGCCCTCGCGGCGGCGGTCGAAGATCAGGTCCTCGACCACTTCGACCTCCTCCGGCGGGATCTGGTGCAGCGGCTTGATCTTGGACACGTGCACGATCGCGCCCGTCATGCCGGCCTTCACGGCGTGATCCAGGAAGACGCTGTTCAGCACGTGCCGCGCGGCCGGGTTCAGCCCGAAGGAGATGTTGGACAGGCCGAGGATGATCTGGATGTCGGGGAACTCCTCCCGGATCGCCCTGATGCCTTCCAGCGTCCAGAGGCCGAGCTTGCGGTCGTCCTCATTGCCGGTCGCGATGGTGAAGGTCAGCGGGTCGATGAGCAGGTCCGACTGCGGCAGGCCGTGCCGGTTGCAGGCGAAGTCCACCAGGCGGCGCGCGATCCGCAGCTTGTCCTCCGCGGTCTTGGCCATGCCGACCTCGTCGATGGTCAGCGCGATGACGCCGGCGCCGAACTTCCTGGCGAGCTTCATGCGGTCCGTCGCATGGCCCTCGCCATCCTCGAAGTTGATGGAGTTGATGATGGGCTTGCCGCCATGCAGCTTCAGCGCGGCCTCGATCACCGGGGTCTCGGTGCTGTCGATGACCAGCGGAGAGTTCACGCTGCTGGTGAAGCGGCGGATGACCTCGTTCATCTCCGCCATCTCGTCGCGCCCGACGAAGGCGGTGCAGATGTCGAGGCTGTTGGATCCTTCCGCCACCTGCTCGCGTCCGATCGCGAGGCACCCGTCCCAGTCATGCGCGGCCTGGCGTTCGCGCCACGCCTTCGACCCGTTCGCGTTGCAGCGCTCGCCGATCGAGAAGTAGCTGTTCTCCTGCCGCAGCGCAGTCGCGGTGTAGAGCGACGCGACGGAGGGGATCCAGACGGGCTTGCGCGCGACCGGCGCCGGCCGCGCGGCGCTGCCGCCGAGCTTGCGAAGCAGCGCATCCAGCGCGGCGATATGCGCATCGTTGGTCCCGCAGCAGCCGCCGATGAGGTTGAGCCCGTCCTCCGTGACGAAGCGCTCCATCCAGCTCGCGAGCTCCGCCGGGCCCAGCGGGTAATGCGTCTTCCCGTCCACCAGCTCCGGCAGCCCGGCATTGGGCTGGACGGAGATCAGGCCGGGCCAGTTCCTGCTGAGCCAGCGCACATGCTCCGCCATCTCCTGCGGGCCCGTCGCGCAGTTCAACCCGAGCAGCGGCACGTCGAGCGAATGCACCACCGAAGCGGCCGCCGAGATATCGGGGCCGACCAGCAGCGTGCCGGTCGTCTCCACCGTGACCTGGACGAAAACCGGGATATCGGACTTCGCCTCGGCGCGCGCGATCTTCGCCGCATTCACCGCGGCCTTGATGTAGAGCGTGTCCTGGTTGGTCTCGGTCAGCAGCGCGTCGGCGCCGCCGGCGATCAAGCCGCGGCACTGGACCGCCAACTCGCGCTCCAGCGTGTCGTAGTCGATGTTGCCGAGGCTCGGCAGCTTCGTCCCCGGCCCGATGTCGCCGATCACCCAGCGGTGGCGCCCGTCGGAGAAGCCCTCCGCGGCCTCGCGCGCGAGCTCCACCGCGACCTTGTTGATCTCGAAGGCGCGGTCGCCGAGCTCGAACTCGGCGAGCGTCACCGGCGAGCCGCCGAAGGTGTTGGTCAGCACCGCGTCGGCGCCGGCGGCGAAATAGCCGTGATGAATCTCGCGCACGATGTCGGGGCGCGAGAGGTTCAGCACCTCGGTGCAGTTCTCCTTGTCCCAGAAGTCGCGGGCGACATCGAGCGTCATGCCCTGGATGCGCGCGCCGAAACCGCCGTCGCAGAGCAGCACCCGGTCACGCAGCGCGTCGAGAAGATGGGGGCGGGACATGGCGTGAGCCTTACTTCGCGAGGGCGTGCGCGGCGTGGCGCTGCGCCGACCAGATGCGGACGGAAAGCGGACCGGGAAGCGTGACCTGCGAGGCCAGTGTGCAACCCGCGCCGCCCAGCCAGCCCGCGAGCTGCGCGTCGTCGAAGCCTGGCCAGCGATGCGCCTGCTTCTCCATCAGCGAGGCGTCGCCATGCGGCGCGAGATCCGCGACCAGCAGCGTCCCGCCGGGCTTCAGCACGCGGGCGGCCTCGGCCAGCGCGGCGGCGGGATCCTCGGCGTAGTGCAGCACCATCTGCATGGTGACGGCGTCGAAGGCGGCGTCCGCGAAGGGCAGCCGGTACATGTCGGCCTGGCGCACGCCGGCGCGGTCAGCGACGCCGCGCTCGGCCAGCCGCGCGCGGGCCAGCGCCAGCATGTCGCGGCTCATGTCCACGCCGAGCGCGCGGTCGGCCCGCGGCGCCACCAGTTCCAGCAGCCGCCCCGTGCCGGTGCCGATGTCGAGCAGCGCGCCGAGCCTGGCCGGCAGCGCATCCAGCAGCGCGGTCTCGATCTCGCCCGCGGGCAGGCCGAGCGCCCGCATCTCGTCCCAGTCCATGCCATGTCGCCGGAAGGCCTCCGATGCCTCCCGCGCCCGCTCCGCCGCCAGCCGTGCCGCGACGCGGCGGTCGGATGCCAGGCGCGGATCCTCCTCCGGCAGCCGGGCCAGGATCAGCCGCGCGAGATCCGCCCCCGCCGGCATGGCGAAATAGGCGTTCGCCCCTTCCGGGATGCGCTCCAGCAGCCCTGCTTCCGTCAGCAGCTTGAGATGCCGGGACAGCCGCGGCTGCGACTGCCCCAGCACCGCGCAGAGATCGGTCACGCAGAGCGGATGCCGCGCACACAGCGCCAGCAGCCGGAGCCGCGTCGGCTCCGCCACGGCGCGCAACTGGGAGAGCAGATCGTCCATGCGCTTGCAAATGGCATAAAGATATCCTTATGTCCAGCACATGGCCTGGTCCGTTGACGCCCGTATCCCGCTTGTGACCGTCCCCGACGAGGCCACCCTGGCCGCGGCGCTGGCCGCCGGCCGCCCCGCCGCCGTCCTGGCCGAGGCGCCCCCGCCGGCGAAGCCCGAGGCTGCCGTAGCCCTGGTCAGCTTCGACGTGACGGGCCCGCAGCATGTCGCGGGCTGCACCTGCTGCGCCGGCCGCAGCGCCGCCGCGCTGGCGCTGGACCGGCTGTTCCAGGCCCGCGTCCGCAACGCCTGCCCCTGGTTCGAGCGGGTGGTGGCCCTGGCCGATACCGAGGCGGCGCGCACCGAGATCGCCGCCGCCCTGCAGGACGATGCGCTGACCGCCGCCCGCTTCCGCGCGGCTTGACCCGCCGCAAGGACGTGCGGAACTGCCCGTGCTCCGTTGCGTCCGTCACGCGGAGGTGTCGGATGCGCGTCGTCCTGGCCTGCCTGATCCTGCCCTTCCTCGCCGTCGCGGCGGCGGCGCAGGGCGACCCCGCCACGGGCCGCCGCCTGGCGGAGGCGCAATGCGCGTCCTGCCACGCCGTCGCGGGTGGCGGCCCTTCCCCCAACATGGCCGCGCCGCCCTTCGCCGCCGTCGCGCGCATGCCCTCCACCACCGCGCTCTCGCTGCAGGCCTTCCTGCGGACGCCGCATGGGCAGATGCCGGATGTCGTGCTGACGCCGGCGCAGCTCGACGACGTCACGGCCTGGATCCTGTCGCTCCGCACCGGGCCGAACTGAACCAGCTCCTCGGACCGGTTGTCTGCGGCGCTTCACAATCGCGTCGCCAGCGAATTCGCGATTGAGCGCGATCGGCACACGCGTGCAGCTTTCCTTGCCGGCAACCATGGGAGGCAGGGCGTGCCCCTATCCACTCTTCTGCAGAAGCCGATCCGCTGGTCATCCTGGGTCAACGACCCCGAGCTTCGCGAGCTGCTGCAACAGCTCCAGGCGAACGTCCTGAAGGGGCATGGCCGCGACCACACCGGCAACATCTTCGTGGGCTTGGGCGGCATGGCGGGCCAGGACATCGCCGCCCTGCTGCGACGGCTCGCGCCGCTGGTCACGCCTGCGTTGCAGCAGCTTTCCGAGGCCGAGGCCTTTCGCAACCTCGGCATCGGCGGCGGCCGTGTCGTCTGCCTGTTCCTCGCCGCGACGGCCTATGCGAAGCTCGGCCTGCCCGCGGCGAAACGGCCGCCCGGCGCGGCCTTCCAGGCCGGCATGCGTGCCCGGGGGCAGCTGCCCGCCCTGCAGTTCGGCGGCCTGCCGCCGCTGCCCGGCCTCAACGACCCGCATGAGAGCCATTGGGGCGCCGGCGCCTTCGCGCCGGGCAATCCGACGCCCGACGCCATGCTGCTCGTCGCCGACGACGACCCCGATCGCGTCACCGCGGGGCTCGAGGCGCTGATCGGCGTGCTGAACGGGACCGGCGCCCGCGTGCTCGGGGTCGAGCGCGGCAAGGCGCAACGCCGGCGCAACCAGGGCGGCAACCCCAAGGGCGAGGGCATCGAGCATTTCGGCTATGTGGACGGCCGCAGCCAGCCGCTCTTCCTCGCTGAGGATGTCGATCGCGAGCCCCGCGCGCAGTGGGACCCGGCCTTTCCGCCGAGCCAGTTCCTGGTCGCCGATCCCGCCGGCCGCTCGCCGCTCGCCTGCGGCAGCTACTTCGTCTTCCGCAAGCTCGAACAGGACGTCGCCCGCTTCAAGCGGCAGGAGGACGAGCTTGCCGACGCGCTCTATGGCCGCGACGCGGATGAGGAGCTGCGGGAGCGCGCCGGCGCGCTGGTCGTCGGCCGCTTCGAGGACGGCACGCCGGTGGTGCTGCAAGGCGATCCGCAGGGCGGCCACCCGCCGAACGACTTCACCTTCGCGGCGGACGCGCAGGGCGGCGCCTGCCCCTTCCGCGCCCATATCCGCAAGGCCAACCCGCGTGGCGAATCCGAACCGCCGGGCGCCGCGCGACCCCCGGGCCTGAAGCATGAGCGCGAGCGCATCATGGCCCGCCGCGGCATCACCTATGGCGAGCGGCGGGGCACGCCGGGCGACGGCTTCCCCGAGGATGACCGGCCGAGCGGCGATGTCGGCCTGCTCTTCATGGCCTACATGGCCGACATCACGGAGCAGTTCGAGTTCACCCAGGCCGGCTGGGTGAACAACGCGGACTTCGTGAAGCCCGCGACCGGCGTGGATCCCGTGCTGTCCCAGCGCGCCAACCGGCCAGGCACGCCCGGCGACACGAAGTGGACGGACGCCCGCACCGGCAACACCGCGTCCTACGACTTCCGCACGGCGGTGAAGCTGCTGGGCGGCGAGTATTTCTTCGCCCCCTCCATCGGCTTCCTCTACGACGCGCGGGGCTGACGCGATCGCTGTGTGCCATCCCGGGCGATGCCGTCGGGCTCGCCCGGGTCCCGCGCCGCGGATCCGATGCGCTGCAGCGCTGCCTCGATCTCCGCCACGACCTCCCGCAGCGGCTCCAGGCAGAGCCGCACGCCTTCCTCCGGCGGTATGGTGCGGGCCATCCAAATCGCGTTGACGCAGCCCAGCAGCCGCGCGCCCTGGCGCACCGGCAGCGCGATGGATCCCGTATGCGGCCAGGGCGTGCCGGCGCCGATGCGCAGCGCGAAGCCGCGCCTGCGCGTCGCCGCGATCATCCGCGCGATCCCGGCGGCATCGCGCGCCGGCGCGTCCTCCTTCCGGTCGGAGGCCGCGAGCAGGCGGAGCAGCGTCTCGCGCTCGCTCCGCGGCGCAAAAGCGAGCCAGGCCTGGCCGACGGAGCTCTGCATCACCGGCAGCGCGCGGCCGATCATGCCGCGGTCGATCGAGAAGCGCGCGACGCGATGCGTCGTCTCGCGGATCACCATCGCCGTGCCCTCCAGCGTGCAGAGGTCGCAGGGCCAGCCGATCCGCCCGGTCAGGCGATAGAGCGCGGGCGCGGCGACGGCGCTGATCCATTCCTCGTCCTCGAAGCCGTCGGAGAGGCTCCGGACCTTGAGGCGCAGCACCCAGCGCTCGTCGGACGGGCTGCGCGCGACGTAGCCCTCGCGCTCCAGCGTCTCGACCAGGCGATAGACGGTCGGGCGGGGGATGCCGGTCTCGCGCGCCAGGGTCAGCGCTGTCGCGCCGCCATGCCGGTTGAGCGCGGCGAGCAGGTCGAGGCCGCGCGCGAAGGCGCGGATCGGTTTCGGAGCCGTTCCCATGTCCACCACGCGGACAAGCCGACGGGAAGCTTTGCGCCGCGGCTGCCGGGCTGGCAAGCCTGTCGCCAGCAGGAGGAAGCGCCATGCCGCATGACGTCGCGATCGTCGGCTTCGGCCCCGTGGGGGCGACGCTCGCGCATCTGCTGGCGCAGCAGGGGCTGAGCGTCCTGGTGCTGGACCGCGAGGCCGCGGCCTATCACCTGCCCCGCGCCGTGCATTTCGACGACGAGGTGATGCGCGTCTTCCAAGGGATCGGCCTGGCGGAGGCCATCCTGCCCTTCACCCACCTCTCGCCCGGCATGCGCTTCGTGGACGCGGCGGGGCGGCTGATGATGGACTGGTCGCGGCCGCAGGCGACGACGCCGCAGGGCTGGAACGCATCCTATCGCTTCCACCAGCCCGACCTCGAACGCGTGCTGCGCGACGCACTGGCGGCGAAGCCGGGCGTCGCCATCGAGACCTCGACCGACGTCACGGCGGTATCCCAGGACGACGAGGGCGTGACGCTCTCGACGACGCGCGGCGAGCGTCGCGCGCGCTGGGTGGTGGGCTGCGACGGCGCGAAGTCCTTCCTGCGCGCGACGATCGGCGGCGGGATGGACGACCTCGGCTTCGACGAGCGCTGGCTGGTGGTGGATGTCATCCTGAAGCGCCCGCGCCCCGACCTCGGCGACCATTCCATCCAGTTCTGCCGTCCCGACCGCCCGGCGACCTATGTCCGCGGCGTTGGCGACCGCCGGCGCTGGGAGATTACCGTCCACAAGGACGAGGCGCCAGGCGAGCGCATGGACGACGCCGAGGTCTGGCGCCTGCTGTCGGACTGGATCGGACCGGACGACGCCGTGCTGGAACGCAGCGCCGTCTACACCTTCCGCTCCGCCGTCGCGCGGCGCTGGCGGGACGGGCGCCTGCTGATCGCCGGCGACGCCGCGCATCTGACACCGCCCTTCATGGGCCAGGGCATGTGCGCGGGGATCCGCGACGCCGCGAACCTCGGCTGGAAACTGGCCCGCGTGCATCGTGGCGAGGCGGACGAGACGCTGCTCGACAGCTACCAGGCGGAACGCGCGCCGAATGCGAAGGAATACATCGCGACCGCGGTGCGCCTCGGTGGCCTGATCAACACGCGCGCAATGGCCGCCGCGCTCGGCGACGCGCCGCCGGATGAGCCTGTGAGGATGAGTTCCATCGCGCCCGCGCTGGGCGGCTTCACCGCGCCCTATGGCCGCCCGGTGCCGCAGCCCACCCTCGCGGATGGACAGCGCTTGGACGACCGCGTCGGCCCGCGCTTCGCCGTGCTGCTGACGGAGCAGGCCGCCGCCGCGCTGAACGCCGCGACGATGGATCGCCTCGCCGCCCGCGGCGCGGTGCTGGTCGCGGATGACGCGCTCTCACCCTGGCTCGCCACGCTCGGCGCCGCCGCCGCGCTGGTGCGGCCGGACCGCATGCTCCTCGCCGCCGCGCCCGACGCCGCCGGCGTCGCATCCTTCCTCGACCTCTTCTGAGAACTGACACGACCATGCGCCTCCTCACCTTCCGCCGCGCCGACGGCAGCCTCGCCCCCGGCGCCATCGTCCCGGGCGGCGTCGCCGACCTCGGCAAGCGGCTCGGCGTCGCGTCGCTGCGCGCGCTGCTCGCGTCGGGCAGGCTGGACGAGGCGAAGCGCCTCGACACCGCCGACCTACCGCTGGAGGGCCTCTCCTTCGCCCCCGTCATCCCCGACCCCGACAAGATCATCTGCGTCGGCCTAAACTACCGCGACCACGTCGCGGAGACCGGCCGCACCGTCACCGAGAAGCCCGCGCTCTTCGCGCGCTTCGCCGGCAGCCAGGTCGGGCACGGCCAGCCCATGATCCGCCCCCACGCCTCCGTCGAGTTCGACTACGAGGGCGAGCTGGCGGTGATCATCGGCAAGGCCGGCCGCCATATCGCCGCTTCCGACGCGCTGAAGCACGTCGCGGGCTATGCCTGCTACAACGAAGGCTCGATCCGCGACTGGCAGCGCCACACCAGCCAGTTCCTCGCGGGCAAGACCTTTGCCGGCACCGGCGCCTTCGGCCCCTGGATGGTGACCAGCGATGAGATCCCCGATCCCTCGACGCTCACGCTGGAGACACGGGTGAACGGCCAGGTCGTGCAGCACACCACGACGGACCTCATGATCACGCCGGTGCCGCAGATCATCGAATATGTCTCGACCGTCCTGCCGCTGCTGCCGGGCGACGTCATCGTCTCCGGCACGCCGGGCGGCGTGGGGGCCAAGCGCAACCCGCCGCTCTGGCTGAAGCCGGGCGACGTCACCGAAGTCGAGATCTCGCGTATCGGTCTGCTGCGCAACCCGGTGGAGCAGGAAGCATGATCCAGGCCCTCGGCTACATCGGCATCCGCGCGGCGCAGCCCACGGAGTGGGACGGCTTCGCGACCAGGCTGCTCGGCATGCAGCGCGTCGACCGCGGCGGCGGGACGCATGTCTTCCGCATGGACGACCGCGCGCAGCGCCTGGTGGTGACGCCCGAAGCCGACGACGGCCTCGCCTTCATGGGGTGGGAGGTCGCGGACGCCGCCGCCCTCGACGCACTCGCCGCGAAGCTGGAAGCCGCCGGCATCGCCGTCGAACGCGGCAGCCGCGCGCTGGCGGATGAGCGCCACGTCGCCGGCCTCATCGTCTTCCGCGATCCCGGCGGCAACCGGCTCGAGGTCTTCCACGGCCAGGAAGTCGCGGACGAACCCTTCAAGCCCGGCCGCCCGATCTCCGGCTTCCGCACCGGCCCCTTCGGCATGGGCCATGCCGTGCTGCATGTGAAGGACGCGCAGGCACTCGCGCCCTTCTACCGGGACACGCTGGGCTTCGGGCTCAGCGACTACGGCCGCAAGCCCTACGACCTCTTCTTCTTCCACGTGAACGGCCGCCACCACTCCTTCGCCATGGTCGGATCGGGCCGGGCCGGCATCCACCACTTCATGGTGGAGCTCGGCAGCCTGGACGATGTCGGCCAGGGCTACGACCTCGCGACGGCGGAGAAGGACCGCGTCGCCTATTCGCTGGGCCGCCACACCAACGACTGGATGACGTCCTTCTACGCGAACACGCCGTCCGGCTTCTTCGTTGAATATGGCTGGGGCGGACGGATCATCGATCCCGCGACCTGGCAGCCGCACGAGACTTTCGACGGCCCGAGCTACTGGGGCCATGAGCGCCTGCACCTGCCCGAGGACGGCGCGCGCGCGCATCTCCGCGCGATGCGCATGGACGCCGCGGCGCGCGGCCTGCGCGCGCCGGACCCGCAGCCCTCGACGGGCTGCGCCTGGGCCGACGCCACCATTCGACAGAACTGACGAACAGGGAGGACCATCCATGATCACCCGCCGCCTGGCCTTGGCCGCGCTGGCCGCCGCGCCGCTGCCCGCGCTCGCCCAGACCGCGCTGCCGCGTACCGTCACGCTCGTCGTGCCCTTCGGGCCTGGCACCGTCGTCGACATCATGGCGCGCGCCTTCGCCGAGCCCTTCCGCCAGGCGCTCGGCGGCAACACCACCGTCGTCGTGCTGAACCGAGAGGGCGCGGGCGGCGCGATCGCCGCGGGCTCCGTCGCGCAGGCGCGGCCCGACGGCGCCACGATCGGCTTCGGCCCGTCGGGCATGCTGACCACGCAGCCCTTCATGGTGCCGACGCCCGGCTATCGCCTCGATAGCTTCGAGCCGGTCTGCCAGACCTTCGAGAACATCTTCGCCCTCGCCGTGCCCGCCCGCTCGCCCTACCGCACCCTGCAGGAGCTGCTGGACGCCGGGAAGGCGCGCCCGGACACGCTGAGCTTCGGCCATGCCGGCAACGGCACGGTCGGCCACCTCATCGTCCGCCAGCTCGAGATCCTCTCCGGCGCGCATTTCAACGACGTCGCCTACCGCGCCGGCGCGCAGATGATGACCGACGCGATGGCCGGCACGGTGGACCTGGTCGCGACGACCTGGGCGACGCTGCGCGAGAGCGGCCTGCGCGTGCTCGCCGTCGCGGCCGATGCGCGCGATCCCGCGATCGAGGCGCCGACCCTGGCCGAGCTCGGCTTCGCCGTGAACTGGCGCGGCTTCGGCGGCCTCTGGGCCCCGCGCGGCCTGGCGCAGCCGATCGCCGAGAAGCTGCAGGCGGCCTGCCTGCAGGCCACCGCGTCCGAGGGCTATGGGAGCGTGATGGCGACCACCGCGCAGGTCGTCGCGCCGCTCGACGCCCGCCGCTTCGGCGAGCGCCTGACGGCCGAGCAGCGCGAGGCCCAGGCGCTGCTGGACCGCCTCGGCCTCATTCCGCGGTGAACGAGGTCTCCACCGACCCGATTCCGGAGAGGCTCGCGCGTAGCGTGCCCGCCGGCGCGGCGGCCGGCGTCAGCCCCGCCACGACCAGCAGCGCGCCCGCGGGCAGCCCGCCCCAGTCGCGTGCGAACCGCGCGGCCTCGGCGAAGCGCGCGCCGAGGTCGCATTCTGCGCCGCGCGCGCCCTTCGCGCCGAGCGCGACGCGCGTCGCGCCGGCCGCGACGGCCCTGCCCTTCCCCGCCACCACCAGCCCGAGCCGCCCGAGATCCGCGGCCAGCAACAGCGGGTCCTCCACGCGCTCGCCATAGCGCATCGCGGAGACGTCGAGCGCGGGATGGATCCGCGCGAAGACCGCCGCCGCGTCGTCATCGGGATCGAGCGGCTCCGCCAGCACGCCGATCGCCGCGGCGGTCACCTCCGCATGGCGTAGCGCGTCCGTCGCGATCGGTGCGCCGGCCGGCACCAGCCGCGCCTCCGTCATCGGCCCCGCGATCATCGCGCCGCCGCGCGCCAGCACCCGCACGCCGCAGGCGACCTGGCCCATCGCCTCCAGCGCCGCCGCCGCGATCTCGGCGGCTTCGTCGGCGTCGCGCGGCGGCTCCAGAACCGCCAGCGGGTTGCCGGTCTCCGTCGCCTCCGCGATCCAGCCCGCGACGGCCGCCGCGTCGAAGCCGCTCAATTCAGCGGCGGGAGGGCGATCTCCTCCTGCTCCATGAAGCCGCCGGGCGGCGCCGCGTCGAAGCTGCCGGCCGTGGCCGGATCCACCGGCGCGCCGCCATAGAGCTGCTCCGGCAGCCAGGTCACGAGCCCCGGGAAGATGTAGACCATCAGCATGCAGAAGATGACGATGTAGATGAAGGGCATGCAGCCCTTGAAGATGTCCTCGAGCTTAACGTGCGGCGGTGCGACGCCCTTGAGGTAGAAGGCCGCCATCGCGACGGGGGGGCGACAGGAAGGACGTCTGCAGGTTGAGCGCGACCAGGATGCCGAAGAAGATCGGGCTGATGCCGAAATCGTCGAGCATCGGCAGGAAGATCGGCACGAAGATCACGATGATCTCCGTCCATTCCAGCGGCCAGCCCAGGATGAAGATGATGACCTGCGCCAGCAGCATGAAGGTGAAGGAGTTCAGCGGCAGCGACTTCACGAATTCCTCGACCACGGACTGCCCGCCGAGATAGCCGAAGACCGAGGAGAAAATGTAGCTGCCGACAAAGAGCCAGCAGACCATCGCCGAGGTGCGCGCGGTCAGGAACACGCTCTCCTTCAGCTTCTGCCAGGTGAAGGCGCGGTAGACGATCGCCAGGATGACGGAGCCCAGCGATCCCATCGCCGCGGCTTCCGACGGTGTCGCGAGGCCGAGGATGATGGAGCCGAGCACCGAGGCGATCAGCAGCGCGAGCGGTACGAAGGAGGTGACCAGCGACCAGACGATGGTCGTGACCGGGACGTTCCGCTCCTCCTTCGGCAGGCGCGGCGCCATGTCGGGGCGCACGATGCCGATGCCGATGGTGTAGAGCATGTAGAGCAGCGCAAGCGACACGCCGGGGATGAAGGCCGCGGCATAGAGCTGCACGACGGAGACGCCCGCCGTCGCGCCATACAGGATCAGCATGATCGAGGGCGGGATCAGGATGCCGAGGCACCCGCCCGCGCAGGTCACGCCCGCCGCAAGCTTCGGGTCGTAGCCCGCGCGCAGCATCGCCGGAAACGCCAGCAGCCCCATCAGCGTGACAACGGCGCCGACGATCCCCGTCGCCGTCGCGAACAACGCGCAGGTCGCGAGTGTCGCGACGGCAAGCGATCCCGGCAGCCCGCCCGAGGCCAGCTGCAGCGACCGGAACAGCCGGTCCAGGATATTCGCGCGCTCGATGATGTAGCCCATGAAGACGAAGAGCGGGATCGATAGCAGGACGTCGTTGCTCATCACGGCATAGGTGCGCACGACCAGCAGGTCGAAGACGCGTTCCTGCATGCCGAGGTAGCCGAAGAACAGCCCCATCGCCATCAGCGTGAAGGCGATGGGGAAGCCCAGCATGATGAAGAAGAGGAACAGCAGGAGCTGCGTGAGCCCGAGCGCGGGATCGGAAATCATGGAGTGCCCTCAGGCGCCTGGAGAAGCCCTCTCCACCCGAAAGGGGGAGAGGGTTGGGTGAGGGGGGCGCGCAAGACGGCCCCGTGTGCGCCGGACAGCGTCACGACCGCCCCATCACGGCGCGTGGTCGCGCGACGCCGATTGCTGCCGCGCCGCCAGCATCGCCGCATCCGCGATCGCGGCCTCGCCGCCGCGCAGCATCTCGGCCGCCAGCGCCTCGGCGCCCTTCGCCTCCGCTGCCAGCAGGATCTGCTTCTCCATCTCCTCGACGTCCGACAGCCGCGCCGGCCAGTCGCCGTTGCGGATGCACTGCACGCAGCGCACCACCTCCGCCAGGCCCTGCAGCAGCAACAGCAGGCCGACCAGCGGGATCAGGAACTTGAAGGGCCAGAGATACGGCCCGTTCGGGCTGGTGGCGCTGCGCTCGTTCTGCGCGAAGCTCAGCGCGAAGAAGTGCCAGCCGGAGATCATGAAGGCCATGATCGCGGGGAAGAAGAACAGGATGTAGAGCGTCAGGTCGAACTTCGCCTGCAGCGCCGGGCGGAAGTTGCGATAGAGGAAGTCGCCGCGGACATGCCCGTTGCGCGACAGCGCATAGGCGCCGGCCAGCATGAACAGCGTGCCGTACAGCATGTAGGAGGTGTCGTAGGCCCAGTCCGTCGGCGCGCGGAAGAAGCGCCGCGCGGTCACGTCGTAGCAGATCGCCGCCGTCAGCAGCAGGATCGCCCAGGACCCGGCCTGGCCGACGAAGGTGGACAGCCGGTCGATGCCGATCAGCACCTTCAGCGCGCCCGGCCGCCTGGCGAAGACGATGCCCGCCACGATCGCCGCCGCGACCAGCGCGACGATCGCGTAGATCCAGACCCGATCCGTCATCCGTGCCCCCCCGACACGAAGAGAGGCCGGCCCGCTGCCGGACCGGCCCTCACCCGAACGCCTGGCGCCTCAGCCCTGGCGCGCGAAGAAGTGGTTGTACCCGATGACCGGGCTCGTCTGGTAACGCAGGTAGAAGCCGGCGACGCGCCGGCACCAGTCGCGCTGGCTCTCGCAGACCTTGCGGAAGAAGGGCCCGTTCGCCGGCGAGGAATTGTCGGCCTGCAGCCGCGTCACGACGCGGTCCCAGGCGGCGAGCTGCGCATCCAGCACCGCGCGCGGCGTCTGGCGCACCGTCACGCCGGCCTGCGCCAGCGCGGCGAGGTCGCGGGGATAGCGGTCCTGCTGCTTCCACGACATGTCGGCCGACGCCGATTCCGACGCGTACTTGATGACGAGCTGCAGCTCCTGCGGCAGCGCCTCGAACTTCTGCCTGTTGAACAGGATCTCGAAGCACTCGGTGTTCTGGTGCAGCGACTGCAGCATGTAGTTCTTGGCCACGTCCGACAGGCCCAGCACGCGGTCCGAGGAGGGGTTGTTGAACTCCGCCCCGTCCAGCACGCCGCGCTCCAGCGCCGGGCCGACCTCGCCGCCCGACAGCGCCACGACCGCAGCCCCCATCTCCTGGAACAGGTCCGTCGCCAGGCCGATGGTGCGGTAGCGCAGGCCGCGGATCTGCTCCGGCCGCTCGATCGGCGTGCGGAACCAGCCGAGAGGCTGGGTCGGCATCGGCCCCGACATGAAGGCGACCGCGTTCAGCCGCAGGATGTCGTTGACGAGCTCGCGGTACAGCGCCTCGCCGCCGCCATAGTAGAACCAGCCGATCAGCTGGTTGGCGTCGCCGAACCAGGGCGGGGAGGTCCCGAACAGGCTGAAGGCCTTGTTCTTGCCGTACCAGTAGCCCGACACGCCATGCCCGCCATCGAGCGTCCCGGCATGCACGGCATCCATCAGTTGGAAGGCGCCGACGACGGAGCCCGCCGCCAGCAGGTCCAGCCGCACGCGCCCGCCGCCCATCGCGTTGACGCGGGTGACGAAGTCCTGCGCGTATTCGTGGAAGATGTCGCGCTGCGCCCAGGTGGACTGGAAGCGCAGCACCACCGTCTGGGCACGGCTGACATTGGGGGTGGCGAGCACGGTCGTGCCTACGGCACCGACCGCGGCCGCCGTCAGCAGCCCGCGACGCCCGGCGCGCGTCGTCTCTTGGGTCATCGTTTCCTCCTCGCTCCGCCGCATCCTTGTTGCGGCGAATGAACGAGAGGTCATTTAGATCGGTGCCGCGTTCCTCGCAACGACCGACATCGTGTAATTCTCGTCAGGATTTAAACGAAGCCAGACGAATTCAACTATTTCGTGACGAACGCCTTCTCCACGACGTAACTGCCGGGGTTGTTGTTGGAGCCTTCCTCGAAACCCCGCGCCTCCAGCAGCGCGCGGATGTCCGCGTTCATCGCCTCCGACCCGCACAGCATCGCGCGGTCGCGCTCCGGCGACAGCGGCGGAAGGCCGAGATCGGCCGTCAGCGACCCGTCCTCGATCATCGTCGTGATGCGCTTCGTCCGCCCGAAGGGCTCCCGCGTGACGGAGGGTATGTAGGTCAGCTTCCCCGCCACGATCTCGCCAAGCAGCTCATGCGCCGGCAGCTCCTTCGCGACGAGGTCGCGATAGGCGAGCTCCGCGGCCTGGCGGACCGTGTGGACCAGGATGATCCGCTCGAAGCGGTCATAGGTCTCGGGCTCGCGGATCAGGCTCATGAATGGCGCGAGGCCGGTGCCGGTGGCGAAGAACCACAGCACGCCGCCCGGGACCAGGTTGTCGGTCACCAGCGTGCCGGTCGCCTTGCGGCCGATCAGCACGTGGTCGCCCGGAACGATGTGCTGCAGGCGCGAGGTCAGCGGCCCGTCCTGCACCTTGATCGAGAGGAACTCGAGGTGCTCCTCCCAGGGCGGGCTCACCATGGAATAGGCGCGGACCAGCGGCTTGCCCTCCACCGCCAGCCCGATCATGGCGAACTGGCCGGCTGTAAAGCGGAAGGACGGGTCGCGCGTGCAGGTGAAGGAAAACAGCCGCTCGGTCCAATGATGGACCGTCAGCACGCGCTCCTGGAAGAAGCCGGGCGGGGCGGCGGGCTTGGCGATCTCGGCGGAGGTGCTCATGCCCGTCCTCATGCTATGGGCGCGCGGATGCTGCAATCTCATCCCTGCAGCTTACGCTGCAACGCGGTAGCTCATCTCGCATTGTCGTGGCGCAAGTCCAGCGCCGGGGCCATGCTTCCCGCGCATTGCCGAAAGCCATGGCCCCCATGACAGACCTGCCGCTCGGCCCCGAGGTGGATCTTACCCCCCGCCCGCTCCCCGCGCGCATCCCCCATCACGGCGCCGCCGTGACGCTGGAGCCGCTGGCGGTCCGCCATGCCGAGGACCTCTGGGCGGCCGCGCAATCCGACCCGGAGGGACGCTCCTGGACCTATCTCGGCTATGGCCCCTTCCCCGACGCGGCCGCCATGCGCCGCCACGTCGCGGCCTTCGCGGCCCAGCACGACCCCATGGCCTGGGCCGTCCGCCCGCACCGCTCTGGCCGCGTCGAGGGCTGGCTCACGCTGATGGAGATCCACCCCGCCCACGCCGCGATCGAGATCGGTCATATCTGGTTCTCGCCCCGCCTGCAGCGCAGCCGCGCGGCGACCGAGGCGATGTTCCTCCTCATGCGCCACGCCATGGACGACCTGGGCTACCGGCGCCTGGTGTGGAAATGCAACGCGCTGAACGCGCCCTCCGTCGCTGCCGCGCATCGCCTGGGCTTCGTGGCGGAGGGCGTCCATCGTGCGGTGCAGGTCACCAAGGGCCGCCGCCGCGACACCGCCTGGTTCTCCATCCTGGAGGACGAATGGCCCGCCCGCCGCGACGCCATCGCCGCCTGGCTGCAGGACGCCAACTGGGACCACCAGGGCGCGCCCCGGACATCGCTCACCGCGGCCATCGCGGCGCTGGATCGCGACGCATGAACGGGGCATGATGGTTCTGTCATCCGCGGGAGGAGGGCGTCCATGCACGGCATTGAATTCGAGTTCGGCGAGGTCCTGGCCTGGGGCCTGATCGTCGCGACCTTCGTCTATGCCGCGGGGCTGCATCGCCTCGGCCGCGGCGGGGCGGTCGCGCTGGCGGCGCTCGCGGCCATGGCAACCAAGGCGGCGCTGCTGCCGTTGACCTGAGGCATCGGACCGGCACCGTTCAGCAACAATGCTGCGCTGGATCGTGTCCTGTGGGACTTGAGCGACCCCTGAACCGGCGGGGGCGCGCGGCATTGTCTTTCGTTCCGCCATGCCGCAGGGTCCAAGCCTGACAGGCACGAGAAGGGGGCCAGCCCGCCCATGGCGCGCGTGATCGAGGATACCGTCGGCGCCTTCGTCCCGGGCCCCCGGATCGAGCTGGCCGGCGCCCCGTCGGGCCCGCTCGCCGGGCTCGACTTCGCGGTGAAGGACCTCTTCGACGTCGAGGCCGCGCCGACGACCTACGGCAACCCCGACTGGGCCCGCACCCATCCCGTCGCCGTCGCCTCGGCGCCCATCGTGGTGGCGCTGCTGCAGGCCGGCGCGTCGCTGCGCGGCAAGACGAAGACGGTCGAGCTCGCCTATGGCCTGACCGGCGAGAATGTCTGGCATGGCACGCCGGTCAACCCCGCCGCGCCGGACCGCTTCCCCGGCGGCTCCTCCTGCGGCTCGGCCGCCGCGGTGGGCGCTGGGCTGGTGGATTTCGCGCTCGGCTCCGACACCGGCGGGTCGGTGCGCATTCCCGCAAGCTATTGCGGCCTGTTCGGCATCCGCCCGACCTGGGGCGCGGTGAACCTGACCGGCGCCTGCGGCCTAGGCCCCAGCTTCGACACCGCGGGCTGGTTCGCCCGCGACGCCGCCACGCTCCGCCGCGTCGGCGACGTCCTGCTGCCCGCCGCGCCGGCGGCCAGCCTCGGCCCGCTGATCAAGGTGCAGGAGGCCTGGGTGAACGCGCTGCCGACCGTCGCGGCCGCGCTCTCCGTCGCGCTGTCGGCGACCGAGCGCGTCGCCGGCCCGGTGCTCTCGCTCAACCTGGTGCCGGAGACGCTGGACGCGACGTACGAGAATTTCCGCCACATCCAGGCGCAGGAGGCCTGGGCCACGCTCGGCGCCTGGATCGAGGCGACGCAGCCGCAATTCGGCCCCGGCGTCGGCGAGCGCTTCGCGCTCGCCAAGGTCACCGATCCCGCCCGCTTGGCGGAGGCGCGGCGCTTCCGCGAGGTGTTCCGCGCCCGCGTCACCGGGCTGCTCGGCTCCGGCGCGGTGCTGGCTTATCCGACCTCCCCCGTCCCGGCGCCGCGGCTCGAGACGCCGCCCGAGGGCCAGCAGGCCGTGCGCGAGAGGACGCTCGGCGTCACCGCCATCGCCGGCCTCGCCGGGCTGTGCGAGGTCACGATCCCCGCGGCGCGGGTGGACGGGCTGCCCGTCGGCCTTTCGCTCGTCGCCGCGCCGGGCCGCGACCGCGCGCTGCTGGCGTTCGCGGAGAACGTGGCGGCCGCGCTCGGCATCGGATGAGGGCCGCCGTCACGCGACCGCGGCTTGCCGCCCCGCCCGCGTCGTCCTAAGCGCCCAGCATGGTCATCCGCGACGCCACCCCCGCCGACGTGCCGGCGATCAGCGCGATCTACGCGCATCACGTCCTGCACGGCACCGGCACCTTCGAGGAGGATCCGCCGGACGAGGCCGAGATCGCCGCGCGGCTCGCGCGCGTGCAGGGCAGCGGCTGGGCCTGGCTGATCGCCGAGGACGAAGCCGGCGACGTCATCGGCTACTCCTACTTCGCGCAGTTCCGCGACCGCTCCGCCTATCGCCACACCGCGGAGAACGCGATCTATGTCCGCGACGACGTGCGCGGCCAGGG
The DNA here is from genome assembly GCF_050563545.1 of Falsiroseomonas sp. HW251. Classification (NCBI taxonomy): domain Bacteria; kingdom Pseudomonadati; phylum Pseudomonadota; class Alphaproteobacteria; order Acetobacterales; family Roseomonadaceae; genus Falsiroseomonas; species Falsiroseomonas sp. HW251. The sequence goes on from NZ_JBNXUM010000001.1 coordinate 23,629, forward strand.
CGTCGGCAAGGCGCTGGTGCAGGCCCTGGTCGAGCGCGCCGAGGCCGCAGGATTCCGCCAGATGCTGGCCGTGATCGGCGATTCCGAGAATACGGGCTCGATCGGCCTGCATGTCTCGCTCGGCTTCCGCCAGGTCGGCGTACTGAAATCCGTCGGCGTGAAGTTCGGACGCTGGGTGGACGTGGTGATGATGCAGCGCACCCTCGGCGAGGGCGACCGCGCGCTGCCGGAACCGGCGCCCTGACGCACCGCCTGTCCTAGCCCGCGATCGGCCTGAGTGTGCTCACCGAAGGTGGGCACGCCAGGCCGTGAATCGCCGGGCCAGGGAAAGCTGGACCCGTATCGGGCTGACGACAGTCAGCCCGATACGGGTCTAAGAGCTCAGCGGATATCGGCGTCCGGGATCTCGGCCAGGCGGATCACTGCCTCGCGGAAGTTGACGGCTTCCCGGTCCATGGTGGTGCGCAGCATCGTGGCGAGTTTCATCGGCGGCAGCCCCTCGCCGAAGCGCTTGCGCATCATCCCGACAGCGTTGCGATAGGCCTCGTCCGGCGCCGCAGCCAGGATCGCGGCCCAGGCTTCCTCGCCCCGGATCGGCTTCGACAGATCCACCGGCGCGGTCTCCCAGCGCGGCTGGATCGCCTTCGGCGCGCCGCGCATCATCCCCATCATGTCGGGCGAGCGCCGGCGCAGGCTGAAGATCATGACCAGCAGGCCGACGATCGCCAGCCCCGCCGCGACCACGGCGAGCACCAGGGGATCCCAGTCGGCCAGCATGTCACGCATGGTAGCCCGGTGTCAGGCGGCCCGCACGACCCTGAGCGCGGCGGCCGTCGTCCAGAGCGCCAGGGCCAGCAGCCCGACGCGTTCTGCGTGCCAGACCAGGCGGCGGCGGAAGATCTCCCGTTGGCGCCGCTCGCGCGCGCCACGGGCTTCGGGGCGGGCGCGGGCCGCGCCAAGGCCGGGCGGCACGCCGCCGCCTTCCCGCGCCGACTGCCAGGCCGCCAGCAGCAGCGCCACCGCCACCGCCGCGACGAGATGCCCACCCTGCAGCAGCGCCAGGGCGGGATCGGCGGCGAGCGTCAGCATCACCGCCATGATCGCCACCGCCGCGAAGCCGAGCGGCCGCCGGATGCGTCGGTCGGTCACGCTCTCCATCGCGTCCATCACAGGTCCTCGCGGTATGCCCGCGCAAGCATGTGCGCCGAACCCGCCGGCGGACAAGAGGAAAATCAGGCCAACTCGAGGGAGGCGCGCAGGGATTCCAGCGTCACGTCCGCCAGCCGCCCTTCCATCGCCCGCTCCGCATCGTCCAGCACGCCGCGCAGCATTCCCGGCACGCGCAGCCCCAGCGGATCGGCGCCGCGCTGCGGGCCGCGATGCGTCGGCAGCAGCGGCAGGTTCGGCCGGCGCATCGCCGCCCAGACGTCGGCAAGCGTGATCGTCCCGGCCGGCCGGGCCAGCTCGGCGCCGCCCGGGCCGCGGCGGATCCGCACCAGCCCGGCGCGCGCCAACTGACCGGCCAAGCGGCGGATCACCACGGGGTTGGTCCCGACGCTCTCGGCGATGCGGTTGCTGGTGGCCTGGCCCGCGGGCTCGGTGGCGAGCAGCAGCAGGATGTGGACGGCGACGGCGAAACGTGTGGCGACCATGGTCGGGCTATCGCGCCTGCTGGCTGGGCCGCGGGGCCAAAAGGCATGCGGCGGCTTGACGAAAATGCGAACGGAGAGCGAACATCGGCCCATGGCCCAGGACATCACCGCGGCGCATCGCACCCGCGCCGTCTGCCGCGCCGCGGCGCGCTTCTGCGGCCTCAGGGGCTGGGCGCCGGTCACCGAGATGCCGCTGCCGAACGGCCGGCGCGCCGACATCCTGGCCCTGCTGCCCGATGGCGGCTTCGCGGTGGTGGAGGTGAAGTCCTGCGCGCGCGACTTCCTCGCGGACGCGAAATGGCCGGACTACCGGGACTATTGCGACCGCCTCTACTTCGCCGTGGACCTCGACTTCCCGCAGGAACTCATCCCCGACGAGGTCGGGCTGCTGGTCGCCGATGGCCCCGACGCCGCGCTGCTGCGCGACGCGCCGGCGCATCCCATCGCGCCGTCCCGCCGCCGCGCCCTGCTGCACCGCTACGCCGTGGTGGCCGCGGGCCGCCTGGCCGCGCTGCAGGACCCTGCGGGCCTCGCCGAGCTGCGCGCCGCGCTCCGCGTGGAATGAGCGCCCGGCGCGGGCGCCGGCATCAACGCCCCCCGCGTCGCCGCCCGATCCGCCCCCTTGCGGAGCCAACGCCATGCGTCCCACCCGATGTCGCTCTGTGACATGGATAAGACGATTCGACAGGCTCGACCACAGCCTTACAATGGAAGAAATGTTTTCGTATCAATCAACTTTAATAGCTGTTGTTTGGTACTCGACTTGTTACAACAGTGAATACAGTAGATGCCGCGCGCTGGACATGCCGGGACTGCCCGGCGCGGCCGAATGGCCTGCAGCTTGCCTTCCGCATTCCGGATACGAACCCCCGCCTAACCCCAGGGATCGAGCCCGCGCAGCCGCGCCGCGAGCCAGCTGGCGTAGTCGTCGGTCATCCCCGCCACGAAATCCACGGCGCAGCGGAGGTTCTCCGACAGCGAGAAATCCTCCCGCGGACGGTAGTCCTGCATCAGCGACACGACCTGGCGGTCGCGGTGCGCGATCCCCTCGAAGCCGGCCCGCGCGAAGGCCAGGCAGGCCGGCACGAAGACGTCGAGCGCCTTGCCGATGACGTCGCCGGCCGCGATCTCGAACTCCACCTTGCGGGGATGGAAGTAGATCGTGGTGCGGTTGAAGCGCCGGATCGCGGCCAGCGCCTCGCCCGCGCGGGCGTCGCGGTCGCCGAAGGCCCCGATCAGGCTCGCCGCGCTCGGCATGCGGCCGTCCAGGATCGCCTCGCGGTTGGCCACGAAGGCGTCGGCGCAGGCTTCCAGCAGCCGCCCCGTCGCGGCGGCGCGGAGATAGGCGATGCGCTGCGGGTCCGTCTCCTCGACATCGAGCCCCCGCACATGGTCGGGGATCGCGGCCACGAGGTCGCGATAGGTGCCATAGGGCACCATGCCGAGCTCCACCGCATCCTCGAGGTCGGCGAGCGAATAGACGATGTCGTCGGCCGCCTCCATCAGCCAGACCGCGGGATGGCGCGGGTTCGGGCCGGACAGTCCCGCGGCAGCGACGACTTCCCCGAACGCGTCCCGCTCCGTCGCGAAATGGCCGAACTTCACGCCTGGCCGGCCGCCGCGCCCGGCGCGGGGATCGGCGGCGTCCCAAGGGTATTTCAGGAAGGCCGCCAGCGTCGCCATGGTCAGCCGCATGCCGCCACGCTGGCGATAGCCGTCCGCCCGCGTCAGGATCCGGAAGCCCTGCGCGTTGCCGTCGAAATGCGCGAGGTCGGGATCGAGCCCGAGATCCGGATGCGCGGCCAGGAAGCGCGCCATCCACGCCGCGATCACCTCCTCCCCGGCATGGCCGAAGGGCGGGTTGCCGATGTCGTGCGCGAGGCAGGTGGCGTGGACGAGGAAGCCGAGCTCCTGCGACGTCCGCCCTGCGGCGGCGAGGTCCTCGGCGATCCGCCCGCCCACGATGTCGCCGAGCGAGCGGCCGACGGACGCGACCTCCAGGGTATGGACAAGCCGGTTGCGGACATGCGCGTTGGAGGGCAGCGGATGGACCTGGGTCTTCTTCTGCAGCCGCCGGAAGGGACGGGAGAAGACGATGCGGTCCTGGTCTATCTGGAAGTGGCTGCGGTGCGGCCGGTCCCTGCGCTCCGCCTCGAAGTAGCGCCTGTCGAGGAAGAGGCTGCCCCAGTCCACTATCGTGCCCTCAGACGCCGGGCGGCGGCTCCGCCGCCTTGGCTTCGCCGCACTTGCGGCGGCCGCCATTCGGCGGCGTCGTGCCGAAGGCACGCCCTCGGCGCAACGCCTGCCTGAAGAGCGGCAGGCATGTCAGCGCCGTGCCGGCATGCGGTCACCCCTTGATGCGCGCCACGGTCGCCGTGGTGCTCTGCCCCGGCAGCAGCTCTGCCAGTCGCACCACGCCGCCCCAATCCTGCACGAGCTCGCCGCCGACGACCTGGTCCACGGTATAGTCCGCGCCCTTCACCAACACGTCGGGGCGGATCAGGCGGATCAGCTCGACCGGCGTGTCCTCCTCGAACAGGGTCACGCAGTCCACGGAGGCCAGGCTCGCCAGCACGGCGGCGCGCGCCGCCTCGCCCTGGATCGGGCGCGTCGGGCCCTTCAGGCGCTTCACGGAGGAATCCGCATTGAGCCCGACGACGAGGCGGTCGCACCAGCCGCGCGCCTGCTCCAGCAGGTGGACATGGCCGGGATGCAGCAGGTCGAAGCAGCCATTGGTGAAGCCGATCCGCCAGCCGCGCCGGCGCCAGCGCTCCACCTGCTCCACCGCCGCGGTGCGCGCCATCACCTTGCGCAACGCGCCGCGCTCGGGCGTCAGCGCTTCCATCAGGTCGCTCTCGCGCGCGACCGCGGTGCCGATCTTGCCCACCACGATGCCGGCCGCGATGTTGGCGAGCCTGGCAGCGACCGGCAGCGCCAGCCCCGCCGCGAGCCCGGCCGCGACCACGCCGACCACCGTGTCGCCGGCGCCCGAGACGTCATGCACCTCCGGCGCCTCGGCCGGGAAGTGGCGCACCGCGCCGGCCTCGACCAGCGTCATGCCGTCCTCGCTGCGGGTGACGAGCACGGCGCCGAAGCCGTGGCGTTCCCGCAGGACCTCGGCCGCGGCGACGACCGCGTCCTCGCTGTCCACGCGCATTCCCGTGGCCTGGGCGAGCTCGTTGCGGTTGGGCGTCAGCAGGTCGGCGCCGGCATAGCGGGCATAGTCCAGGCCCTTGGGATCCACCACGACGCGGCGCCCGGCGGCGCGCGCGGCGGCGATCAGGCGCTGCGCGGTGTCGCCGGCCAGCACGCCCTTGTTGTAGTCCGACAGCACCATCACCGTGGTCGCCGCCACCGCATCGGCGGCGATGCGCACCATGCGCTCGGCCAGGCGGTCCTGGATCGGGCTCGCCTGCTCGTGGTCGGCGCGCATCAGCTGCTGGCCGGCCGCGATGAAGCGCGTCTTGGTCGTGGTGGCCCGCCCGCCCTGCACCAGCAGCCAGGGCTCCACATTGGGCTGCCCGCCGATCAGCCCCGTCAGGTCGCTGCCGGCCTGGTCGTCGCCGACCACCGAGACGAAGGCGACCGCGGCCCCGAGCGCCGTCAGGTTGCGCACCACGTTGCCCGCGCCGCCCGGCATGGCGAGCTCGCGTTCCACCGTCAGGACGGGAACCGGCGCCTCGGGGCTGATGCGGCCGACCTTCCCGTAGACGTAGCGGTCGAGCATGGCGTCGCCGACCACGAGGACGGAGGCGCGTCGGAGCTGCCGGACCGCATCCGCGAGCGCCGCGACGGGGATCTCGGGCATCGGAAGGTCGGCGGGCGCAGGGCCTTGCATGGCAGGGCCGTAGCGCAACCCGCGTATCCCGCGCAAGGCAAGGGAGTGTGGGCGGGGCCTCCGCCGGCCCGCTCAGGCGTGGAGGAAGCCGACCGTCTCCCCCTCCAGCACCGCCGCGGTCAGCGGTCCCCCGAAGACCGCGCCGGTGTCGATCCCGATGCGGTGGCCCAGCACCTCCGGCGCCCGGGACGGCGTGTGGCCATGCACCACGACGGCCGGCAGCCCGCCGCGCCAGGACAGGAAGGGCTCCCGGATCCAGGCGAGGTCCATCGGGTCCTGCTGGTCGAGCGGCAGGTCCGGCCGCACCCCGGCATGGGCGAAGAAATACCCGCCCAGGGCAAGGCTCGGGCGGAAGGCCCGGATCAGGTCGAACTCCGCCTGGGGGACCGCCGCCCAGCTCCGCATGTCGTGGGGATCGGCGCCGTAGCTCTCCAGCGTCGCCACGCCGCCATTCTCGAGCCAGAAGCCGACCAGCTCCTCCTCTGCCCGGGAATCCATCGCCGCGAGCATCATCTGCTCGTGGTTGCCGATGAGGTTCGCGACCTCGAACCCGCCGAGCGCGCGCGGATCGCGCAGCAGCGCCAGCACCCCCGCGCTGTCCTCGCCGCGATCCACGTAGTCGCCGAGATGCACCACGATGCTGCGCGCCGGTGGCGCCCCCGCCGCGTGGTCCGCGATCATCTCGTGCAGGGCGGCCAGCCGCCGCGCGCAGCCATGGGCGTCGCCAACGGCATAGACGCGCAGGCCCTCGGGCAGCCAGCCCGGTCCTAAGAAAGTTTCAAGCATCGTCGTTGCAATCTAGTGCGTCCGGGTTCCGCCGTCGCCCTCCGCCGGCGGCCCGGCCAGACACATGCCCGGGACAGGAATGCCCGACCTCGCTCCCGCCAGGATGGCGGACACTCCGGAGGCGCCGCCCGGCGGCCTCGCCACGGCGCTGCGCCACGCGCTGCGCGACGCCGCCGGCCGCGCGATGCTGCGCGTCGAGGCCGGCCCCCCGCACCGCGCCCGCGTCGTCCGCGCCCTGCTGCAGCAGGGCGCGCTGGCCGCGGGCGGGCAGGTCATGGACGGGCGCGGCGGCGACCTCCTGCTCCTCGGCGCCGAGGCGCGCCGCGCCGCCCGCCTCGCCGGGCTGCTGGACCGCATGGCCGGGCCGGGCGCGACCCTGGTCTGGTCGCTGGAGCAGGACCGCGACGCCGTGCTCGCCTATGCCGCCTCCGGCGCCGTCGCCGCGCCGCGCCCGCCGCCGGAAGGCCCGACGCTCGCCGGCCTCGACGCTGCGCTGGAGGCTCTGCCGCTCGGCGGCGTCATCCGCCGCCTGGTCGGGCTGCGCGACGGCCCGGCCGGGACGCGGCCCGACTTCATCCGCCTCGAACCCGACCGCGAGGCGCTCGCCGCCGCGATGGGGCCGCTCGGCGGGGATGCCGACCTGCTCGACCACGCGGCGCAGCGCGTCGCGGCCAGGCTGCGTGCCGCGCTCGCCGAGCCCGCCGAGGCCCGGATCCTGCTCGGCAGCGTGCGCGCCCCGCGGCTGCACCTGCCCCTGGCTGAGGCCCGCCTCCCCGGCGGCGGCCATCCGCCCGGCCTGCTCGTCGCCACCCTCCCCCTCTCGGCCGCCGCCGAGCCCGAGGCGCTCGCCGCCAGGCGCGAGGCGCTGGCCGCCGCCGGCATCGGCCTCGAGCTCGAGGGGCTGGAGGCCGGGTTGCTCGGCCTGCTCGATCCCGCGGGGCTGCCGCCGGTGCATCTGCGGCTGGCCTGGTCGCCGGGCCTGCCGGAGGCCGCCTGCGCCCGGCTCGACCCCGCCCGCGTCGCGCTGTCCGGCGCCGACACCGCCGAGGCCCGCGGCTTCGCCGCCGCCTTCGGCTTCGCGGTCGAGGCGCCGGCGTGAGGCTCGACGCCCTGATCCCCGATGGCGGGCCGCAGACCGCCATCCGCGCCGCCCTCGACCTCGCCGCCCTGGTGCGGGAGACCGTCTCGGCGGAGGCCGGGCGCGAGGTGCTGCACCTCTCCCTCGCCTCGCTCGCCGCGCCGCTGCGCCGGCCGAATCACCGCCGGCTGCTGCGCGACATGCTGGATACCGCGCTCGCCTCCTCCCGCACCCGGATCTTCGAACTGCCCAATGGCGACCTGGTCGCGGTGGCACGCGCCCCGGCGCCGGGGCTGCTGGCGGCGGAGGCGGCGCTGCGCCGCGGCCTGGACGAAGCCGGGGAGACCGGCGCGCTGCGCCGACTGCGCCTGCCCGCCGACGCCGCGGCGCTGCTCGCCACGGTCTCGGAGGCGCTCGGCCTCGAGCCCGGCGAGGCCCGCCCGATCGAGGCGCCGAGTGGCGGACGGCCGCTCGACACCGCCGAACTCGCCGCCGCCGAGCGCGCCCTGGCCCAGGCCGAGCTCGAGCCCATGACCCGGGCGCAGCAGGTCTGCCGGCTCGACCCCAACGGCGACCGGCCGGAGACGATCTGGGAGGACCGGCGGGTGGATTGGGCCGCGCTGGCCGCGGCGGTGCTGCCGGGGCGCGACCTCGGCGCCGCGCCGGGCCTGCTGCGCCGGCTACGCCGCGCGGCGGAACAGCGGCTGCTCGCCGGCATCCTGCGCCCGGCCTCGCTGCTGGCCTGGAAGCCGGTCGGGCTGGCGCTCTCCCCCGCCACGATCGAGGGCGCGGCCTTCGCCCGCTTCGCGGAATCGCTGCCCGCCGGCCGCGCGGCGGAAGTCACGATCGGGCTGCGCGCGGCGGAGATGCTGGCCGATCCCGTGGCGCTGCCGCGCCTTGCCGCGCTGCTGCGGCGCCGCGGCTTCCGCGTCGCGCTCGATGAGGTGCGCGCGGGCCTGCTGGCGATGCTGCCGCCGGAGCGGTTGCCGGTGGACCTGCTGCGGCTCGCCTGGTCGCCCTCGCTGCCCGTGGACGCGCCGCCGGCGATCGAGCCCCTGGCCCAGGCGGCGCCGGAGCGGATCGTGCTGACCGGCGTGGACCGCGCCGCGGCAATCGCCTGGGGCTGGGAGGCCGGGCTGCGGCTCTTCCAGGGCCCGCTGGTGGAACGCCGGCGGGCGGCGTAGCGCGGCTATTCCTGCGAGCGGTTGAGCAGCAGCGCCCCGCGCGCCCGGGCCGCTGCGGCATCGCAGTCGCCCGCGAGGTGAGGATAGCGCGCCAGGATCGCCTCGCGCGTCGCGACCTCCGGCACGCGGGCATGCGCGAGGCAGACCGCGCCGCCGGGGCCCCAGCCCGCCTCGAAGGGCATCTCGGTGCCCATGCCGCCGGGATGAACGACCTCGTCCTCCCACGCGATCAGCATGCCGTCGCGCGTCCAGGACTGGCCGTCGCCGCCGTAATCCGCGCGGAACATGCGCACGCAGGCCGTCAGCAGCGGGCCGAGGGCCGCCCCGCGCCAGGGCGCGTAGCCCGCGAGCACGCATTTCCCGATCGCGCCGGCGGTGCAGGAGAGGTGGAAGTCGGCGGGGCCGGCGGGCGGCACCCAGGTCAGCCGCTCGTCCCAATGGCCGGGAATGGCGAGCGCGGCGGCCTGGCCGTCGGGGCCGCGGTTGCACCAGGCACCCCCCTCCGGCCGGTCGAGCTCGTAGAGGCGGATGCCGGGCGCCCCGGCGTCCCGCGCGGCGGTGACGACCAGGCGCATCGGCGCGCCGGAGAAGCCGCGGGCGAGGATCTCCTGCCCCGGGCGGGGCTCGCTCTCGGCGCCGAGGAGGCGCCCGGCCTCGGCCGTGACGGCAAGCGGCTCGGCCAGCGCCGGCGCGGCGAGCAGCGTCAGGACAAGCAGCAGGCGGCGCATCGGGTCACTCCGGGCGAGGCTGGCGCGCCGCGGCGGGCTGCCGCGGCGCGTGAGGGGATCGTCAGTCGCGCTGGCCGTCCGGCGAGGTGCCGTTGATCTCCCGGCCGCAGGCCACCGCGTCGCGGCGCTCCGCGCCGTCCGGCGAGGTGCCGTTGCTCCAGCCGCAGACCGGCGCGTCGGCGCGCGTCGCGCCGTCCGGCGAGCGGCCGTTGGCCCAGCCGCAGACCACCACGTCGCGGCGATCGGCACCGTCGGGCGAGCTGCCGTTGGTCCAGCCGCAGACCGGGGCATCGGCGCGCGTCGCGCCATCGGGCGAGGGCCCCTGGGTGCTGTGGCCGGCATAGGCGGGGGCGGCGAGGCCGATCGCCAGCGCGGCGACGAGGGTGGCGGAGATTGAGGCGAAGCGGGTCATGGTCGGGGTCCTTTCTTGGCATCGGTGCCGCGGATCGGCGCCGTGCGGACCTTTTGACACTTCCGCGTTTCGATACGGCTTCGCTGATTTCCTCGCGTGCTGCGCGGGTTTCGCGGCTCGTGTCACGCCTGTTTCATGCGCGCCGGCGCGGGCCTCAGTCCCGCGCGTCGTCGCGGGACGTGCCGTTGCTCCAGCCGCACGCCGGCGCGTCGCGGCGGTCAGCGCCGTCAGGCGACGTGCCGTTGGCGCCGATGCCGCAGACCGTCCCGGCGCGCGTCGCGCCATCGGGGGACGTGCCGTTCTGCCAGCCGCAGGGCGGCGCATCGCGGCGGTCGGCGCCGTCGAGGGACGTGCCGTTGCCGCCGAGCGCGCACACCGTTTCGGCGCGCGTCGCGCCGTCGGGCGAGGGGCCGTTGATCGCGCCGGCCGAAGCCGGCTGGGCGGCGAGGCCGATCGCCAGCGCGGCCGCGGCGAGGGTGGCGGAGACGGAAGCGAGGCGGGTCATCGTCCTGGGTCCTTCGGCTCTGGATCCGGCGCGACGACCGCGTCCGGTGACACCCTTGTCGCAGGCCCTGGTTTCGCCACGGCTTCGCGCCGCGTTTCAGTTGTAGCGCAGCTTGTTTCGATTGTGGTGCGGGCACCGGCCGACGCGACCGGCAGTCAAGAGCCCTCCAGCCGGGTTGCCCTGGTGCCGTGGCAGCGCATATCCCGTGCCATGACAGACATCGCCCTGCGCGTGGAGGCGCTGACCAAGCGCTACCGCCCCGACGCGCCCCCCGCCGTACACGACCTCTCCTTCGCCATGCCGCGCGGCACGACCTGGGGGCTGCTGGGCGGCAACGGCGCGGGCAAGACGACGACCATCGGCATGCTGCTCGGCCTGCTGGTGCCGACATCGGGGCGCATCACGGCGCTCGGCCGCGACATGGCGACCGACCGCTTTGCCGCGCTCGCGCGGATGAACTTCTCATCGCCCTATGTGTCGCTGCCGCATCGGCTGAGCGTGGCTGAGAACCTGCGGGTCTATTGCCACCTCTACGGCGTGAAGCGGGCGGAGGCGCGGATCGGCGAACTCGCCGGCCAGCTTCACCTGGCGGAGCTGCTGGATCGCCCCGCCGGCGAGCTCTCGGCAGGCCAGAAGACGCGCGTCGCGCTGGCCAAGGCGCTGGTGAACCGGCCGGACCTGCTGCTGCTGGACGAGCCGACGGCGAGCCTCGATCCCGACACCGGCGACTGGGTGCGGACCTGGCTCGAGCGCTACCGCGCCGAGACGGGCTGCGCGATCCTGCTGGCCTCGCACAACATGGCCGAGGTCGAGCGGCTCTGCGACCACGTCATCATGCTCAAGGCCGGCCGCGCCGTGGACCAGGGCAGCCCGGCCGATCTGCTGGCCCGCTACGGCCGCGACGACCTCGAGGACGTCTTCCTCGACATCGCACGGGACCGGCAGCGCGCGGAGATGCCGGCATGAGCGCGCCGCCAACGTCCCTCCCTCGCACGCCGACTTCACCCTCCCCCGCCGTTGCGGGGGGCCGCGGCACTGCCGCGGCGCCGGAGCGGTCGGCTTCAGCCGACGACGCGCAGGCTGGATGGGGAGGGGGCAGCGGCCACCCCAACGCGGCCGCCCTCGCGCTCCGCCGCATCTGGGGCCTGATGTACCGCCATCTCGCGCTCTACCGCCGGTCCTGGCCGCGGCTGCTCGAGCTCGCCTACTGGCCCGTCCTGCAGATGATCGTCTGGGGGTTCGTCACGGCCTATCTCGCGGGGCTGCAGAACAACTACGCCTCGGTCGCCGCCGGCATCCTCCTCGGCGGCGTGCTCCTGTGGGAGGTCGCGATCCGCAGCCAGATGGGCTTCGCCATCTCCTTCCTCGAGGAGATCTGGTCGCGCAACCTCGGCCATGTCTTCGTCAGCCCCCTGCGCCCGCGGGAGCTGATCGCGGCGCTGGTGGGCATGAGCATGCTGCGCATGTTCGCCGGCGTCATTCCCGCGATCATCCTGGCGTTCTTCCTCTACGGCTTCGGCCTGTGGCGGATGGGGCCGGTGCTGGTCCTGCTCTTCGCGGCGCTGATGATCATGGGCTGGGCCGTGGCGCTCGGCGTCACCGCGCTGATCCTGCGCCACGGCGCCGGCGCGGAGCCGCTGGCCTGGTCGGTGCTGTTCGGGCTCACGCCCTTCGCCGCGGTCTTCTATCCCGTGAGCATCCTGCCGGCCTGGCTGCAGCCCGTCGCCTGGATTATCCCCGCCGCCCATGTCTTCGAAGGCATGCGGGAGGCGCTGCTGCACGGCACGATCGCCTGGGGCCATCTCGGCGCGGCCTTCGCGCTGGATGCGCTGTGGCTCGCGGTCATGACCTGGGTGTTCCTGCGCCAGCTCGAGGGCGCGCGGGTGCGCGGCGCGCTGCTGAACATCGGGGAATAGCGCGCTACTCCGCTCCCTCCCACAGCGACAGCGGCCGCGCGATCGCGTCCGGCGCGGCCAGGCTGCCGATCGAAAGCCGCACCCATCCGGCGCCGGGGTTGCGCAGCACCACCGGCCCCTCGGCCGCGAAGGCCACGCCGGCGGCGAAGGGGACGGGCTCCCCGTCGCCGCGGTCGCGGATCACCGTGCCCTGCGTCACCAGCACCAGCGTCTCCGCCGGGAAGCCCTGCGGCGCCGTCGCCGCCCCCGGAGAAAGCTCCAGGAGCGTCATGCGGAAGACCAGCTCGCCCGGGCGCGGCTCGGGCGGCAGCGGCTCGGCCCGCCAGTCCTGCGCGAAGCACGGCCCGGCCGCCGCGGCCAGCAGCGCCATGGGCAGCGCCACGCGCCGCAGCCGCGCCCCCGCCGCCCGCCAGGCCCGCCGCAGCGCCAGCCGCCGCAGCCGCGCCGCGCGCCGGCGGTGGTGGTCGAGGTCGAGCGCGCCATCCGCATGCCGCCTGGTCGTGATGCTGCCGGTCATCGGTCGGTCTCCCCTGCCCCGGCACGGCGCCGGAACGCGGGGACCATCCTGCGCAGCCACCGCCGGCCCCGCTGTGAGGCCGGCCCGATTTTTCCTTGAGAAACCCCCGATTTGCGGCCCAGCCTGCGCCATGCGCATGCGGTTCGGCGATTGCGAGCTCGACCAGGCGCGGCGGGAGCTGCGCCGCGGCGGCGCGCTGGTGCCGGTGGAGCCACAGGTCTTCGACCTGCTCTGCCACCTGATCCGCCACCGCGACCGCGTCGTCACCCGCGACGACATGATCGACGGCGTCTGGGGCGGCCGCATCGTGTCGGAATCCACGCTCTCCAGCCGCATCAATGCCGCGCGCCGCGCCATCGGCGACAGCGGCGAGGCGCAGGCGATGATCCGCACCATCGCCCGTCGCGGCCTGCGCTTCGTCGCGGAGGTCACGGAGGACGCCGCCGCGCCTGCCGCCATCACCGCCCCGCGACAGGAGGTGCGCTTCTGCCGCGCGCCGGACGGCGTGACGCTGGCGGTCGCGAGCGCCGGCGAAGGCCCGGTGCTGCTGCGCGCCGGCACCTGGCTCAGCCATGTCGAGCATGACTGGGCGAGCCCGCTCTTCGCGCCGATGCTGCGGCGGCTCGCGGCCCGCAACCGGCTGGTGCGCTACGACATCCGGGGCTGCGGCCTGTCGGACCACGAACCGGCGGAGATCTCCTTCGACGCCTTCCGCCGCGACTTCGAGGCCGTGGCCGCCACGATCGAGGCGCCGCGCTTCGCCCTGATCGGCGCGTCGCAGGGCGCGGCGCTGGCGATCGACTTCGCCGCCCGCCATCCCGACCGCGTGACGAAGCTCGTCGTCACCGGCGGCTTCGCCCGCGGCCGCAACCGGCGCGGCCAGACGCAGGAGCGCGAGAAGGCGCAGGCGATCCTGACCCTGATGCGCCAGGGCTGGGGCGACCCGCGATCGGCCTTCATGCAGATGTTCAGCGCGCTCTATGTCCCGAGGAGCTCGCCGGAGCAGCTGCACTGGTGGATCGCGGCGCAGCGCGCCACTACCAGCGCCGAGGCCGCGGTCCGCATCCGCGAGGTCATCGACGAGATCGACGTCACGGCGCTGCTGCCGCAGGTGCGCGCGCCGGCGCTGGTCCTGCATGCCCGCGGCGACAGCGTCGCCCCCTTCGAGGAAGGCCGGCTGATCGCCGCCGGCATTTCCGGCGCGCGCTTCGTCGAGCTCGACAGCGACAACCACGTCGTGCTGGAGGGCGAGCCCGCCTGGCCGCGCCTGGCCGCGGAGGTCGAGTCCTTCCTGGCGGCGTAACCCGCGCGCGCCCCGCGCGTTCTGCGCGCATGCACCCTGCCCCGCCCGCCTTCCTCTTCGCGACCGGCATCGAGAATTCCTACCCCACCATCCACCACGGCCGCACCCGCGTGGACGAGATGGAGCGCTGCCGCCACTACGATCTCTGGCGCGACGATTTCTCGCTGGTGCAGGAGCTCGGCCTGAGCTTCCTGCGCTACGGCCCGCCGATCCACCGCACCTGGCTCGGGCATGGGCGCTACGACTGGGATTTCGCCGACGCGACCTTCGGCGAGCTCTGTCGCCGCGACATCGTGCCCATCGTGGATCTCTGCCATTTCGGCGTGCCGGACTTCGTCGGCGACTTCCAGAACCCGGACTTCCCGCACCTCTTCGCGGAGTATGCGCGCGCCTTCGCGCAGCGCTTCCCCTGGGTGCAGCTCCATACGCCGGTCAACGAGATGTACATCTGCGCGCTGTTCTCCGCGCGCTACGGCTGGTGGAACGAGCAGCTCTCGACCGACCGCGCCTTCGTCACGGCGCTCAAGCACATCGTGCGCGCCAACGTGCTCGCGATGCGCGCAATCCTCGAGGTCCGCCGCGACGCGATCTTCATCCAGTCCGAGAGCACCGAGTACTTCCACGCGAAATGCCCCGGCGCGATCGGCCCGGCGGAGATGCGCAACCAGGAACGCTTCCTCTCGCTCGACCTCAACTACGGCCGCCGCGTGGACAGCGGCATGTACGAATACCTCGGGGACAACGGCATGACGCGGGAGGAGTACCACTTCTTCCTCGCGAACTCGCCGCTGAAGCGGCACTGCATCATGGGCAACGACTACTACGTCACCAACGAGCACCTGGTGGACGAGGACGCCTCGACGAGCCCGTCCGGCGAGGTCTTCGGCTATGCCGTGCTGACCCGCCACTACCACGATCGCTACGCGCTGCCGGTGATGCACACCGAGACCAACATGCGCGACGAGCCCGAGGGCAGCGCGGAGCGCTGGCTCTGGAAGCAATGGGCGAACGTGCTGCGCGTCAGGAACGACGGCGTGCCGGTGGTCGGCTTCACCTGGTATTCGCTGACCGACCAGGTGGATTGGGTCCACGCCCTGCGGGAGGACCGCGGCGATGTGGACAGTGTCGGGCTGTTCGACCTGGATCGCCGCATCCGCCCCGTCGGCCGCGCCTACAAGCGCCTCGTCGAGCAGTGGCGCGACGTGCTGCCCGCGCAATCGCTCTGCCTGCAGGTCCCGATCGTGATGCCGAGCCACTTCGACCCCGAGGGTCTGCCGGAGGGGTATTGGGCGGCACAGGCGTCGCGGCGGGCGAAGCGGTAGGCGTCGGGCGGCGTCGGCGTCCTCCGGCCTCTCGCTCGTCCCCCACCGGAGCTCCGCTTCCGGCACGACAGAAGGCGGTGGACGAAGGGGGCGGGGATCGCCGAGGCTCGCCGGCACGCCGCCGGTGCGCGCCGGGGGCAAGCGCATCGGCGCTTTTCTCGGCAGCCCCCATTCGCCCGGACCCTGGTGCATCATCCCATGGCATCCTCGTCGGAACAGAGCCCTGCCCTTGCCGCCCTCCGCCCGCAGGTCGGAACCCTCATTGTCGCGACGAGCGCCGTCCAGCTCGCGAACGGCTTCTTCAACACCTTCATCTCGCTGCGGGTCGCACAGGAACGGTTCGACCCGACGATCGCCGGCCTCGTCCTCAGCGCGTATTTCGCCGGCTTCACCGTGGCGGCGCTGTGGTGCGGACGGGTCATCGACGGGATCGGGCACATCCGCGCCTACGCCGCCTTCGCGGGCCTGGTCGTCGTCGCGACCACGACGATGGCGCTGGTGTCGGAGCCGCTGATCTGGATCGTCCAGCGCGCCGTCATCGGCTTCGGCTGTGCCGGAATTTTCGTCACGACGGAAAGCTGGCTCAACGCCAAGACCCAGCCGGCCGAGCGCGGACGCGTCTTCGCGACCTACATGGTCGGCACCTTCCTAGCCCTCGCTTTCGGCCAGCTCCTGATCGGTCCGACCGACATCACCGCCGCGGCCCCGTTCAATGCCATCGCCGCCCTGTTCGCCGTCGCGCTCGTCATGGTGAGCGCCACCCGGGCCGAAGCGCCGCGTGCGACGGCGGCCGCGGGGACGCTGCCCTTTCGCCAGCTCGCGCGCGCAGCCCCCGTCGCCTTCGCGGGCTGCGTCGTCAACGGGCTTCTCTCCGGCACCTTCTATTCGCTCGTTCCGGCGTGGATGCAGGGTGACGGGATCGACCGCGCCACGATCGCACTCTTCATGCTCGCGGCGGTGCTGGGCGGGCTCGCCTTCCAGATCCCGGTCGGCTGGCTCTCGGACCGCTTCGACCGGCGCGTGGTGCTGGCCGTCCTCGGCTGCGGCTTCGGGGCGACGGCGATCACCCTGGTCCTGCTGCCCCACCCCATCGAGGTGCTCCTGCCCGGAGCGGCGCTGCTCGGCGGCTTCCTCTCGACGCTCTATCCCGTCTGCGTCGCCAATGCGCATGACCGCATGCCGGCGGACCGGGTCCTGGCGGTGAGCAGGCAGCTGATCCTGCTGAGCGGGGTCGGTTCGGTGCTCGGGCCGCTAATCGGCGCAGGCGTCATGGGGCGCTTCGACATCGACGGCGTGCTGTATTTCATGGCCGCCGCCGCGTTCCTCCTTGCGGCGCTCGCGTTGCAGCAGAACCTGGCGACGGCGGCGCCCGCGCATCTGGAGCGGACCTTCGTCGTCCTCGGTCCCCAGGCCGCGTCGCTGGCGCACGACCCGCTCGAAAGCAACGACAACGCCCCGAGGTCGAGCGAGGTGGATTCGGCCGCCTGAGCGCCTGGATTGCCAGTGACACGAGCGGCCTGTTCCTGCTATGTTCCGTATGCTCTTTGACATGGCTGGGGCATCCCGGCCCGCATCCGACCCGCCCGTTCGGCTCCGGGCCGCTTTTGCCTGACCGTGCGCTCAGCAGACTCGGCAGTCCGGCCGGATTGCCTGACCTGACCCGCCGCTCAGCCCGTCAACGCCCCCCGCCTCAGGCTCAGGCCTTTTGTCCGAAGCATCCGTTTTGAGGGATAAAAGTCCAAAATCCTAAAGTCGTAAAATGGCCCGATGGCCGTGCCGCCGCCGTCGCGCTATGCCGCCGGCGTGACGACGACAACCCGCTTCTTCCTGATCCGCCATGCGCTGGTCGAGCCCTCCGCCCGCGCCACCATGTACGGCACCATGGATGTCGGCCTCTGCGAGCTCGCGCTGCGGCAGGAAGCCGCCGCCTATCGCTGGCTCGCCGCGCGGCTGCCGCAGCCCGCGCGCTGGCTCTGCACGCCGCTGTCGCGCACGCGGGCCACCGCCGCCGCCATCTTCGCGGCGGGCTATCCGGACACCCCGCTCGAGGTCGAGGACGGCTTCATCGAGCAGCGCCTCGGCGAGTGGCAGGGCCTGCCGCACGACGTCTTCTTCGAACGCCTGCGCCACCCGCCCCACCCCTTCTGGTCCATCCACGCCGAGGAACGCCCTCCCGGCGGCGAAAGCTTCGCCGACGTGATTGGCCGCGTCGGGCCCACGCTCGACCGCCTGGTGGCCGAGAACACGGGCGGCGACGTCGTGATCCTCGCCCATGGCGGCTCGATCCGCGCCGCCGTCGCGCATGCCATGGGCGTCAGCGCCCAGGCCGTACTGGCCTTTTCGGTCAAGAACCTTTCCCTCACGCGGCTCGAGAAGGTCGGGCCGGACTGGCGCGTCGCCGCGGTGAACGAGGAACCCTTCACCCTCCCTGCCGGCGCCTGAACGCGGGCCGGCCGGGGTTCACGCCCCCGCGACCCCCGGCGGAACGACCCCGCCTTCGCCTTGGACAGTCATGGTTCTGTCCTGTAGAAACCCTGCGGACGACAACGCCTTGGGGGGAATTGTTGATGTTTCGCGGCATCCTCGTCGCGGCCCTTCTCCTCGCGGGCTGCGCCAGCGGGCAGAACGAGGCCCAGCAGCAGGTCCTGGTCGATCGCGCCACCCTCGCCGTGCAGGAGGTGATGACCGCCGGCGACCGCCCGCAGGACGCGACCGACACGCTGAAGCGCGCCCGCGCCGCGCTGGTCTGCCCCCGCTTCTTCCGCGCCGGCTTCATCTTCGGCGGGGAGGGCGGGGCCTGCGTCCTCTCGGCGCGCGACGGCAGCGGGTCCTGGTCGTCGCCGGCCTTCTACTCCATGGGCGCGGCGAGCTTCGGCCTGCAGGCCGGGATCACCGACGCCAGCCTCGTCGTCCTCGTCATGAACGACCGCGCGCTGACCGCGCTGCTGCGCGACCAGGTGCGCTTCGGCGGCGACGCCAACCTGACCTTCGCGACCTTCGGCGCCGGTATCGGCGGCGGCACGACAGCGGCGGCGGGCGCCGACTACGTGGCGCTCGCGCAGTCGCGCGGGCTCTTCGCCGGGCTGTCCCTGCAGGGCTCCTACATGAATTACGACGCCGCGGGCGCGCGCGCCTATTACGGCCGCGACGCGACGGCGCAGCAGATCGTCATCGACATGGCGGCGCACAACCCGGCCGCCGATCCCCTGCGTGCGATGCTGATGCGCTTCGGGAACCGCCAGTAGCGGCGGCGGAATCCGGACACACCGCGCGAATTGACCGTCCCCGCGGCGAGTGCCAGAGGGAAAAGGTGAGTGCGCTCGACCCGCAGACCATCGCACAGCTCTCGGCGACACTGCCGCGAAGCGAGCTGGTGCCGATCCTGCGCGCCTTCCTGGACGACCTGACCCGCCTCGCCCGCGACTTCGACGCTGCCGCGGCCGCGGCGCGCGAGGAGCCCGCGCGGCGCGCGGCCCATGCGCTGGCCGGCACCGCCGCCGGCATCGGCGCAATGCGGCTCGAAGCCGTCGCCCGCCGCGCCATGGCGCCCGGCGCCGAGGCCCCGGCGCTGGCTCTCGAGATGCGCGCCGAGGCCGAGGCCGCGCTGGCCGAGATCGCCGCCACGCTCGACCGCCTCGCCCAGGGCTGACCTGGCGCCGGCCGGCCCGCCCGGGTGGGATCAACCGACCTGGTCGAGCCCGGCCCTGAGCTGGGCGCGCCGGGCGTCGCCGATTCCGTCCAGCAGCCTGTGGCGCAGCGCGAAATCGGCGATGACGAGGTTCACGTTGAACTTCACGCGGTCGGTCTCCGCGACCAGGCGCAGCGCGTCCTCGGCCGGCATCAGCTCGAAGCGCTCGACCTCGTCGTCGCGCGGGCGCGGCACGACGCCGTCGGGGATCTCGAGGTCGTAGAGGTGCAGCACGTCGCGCCGGAGCCCCTCGTCATTGGCCATGACGTAGGAGATCCGGCCCGCCGGCACCGCCCGCGCGGCAAGCTCCTCCGGCAGGGACGCTTCCTCTCCCGCCTCCTTCACCAGGCATTCCAGCGGCGAGAGCCCGGCCGGGATGCCGCCGGCGACCACGTTGTCCATCTGGCCCGGCGCGACGGACTTGTCCCTCGACCGCCAGCCCACCCAGAGGTGCAGCCCATCGGCCCGCCGGACGAAGCCGTTGACATGCACGCCCTGCGACATGATCCCGAAGGCCGGCAGCGCGCCGCGGTCGATCCGGGCAAGGGTGGGACCGTCGGGCGTGGCGCGGATGTCGAAGGGCTCGTCGCGCAGACGGAAATGGCCCCGCCCGGCCAGTGCCTGGGTCAGGCGTTCCAGCGCCGCCGTCCGCTGCCCCTCCCCGCGCAGCCGCCCGGCGAGCGCGGCGCCGCGGCCGTCGAAATGCACCTCCCGCGGGAAGAAGGAGAGGGCGCGCGCGAGCTCCGCGCCCATCCAGCCCACCTGCTCCTCTCCGATGCGGAAGGGCACGAGGTGTGCGGGCGAGGCGATGTTGTTGCAGGCCTCGATGTGGCGCCAGAGGCGGTCGAACGGGGTCATGGCCCTCAGTAACGCGGCCCGCGCATGGCCGGGAAGCGCCGGGTCGCCTTTCCCGGCCGTCGGGCGTAACCACATCTTTCCACCGACGACCCCGGCCGGAGCAAGGCGTGCCATCTCAACCCCGTGACGAGCGCAGCGGCCTGACGACGCTGCTGACGCTCGCGACCTATCTCTGGCCGGCGAACGAGCCGATGCTGCGGCTGCGCGTGGTGATCAGCCTGCTGCTGCTGGTCGCCGCCCGCGGCGCCAACGTGCTGGTCCCGCTCGCCTTCGGGCGCGCGGTGGATGCCCTGACGCCGCATGGCGCCGCGGTCCAGGCGGTCGCCGTGCCGGTCGCGATCGTCGCGGCCTACGGCCTGACCCGCCTGCTCTCCTCGGCGCTGACGGAAGGCTCCGACGCCGTCTTCTCCAAGGTGCAGGGACGCGCCATGCGGCGCATCTCCCTCGAGGTGTTCGAGCACCTGCATCGGCTGTCGCTGCGCTTCCACCTCGACCGCCAGACCGGCGGGCTGTCGCGGGTGATCGAGCGCGGGACGCGGGGCATGACCTTCGTCCTCGACTTCCTGCTCTTCCGCATCGCACCGACGCTGGTCGAGATCCTGGTGGTCGCCATCATCCTCTGGGCGATGTTCGACATCAGCTTCAGCGCGATCATCATGGTCGCGCTCGGCGGCTACATCGCCTTCACCCTGCTCTTCACGGAATGGCGCCTGCGCTTCCGCCGGCAGATGAACGAGACCGATCAGGAGGCCAACACCAAGGCGGTGGACAGCCTGCTGAACTTCGAGACCGTGAAGTATTTCGGCAACGAGGCGCATGAGGCGCGGCGCTACGACAGCGCGATGCAGCGCTACGAGCATGCCTATGTCCGCTCCGAGGTCACGCTGAACGCGCTGAACTTCGGCCAGCAGGCGATCGTCGCGGTGGGCCTCACCCTGGTGATGCTGCTCGCGGCGTACCGCGTGGCGCATGGCCAGATGACGGTCGGCGACTTCGTGCTGGTGAACACCTACCTGCTGCAGCTCTTCCAGCCGCTCAACTTCCTCGGCTTCGCCTATCGCGAGATCAAGCAGGGCCTGGTGGACATGGAGGCCATGTTCCGGCTGCTGCGCGAGGAGCGCGAGGTGCCGGACAAGCCCGATGCGCGCCCGATCCGCGTGACCCAGGGCGAGGTCCGGTTCGAGGACGTCCGCTTCGGCTACCGGCCCGACCGCGAGATCCTGAAAGGCGTGACCATCGACGTGCCGCCTGGGCGGACGCTGGCCATCGTCGGCCCGACCGGCGCCGGCAAATCCACGATCTCCCGCCTGCTGTTCCGCTTCTACGACGTGAACCAGGGAGCCGTGCGCATCGACGGGCAGGACGTGCGCGACGTCACGCAGGACAGCCTCCGCCAGGCCATCGGCGTCGTGCCGCAGGACACCGTGCTGTTCAACGACACCATCCGCTACAACATCGCCTATGGCCGTCCCGGCGCGAGCCAGGAGGAGGTCGAGCAGGCCGCGAAGCTCGCGCAGGTCCATGACTTCGTGCTCCGCCTGCCCGACGGCTACGACACGCGGGTCGGGGAGCGCGGGCTCAAGCTCTCTGGCGGCGAGAAGCAGCGGGTCGCCATCGCACGCACGCTCCTGAAGGACCCGCGCATTCTGATCCTGGACGAGGCAACGAGCGCGCTCGACACCCATACCGAGCAGGAGATCCAGGCCGCGCTACGCGACGCCGCGCGGGGGCGCACCACCCTGGTGATCGCGCATCGCCTCTCCACCGTGGTCGAGGCCGACGAGATCATCGTCTTGCAGGATGGCCGCATTGCCGAGCGCGGCAGCCACGCCGCGCTGATCGCCGAGGACGGGCTCTATGCCGAGATGTGGCGGCGCCAGTCGGAAGCGGTCGCCGCCGCCGAGGCCGCCGCGGCCGCCCAGGCCGCGGAGCGCGACTTCGAGGCCCGGGCGAAGGCGCCGGCCTGAGCGTCAGCAGAGCTCCCTGACCCCGGCCGGCGTCTCGATGCGGGCCCGGTAGCGCGGCTCGCTGCCCTGCAGGATCGCCGGGCCGCGGCTGACGCCGAGCTCGCGGTAGAGCGCCGAGATGCCGGCGGCGTCGGGGTGTTCGAGCGAGAAGGATCGCAGCCTCGCGCCGAGGTCGGCGATCGTCGCCATGGAGCGGGGCCTGCCGCGCCTGTCGATGATGCACGGCGCCGCGCCGTCGAGCGGAAGCGCGCCGTCGTCGCGAAGCGCGAAGTCGAAGGACGGATCGCTCCAGGGCAGGGAGACCTTCTTCCCGAAGGTGTCCTCGCGGCCCGCGAGGAAGGCGTCGAGCCCGTCGGTCCGCGCGACCCAGGCGCGCAGGCGGCGCCCCGCATCCCAGGCGGCCCTGACCGCGCGCCGGTCATCCAGGCCGAACCATCGCGCGCGCCCCGGCCCTGCGGTATCGGGATCGACCGCCACGATCTCCAGGTAGACGCCCGCTCCGAGCTGCAGGAGGTGATTGACGGTGCCCATGTAGCCGTGGCGCTGCCCGAACGGGATGTCGAGGTCGAGGCACGCGCGCGCATGCGCGCAGCCCTCCGCCAGGGTCGGGGCGATCACCGTGAGATGGTCAAGTTCCAGCATGTCCCGGCGAGCAGCCTTCGCGGATGCGGCGCGCGCATCCTACAGCGCCATCGCGCGGGTGGCCCGCCTTGCCTGCTTCCTGATAGGCTGGCCCGGCACCGTGAAAGGAGCCCGGCATGCCGGTCGAACGCAAGCAGGGCCATTGTGCCCTCTGCATCGCACGCTGCGGCTGCACCTATGTCACGCAGGACGGCCGGCTGGTCGGGCTCGAGCCCGATCCCACGCATCCCACGGGCCAGGCGCTCTGCGCCAAGGGCCGCGCGGCGCCGGAGCTCGTGTACCATCCCGACCGGCTGCTGCACCCGATGCGGCGCACGCGGCCGAAGGGCGATCCCGATCCCGGCTGGCGGCGCATCTCCTGGGAGGAGGCGCTGGCCGAGACCGCTTCCGCCTTGCGCCGCATCGCCGATCGCCACGGCCCGCGCGCCATCGCCTTCAGCCGCGCCTCGGGCTCCTGCACCTCGACGAACGATGCCGGGCCCTGGATCGCGCGGCTGATGCGCGGCATCGGCGCATCCAACATGATGAACAACGTGGACATCTGCGGCTGGGGCCGCGGCTTCGCGACCACCTACACCTTCGGTGTCGGCAGCCTCGCCACCGGCGCCGGCGGTGCCATGCCGGAGATCGAGCGCGCGGGATGCCTGATCCTCTGGGGCTACAACCCCTCCCATTCGCGGCTGACGCATGCGACCGCGACCGTCGCGGCGCTCAAGCGCGGGATGAAGCTGATCGTCATCGACCCGCGCCATGTCGGGCTGGCGAACAAGGCCGACCTCTGGATCAGACCGCGGCCGGGCAGCGACGGGGCGCTCGCGCTCGGCATCGCGAACGTGATGATCGCCCGCGGCTGGTTCGACCTCGACTTCGTGCGGCGCTGGTCGAACGGCCCGCTGCTGGTGCGCGAGGATACCGGGCGCCTGCTGCGCCTGTCGGACATCGAGCCCGGCGCCGATCCCGCGCTGCTCGTCGCGCTGGACGAGGCCGGCGCCGTCCTGCCCTATGATCCCCGCAACGGCGCCTATGCGCGCGACGGGCTGCCGGCGCTGGACGCCGCGCCGATCCTCGCCGGCATCGCCTGCCGCACCGCCTTCGCGCGCTACGCCGCGCTCTGCGCGGAGTGGACGCCGGCGCGCGTCGCCGAGACCTGCTGGGTGCCCGCCGCGCAGGTCGAACAGGCCGCGCGGATGATCTGGGAGGCCCGGCCCACCGCCTACTACGCCTGGAGCGGGCATGAGCAGCACACCAACACGACGCAGACCGCGCGCGCGATCTCGCTGATCCACCTGCTGACCGGCTGCTTCGACGCGCCGGGCGGCAACGTGCTGCTGCCCGGGGCGAACCTGGCGGCGGCGCCGCCCGTGAAGGGCGCGCCGGACGCTTCGCCGGCCCTCGGCATGGCCGACCGGCCGCTCGGCATTGCGCGCTGGGGCTTCGTCTCGCCCGAGGAGATCTACCGCGGCGTCCTCGAAGGCAAGCCCTACCGCGTCGCAGGCCTCGTCTCATTCGGCGGCAACATGCTGGTCTCGCATGCCGATCCCCGGCGCGGTCGCGACGCGCTGGCCGCGTTCGAGTTCAGCGTCCACGCCGACCTCTTCATGAACCCGTCCGCGGCTTTCGCCGACATCGTGCTACCCGCCGCGACGCCCTTCGAGGCCGAGGCGCTCAAGGCCGGCTTCGACGTCAGCGAGGCCGCGCAGGCCCGCGTGCAGCTCCGCCAGGCCGCCGTCGCGCCGGTCGGCGAGAGTCGCTCCGACATGCAGATCGCCTTCGACCTCGCGGTCGCGCTCGGGCTCGGCGAGCAGTTCTGGCAGGGCGACCAGCAGGCGGCATGGCGCGAGCAGCTCGCGCCCTCCGGCCTGACGCTCGAGGCGCTGCGCGACGCCCCGGGCGGCCTCGACGTGCCGCTGACGACGCGCTACCGCAAATACGAGCAGTCGGGCTTCGCCACGCCGACCCGCAAGGCACAGATCCATTGCGAGGCCTTCCTCGACCATGGCCAGGCGTCCCTGCCCGCCTTCGAGGAGCCGCTGATGGGCCCGGCCGCCCGCCCGGATCTCGCCGCCGACTTCCCGCTGGTGCTGACCAGTGCCAAGCACACGCTGTTCTGCGAGAGCCAGCATCGAAACCTGCCGAGCCTGCGGCGCCAGGCCCGCGAGCCCGAGCTCGACCTCCACCCCGAGGCCGCGAAGGCGCGCGGCATCGCCGCCGGCGACTGGGTCGAGATCGCCACCCCGCTCGGGCGGGTGTGCGCGCGGGCCGCGCTGAACGCGTCCCTCGATCCGCGCGTCGCGGTCGGCCAGCATGGCTGGTGGCAGGGCTGCGAGGCGCTCGGCCTGGCGGGCGAGGACCCCTTCGCCGAGGGCGGGACCAACCTCAACCTGGTGCTGGGCGGCGACCTGGTGGACCCGATCAGCGGTACCCAGCCCCTGAAATCCTGGCTTTGCGAGGTCCGCAGGGTCGCATCCCCGGCATAGGGGTTCCCCCCGCCCCCTGTCCTGCCTATGTGCCGCCCAGCACAGGAGGGCAAGGAATGCAGCTCGACCCCGAGGGCGTGGCCCCGGAGGACCTCAGCCACGCCGGCGCGGTGGTGGACAAGGCGATCGAATACATGCTCGGGCAGAACATCGCCCCGATCTCGGTCGCCTCGGCCCTGCTGGGCGGCGCGCTGGGGATGCTGGCCCGCAGCATGGACGACCGTGGCGTGGCGCAGGTGCTGCGCAACGCGCTGGATTCGGTCGAATCCGGCGAGCTCGACGAGATGCGCGGGCCCGGGGGATCGCCGGGCGCGATGTAGGCGGCGCCTGAGGGCGCGCCCTTGGGGCAGCGCCCGGCGACCGCGTGCGGATCGGCCCTGCGGGCCGACCGCGGGCAGATCGGCCCTGCGGGCCGACTGCGGGCAGACCGGCCCTGCGGGCCGACTGCGGCTTGACTAAGGGTCCGTTCTCCGCGATACGGCCCCGCTCCGAACAACTCCGTCCGCCCCGGGCCACGCTTTTCGCTGGCCCCCGGCGTGTCGTCCAACGGGATAGAGACTGTCATGGCCCGCCGCTGCGCAGTGACCGGCAAGGGCGTGCTGACCGGCAACAACGTCAGCCACGCCAACAACAAGACCCGCCGCCGCTACCTGCCGAACCTGCAGGAGACGTCGTTCTTCTCCGACATCCTCGGGGCGCCGATCCGCCTGCGCCTGTCCGTCGCGGGCATCCGCACGGTGGAGCACAATGGCGGCCTCGACAGCTTCCTGCTCGGCACGCCCGACCGCCGCCTTCCCGCCGAGGCGATCGTGCTGAAGCGCCGGCTCGAGAAGGCGCAGGCCCGCAAGGCCGCGGCCTGAACCGGCCCGAGGGCCTGGACGGGATCGTCCACGGCCGGGGCCTCACGGCTTCGTCACGCCAGCTTGACATGGAAGCGTCGGCCGCCCGCTGACGCTTTACCTTTTGTAAAGCCGGGGGATGGCAGCCTGCAGCCATGCCGGCGTCCATTTCCTTCACCCTGCTCCTCATCCTGGCGGGCGCCGCCGGATCAGTGCTGCTGCTCCAGCGCCGCGCCCTGAAGCAGGCCCGCGCGCGCTGTGCCGACAGCCAGCGCCTGGCGGCGGCGCGTGGCCGGTCCCTCGCGCTGGCCGCCCAGGAACTGCGGGGCATCGCGGCCGGGCTGTCGGGCTGGGACGGCCTCGCCTCGGTGCCCGCGAAATGGCGGGGCGAGACCGTGCAGGGTCCGGCCGAACGGCTTCTCCGCCTGGCCGACGACCTGGCCGAGGTCGCGGCCATCCCCGGCCCCCGCGTGATCCATGAAGGCCCCGCCCCGCTCGGCCCCATCGTGGACGCCGCCATCGCGCTGGTGGACCGCCAGATCCGCCCCGGCCGACGCCACTGGCAGGTGGACCAGGCGCTGCGCGTGCTGACCGTCAGGGCCGATCGCCGCGCGCTGGAGGGCGCGCTGGCCGCGCTGCTACGCCGCGCCGCCAGTCATTCCCGCGACGGCGACGCCATCGTGCTGCGCTGGGTCGTCGCGAGCGAGACCGTCGCCATCGTCGTGGAGGACGAGGGCGACGGCCTGGCCGCCCACGACCTCGGCGCGGAACAGCCGGCCGCGCTCCCGGGCACGCGGGGCCTCGATCTCGGGCTCAGCCTGGCCCGCTCGCTCGCCGCGGCGCATGGCGGCGACGTCCGGCTGGAGTCCGCGCCCGGAATCGGCGCCCGCGCCTGGCTGACCCTGCCGCGGGCGAGGCTGCTGGAACCCGCCTGATCCCGCCCGGCCTAGCTCGCCATCTCGAAGAACAGCAAAAGCGTCCGCTGCAGGCCGTTCTGGTTGTCGTCGGAGACGATGCCGACCAGCATCCGGCCCTCATGCATTACCGCCGCGACACCTTCGTAGTTGTCCACCGGCAGCGGCGGGGCGAGGCGCAGGATCTCCTGCGGCTCCAGCACCGGCGCGGCGAGCGCCGCGGCCGAGAGGCGCGTCAGGCGGCCGGAGAAGCCGCCGAGGAACGAGAAGCCGCGCTCCAGCACCAGCGCGCCGCCATCGGGCAGCGGCGTCGCATCGACCGGCACCAGGCCAGGGGCGGGGCGGTAGGCCAGGATGGTCCAGCGGCCGGGGCCGCCGAGCCAGGCGGTGCGCAGCGCCGGCGCGTCGGGCGGCGTCAGCTCCTCGGCGATCGCGAGCCATCGCCCGTCGGCGAGCACGGCCAGCGTCTCCAGCCCGCCATTGGCCGGCGCCTGCTCGAGCCCCGGCGGCGCCTCGACATAGTCGCCGGGGCCGTCGAGGTCGCGGTAGCGGCGGATGCGGTGCCAGCGCTCGAAGCCGACGAGCCAGTCGCCGTTCGGCAGCCGCGCGAGGGCTTCGGAGTCGCCGGTGTAGCCCCGCGACAGCGGCCGCCCCGAGCCGTCGCGCAGCCGGCCCGTGCGGATGACCTCGAGCGCGGTGGGCCGCAGGTTCGGGCCGAGGGTGAGGCGGAATTCCGCGAAGCGCGCGAGGTCGCTGACCGCAGTGACGGTGAGGTCCGGCGCGATGTGCAGCGCGGAGAGCCCGCCGAAGCCGAGCGCCTGGCGGTCGATCTCGAAGGCACCGAGGGGGCGGAGGGCGGAGGTGTCGGGCAGGTCGGGGAGGGCGAAGGCGGTCGCGACCTGGCCTGGCTGGGCCTGCGCGCAGGCGGGAAGGGCTGCGGCGAGCAGCCCACCGAGGATGGCGCGCCGCGGCATCGGGGGAGGTGGCGCCGGCCCCCACCCGCCTTCGCTGCGCTCGGGCACCCTCCCCCGCAAGCGGGAGAGGGGGAAAGGGTGCAACCGCTCCCTCTCCCGCTCGCGGGGGAGGGTCGGGGTGGGGGGAACGCCGGGAGGAACCGCGCTCAGACGATCGCCGGCGCGCGTTCGGCGGCGGCGCGCTGCGTCGCGCCGAAGGCGCGCGAGGAACAGCAGCGTGGCAGCGGGCCGCAGCACATCAGACGACCGCCGGCGCACGTTCGGCGGCGGCGCGCTGCGTCGCGCCGAAGGCGCGCGAGGCACAGCAGCGTGGCAGCGGGCCGCAGCACATCAGACGACAGCCGGCGCGCGTTCGGCGGCGGCGCGCTGCGTCGCGCCGAAGACGCGCGAGGCACAGGAGCGTGGCAGCGGGCCGCAGCACATCAGACGACCGCCGGCGCGCGTTCGGCGGCGGCGCGCTGCGTCGCGCCGAAGGCGCGCGAGGCACAGCAGCGTGGCAGCGGGCCGCAACGCATCAGACTACAGCCGGCGCGCGTTCGGCGGCGGCGCGCTGCCACGCCAGCGCGGCGTCCTCGTCGAACAGCTCCGCCAGCTTCTTCATCATCGTGCCGCCGAGCTCCTCGGCGTCCACGATCGTCACCGCGCGACGGTAGTAGCGCGTGACGTCGTGGCCGATGCCGATGGCGATGAGCTCGATGATCTCGCGCCCTTCGATCTCGCCGATCACCTTGCGCAGGTGGCGCTCGAGGTAGTTCCCTGGGTTCACGGACAGCGTCGAATCATCCACCGGCGCGCCGTCGCTGATCACCATCAGGATCCGGCGATGCTCGCTCCGCGCGAGCAGCCGGCGATACGCCCAGTCCAGCGCCTCGCCGTCGATGTTCTCCTTCAGCAGCCCCTCGCGGAGCATCAGCCCGAGATTGCGGCGCGCCCGCCGCCACGGCTCGTCCGCGGCCTTGTAGACGACGTGGCGGAGATCGTTGAGGCGGCCGGGGTTGCGCGGCTTGCCTTCCTGCACCCAGCGCTCGCGCGACTGCCCGCCCTTCCAGGCGCGCGTCGTGAAGCCCAGGATCTCCACCTTGACGCCGCAGCGCTCCAACGTGCGGGCCAGGATGTCGCAGCACATCGCGGCGACCGTGATGGGGCGGCCGCGCATGCTGCCGGAATTGTCGATCAGCAGCGTGACGACGGTGTCGCGGAAATCCGCCTCGCGCTCCCGCTTGTAGGACAGCGAGTGCATGGGGTTGGCGACGATGCGCGCGAGCCGCGCGACGTCGAGCAGCCCTTCCTCGAGGTCGAATTCCCAGGCGCGCTGCTGCTGCGCGAGCAATCTGCGTTGCAGGCGGTTCGCGAGCTTCGACACCACGCCCTGCAGGTGGCTGAGCTGCTGGTCGAGCTGCTGGCGCAGCCGGCCGAGCTCGTCGGCGTCGCAGAGATCCTCGGCCTCGACGATCTCGTCGAAGGAGCGGGTGAAGGCCTTGTAGGCCGAGGGATCGTCGACCTGCGGCACCTCGCGCCGCTGGGTCGGGCCGCCCGGGCGGTCGTCGCCATCGGCCGCCGCGCCCTCCTCCTCGCCTTCCTCGGTCTCGTCCTCGGCAGCGTCGCCCTGCATGGATTCCGGCTGGGCGCCGAGCATCGATTCCTGGTCCTGCGCCTGAGCCTCGCCCTCGCCGGACTGGTCCTGCTGCTGGCTGGTCTCGCCGCCCTCGCCTTCTTCCTCGTCCTGCTCGGATTCTGTCTCGACCTCGGCCTCGGCGAGGTCGAGGGCCGCGAGCAGCTTGCGGGAGGCGCGCGCGAAGGCGTCCTGGTTGTCGGCGCTGTGCGCCATCTCCTCGAGCGCCTGGTCGGCCTTCTCGCCGAGCGTGTCGCGCCAGAGATCGAGCACGCGCCGCGCAGCCGCGGGAGCCGGCTCGCCGGACAGCTTCTCGCGCGCGAGCAGACCTAGCGCCGCGGCCATCGGCAGCTGGTCCTTGCGCGTCATGCGGTCGTAGCCCTCGGCCTCGCACTGGTCGGCCAGCCGCGCGCGGAGGTTCGCCGCGACACCGGCCATGTGCTGGCTTCCCACGACCTCGACGCGCACGTCTTCCAGCGCGTCATAGACCTCGCGCGCCTCGCGGCGCGTCGGCAGGCGGGCGTTGTGCACGCCCTCGTCATGGTGGCGGAGCTTGAGGCCGATGGCATCCGCCGCGCCACGCAGCTTCGCCATCTCCGCCGGCGGGAGGGCGCGCGTCGGCAGCGGCAGCCGCGCCCGCTTGCCCGCGAGGCCGGAGGGGCCGGGCTGGAAGGCGACCTGGACCTCCGGCACCTGCGCGATGGCGCGCAGCACGCCGGCGGTGGCGCGCTTGAATTCCTCCTGTCGGGTCTGGTCCTGCTTGCCGCTCATGCCGGCGCCTTCATGGCAAGGGCGCGCTGCCGTGCCGGGCGGGCCTCGATGGCGGCGAGATAGCGCGCGATGACCGGCGAGGGCTGCATCAGGCCGAAGCCCGCCATGTAGGCGAGCAGGCCGCCGACGACGAGATCGGCGGCGGTGAAGCGGTCGCCCAGGAGCCAGCGACGGCCGTCCAGCGCCGTCTCGATCCGCGCCAGGACCTCGGGCATCGCGGGCCAGCCGAGCGCGCTCGGCGGCGCGGGCCGGGCGCGCGGGAAGGCGGCATCGGCCATGGCGGGTTCCGCGACGCCCGGTCCGTAGGCCATCCAGAACAGATAGGCAGCGCGTTCCCGCGTGCCGATCGCCGGCGCCAGGCCGGAAGCAGGGAAGAGGTCTGCGACATAGGCCGCGATGGCGACGGCTTCCGTCACCACCACGTCCCAGGATCCGTCGGGCCCGCGGTCCAGCAGCGCCGGCAGCTTGCCCGCGGGGTTGAGCCTCAGGAAATCCGGCGCCTTGTGCGAGCCGGCCTCCAGGCTGTACCACCGGATCTCATAGTCCGCCCCCGCTTCCTCGAGCAGCCACAGGCTGCCCATGGAGCGCGATCTCGGGGAGTGATGCAGCAGGAAGCGCGGCGCCGCCATCGGTTCACCCCGCCTTGCGCAGCAACAGGCCGGTCGGCAGCTCCTCGTTGAAGCAGCGCTGGTAGTACTCAGCGACCGTGCTGCGCTCGGCCTCGTCGCACTTGTTGAGGAAGGTCAGGCGGAAGGCGAAGCCGACATCCCCGAAGATCCGCGCATTCTCCGCCCAGGTGATGACGGTGCGCGGCGACATCACGGTCGAGATGTCGCCCGCGATGAAGCCGGCGCGCGTGAGGTCGGCGAGCGCGACCATGGCCTCGACCTGGCGCTTCATCTTCGCGTCCTTGGCGTCGATGCCGAGCTTCGCCATGACGATCTCGGTCTCCTGCGCATGCGGCAGGTAGTTCAGCGTCGCCACGATGTTCCAGCGGTCCATCTGGCCCTGGTTGATCTGCTGCGTGCCGTGATAGAGCCCCGTCGTGTCGCCCAGACCGACCGTGTTCGCAGTGGAGAACAGGCGGAACATCGGGTGGGGCCTGATGACCTTGTTCTGGTCGAGCAGCGTCAGCTTGCCCTCGACCTCCAGCACGCGCTGGATCACGAACATCACGTCCGGGCGGCCGGCATCGTATTCGTCGAAAACCAGCGCACAGGGATGCTGCAGCGCCCAGGGCAGGATGCCCTCGCGGAACTCGGTGACCTGCTTGCCGTCCTTCAGGACGATCGCGTCCTTGCCGATCAGGTCGATGCGGCTGATGTGGCTGTCGAGGTTGACGCGGATGCAGGGCCAGTTCAGCCGCGCCGCGACCTGTTCGATATGCGTGGACTTGCCGGTGCCGTGATAGCCCTGGACCATCACGCGGCGGTTGAAGGCGAAGCCCGCCAGGATCGCGAGCGTGGTGTCTCGGTCGAAGCGGTAGGAGGTGTCGATCTCCGGCACGTGCTCCGTGCGCACGGAAAAGCCCGGCGCCATCATGTCGCTGTCGATGCCGAAGGCGTCACGCACCTTGACCTCGATGTCGGGCCTGTCGATCGAGGCGGTGGTGCGGGTTTCGGCGAGGGCGACCTTGGTCATGACGCGGTCCGGCTGGGGGGAGAAAGGGGCAATCTAGGGCGGGCGAAGCGGCGGGGCTACCCCGCGGCGGCTGCCTCGGCGGGGCGGCCGACGCGATGGCGGAGCAGGCTGTAGGCGCGGTTAATGTCCTTCAGCCGCTCCTCGGCCTGGCGGTCGCCGCCATTGGCGTCGGGGTGGTGGCGCTTGGCGAGTTCCTTCCAGCGCGCGCGCAGCGTCACGGAATCGAGCGGCCAGCCCAGCCCCAGAACGTCGAGCGCCGCGCGCAGTTCGCCCGGCGGCTCGTCGCGCCTCGGGGTCTTCTCGCGCCGCGCCTTGTGCAGAGGGGTGTCGCGCAGCACGCCGAGGGGGTCGCGGATGTACTCGCTGTCGAAGGGGTTGAAGCCGCCGAGGCGTCCCAGCGGCCAGGTCGGGCGCTGCCAGCCGCTGTCCTTGCGCAGCTCGCTCTCGATCTCGGTCGGGCCCATGCCCTTGTAGTAGTCCCAGGCGCGGTTGTACTCGCGAACATGCTCCAGGCAGAACCAGCGATAGTCGTTGAGATGCGCGCGGTCCTTCGGCGCGCGGTACTCGCCGCCGAGCAGGCAGCCCGGGCTTTCGCAGAGCCGGGGCGGCGCCGCCGGCTCTTCCGGAATCCCCAGCTGGATGCGCTCGCTCCGTCGTGGCATCGGGCAGTTATGGGCGTGGGTCCCGGGGTGCGCAAGGCAGCGCGGCGCGGGCCGGACATGTTCCCCCGCCCTGTGGAAAACCCTTCGCGAACAACCATCTGCACAGCATGACCCGTCGCGCCGACCGCATCGCGGAGACCCTCCGCGCCAGCTTTCCCCCCGCCGAGGTCGCGGTGGTGGACGACAGCCACCGCCATGCCGGCCATGCCGGCGCCGCCCCGGGCGGCGAGACCCATTACAGCGTGCGCGTGGTCTCGCCGGCCTTCGCGGGGATGAACCGCGTGGCGCGGTCCCGCGCGGTGCACGAGGCGCTGGCAGCGGAGTTCAAGGGCGGGCTGCACGCCCTGGCGCTGACCTTGCGGACGCCGGAGGAGGCGTAGCCCGCCTACTCCCCCGCCTCGTCCTTCAGGCGCTTCACCACCGGGCTGTCCGCCGCATAGGCCAGGCAGGTTCCGATCGGGATGGCGCGCCGGGATGGCGGCGGGGTCTCGCCGCGGGCGATCGCGGCCTCCCGCGCCTCGCGCGCCTGGCGCCAGCGCACCGGGCCAATGGTCTGGAACGCGACCGTGGCCATCTGGGCCAGGAGCTCCCGCAGATGGGTGCAGCCCACCGCGCCGCCGACCCTCTCCCTCACCGCGCGGCTGAAGCCCGGGCCGATCGGCACGCCGGCCAGCGCGGCGAAGTTCGGCGCGGCGCGCGGGCAGATCGCGAAGGGCGTGAAGTCCGACGACGCCTCGCAGGAGCGGATCACCATGTCCTCGCCGACGGTCAGGCGCAGCCACATCCCGTGCAGCGGCTCCCCGGCCTCGATCCGGCCGCGGTCCTGGTTGTCGAAGCCGTAGGTCTTGGTGTCCTCGAGCCAGGCCTCGATGTCGAAGAGGCCGTCGTCGCGGTGGTAGCCGTTCATCTCGATCAGCCGGCGATGGAGCTTCCGGCGGGGGGCGGGCGAGGTCAGCGGCATGGTGCCCTGGCGATGTTGCGGCGCAGCAGGCCCATAACTGGCACGCCCCCCGCCGCGATGCCAGCGGCGGGGGGCGGCCCGGCGAGCGGTGCGTCAGAGCAGGATGTTGGCGTCGGTCACCGTCGCGCCCATCACCGCGATCCTCATCTCGGCCGTGCCATCGCCGTTCACGTCACCGAAGATGTAGGAGTTGCCGGCATCGTAGGTGATCCAGAGCTGGCCCGCGATGCCCTGCGGGGCGTCGCCGACATAGGCGAAGGAGTTCCGCGTCCCGTAGCCGCCATCCGCATCGATGGCGGTGAGGTTGATGACGTCCTGGCTGGTCTGGAAGCCTTCGATCACGTCCGAGGCGTAGAGGCTGCTGTGCAGCACGCTCTGGTAGATGAAGAAGTCGTAGCCCTCCCCGCCATTCATCGTGTCCGCGCCCGCGCCGCCGATCAGCAGGTCGTTGCCGCCGCCGCCATGCAGCATGTCATTGCCGTTCTCACCGAACAGGGTGTCGTTGCCGATGTCGCCGGGCGCATCGAGGTCGGTGCCCCACGTATCCCCGTAGACGGTGTCGGCGCCCTCGCCGCCGCGGAGCATGTCGTTGTGCCGACCTCCGCTGAGGCGATCCAGCCCGTCCTGCCCGAGCAGCGTGTCCGCGCCGATGCCGCCGGACATGAAGTCGTTCGCCGTGCCACCGGACAGGCTGTCGTTGCCGGTGCCCGCGATCAGCGTGTCGTTGCCCCACTGGCCGTCGAGCGTGTTGTTGCCGTCTCCGCCGTCGATCCAGTCGTAGCCGTCGCCGCCCGTGACCTTGTCGTTGCCCTGCCCGGTGGAGATCCGGTCGCCCCCGGTGCCGCCATCGACGGTATCGTTGCCGGAATAGGTGGTGATGGTGTCCGCCCCGGCAGCGCCGAAGACCGAGCTCGAGCCCGTGGCGTAGTCGAGGTTGATCGTATTGGCCTGCGCGCTGCCTGCGATCGTCGCAGGAGCCGCACCGACATACTGCAGTTCCTCCACGAAGTCGGTCATCGTGTAGTTCGCGACGGAGGTCTTGACCTTGTCGTAGCCCTCGCCGGCCAGCTCCACCACGACGTCGCCCTGGGCGACGATGTAGGAGTCGTTGCCCGCCCCGCCCCGCATGACGTCGGCGCCGGCACCGACCTCGTACATGTCGCCATCCAGCGTATCGTTGCCCGCGCCGCCGGACATCGTGTCCGCGCCCGCGCCGCCGTAGATCTGGTCCTGGCCGTCGCCGCCGAGCAGGAAGTCGTTGCCTTCCTCGCCGCGGAGGTGGTCGTTGCCGCCGTTGCCCTCGATCGTGTCGCCGCCGGCGCCGCCCGCCACCTGGTTCGCGACGTCGGTGCCTACGATCCAGAGGCCCATGTTGTTCAGGGTGCCTTCGACCGTGAGGTTCTCGATGTTGACGGGGATGGAGAAGCTCTGCGTCGTCCAGGACGAGAGGCGGATCGTGTCAATGCCCGCATTCGCGGCCTCGCCCACCCGCTGCCAGAGCGGGTTGGAGTTCGCATCGATATGGACGAAATAGGTGTCGTCGCCGGCGCCGCCGAGCATCTGCCCGCCGCCCTGCAGCGTGTCCATGCCGCCGCCGCCGATCAGCACGTCATGCAGGTCACCCGTCAGCAAGTCGGCATTGCCGCCGCCGTCCACGGTGTCTGCGCCACCGTCATTGGTGTTGACCGTGTCGTTGCCGGCTCCGCCATACACCCACCAGACCTTGCCGGCGTTGCCATCCGCAAAGCTGTCGTTGCCAGCGGTCAGGAATTTCATGGTGTAGGACATTGGAAGTCTCCCTGGTTTTCGGTTCTGCTGGAACCGTTGTGCCAGGGGCGTCCTTCACGACGATGTTGTGGCTGTTACAAACCCGGGGGTTCCGTTTCGCCCCAGGTTTCAATTGTTTCCCGCGCGGTGGCCCGCGCCGACGCGATCAGGCCGAGCAACCCTCGTCGCGCAGCAGGCGGTCCACCTGCTCGGGCGGGACGTCGCCCGCGGTGAAGCAGGCACCGGGGGCCTTCAGCAGCACGAAGCGCAGCGCCCCGTCGCGCGCCTTCTTGTCCTTGCGCATGCGCTGGACCAGCCGCTCGGCCGAGGGCACCCGCGGCAGGTCGCCGATGCGCGCCGGCAGCCCCACCGCCTGCAGGTGGGAGATCACCCGCGTCGGCCATTCCTGCGAGCAGTACCCCAGCCTGGCCGATAGCGAGGCCGCCAGGCCGAGGCCGACCGCGACCGCCTCTCCGTGCAGCAGCGCGCCATAGCCGAACTCCGCTTCCAGCGCGTGGCCGAAGGTGTGGCCGAGATTGAGCAGCGCGCGGCCGCCCTCCTCGCTCTCCTCGCGCTCGTCGGCCGCGACGACGGCGGATTTCAGCCTGCAGGATTCCAACACCGCATGCGCCAGCGCCTGCGGGTCGCCGGCGACGGCGCGCGCGCCTGCGCCCTCGCACCACTCCCAGAATTCCTCGCCGGCGATGAGCCCGTGCTTGGCGACCTCCGCCCAGCCCGCGCGCAGCTCCCGCGGCGGCAGGGTCGCGAGCGCCGTCGTATCGGCCAGCACGATGCGCGGCTGGTGGAAGGCGCCGACCAGGTTCTTGCCGAGCGCGAGGTTGATCCCGGTCTTCCCGCCAACGCTGCTGTCGACCTGGGCCAGCAGCGTGGTGGGGATCTGCACGAAGGGCAGGCCGCGCAGCGCAGAGGCCGCGGCGAAGCCCGCGAGGTCGCCGACCACGCCGCCGCCGAGCGCCACAACCGCTGTCCGCCGGTCCGCCCCCGCGCCCAGCATCGCCTCGAGCGCGCGTTGCAGTTCCGCGAAGCACTTCGTCTGTTCGCCCGGCGGGACGATGTGCTCCGCCACCACGCCGAAACCGGCCTGGCCCAGCCCGGCCCGCAGCGCGGGCAGGTGGATCGCGGCGACGGTCTCGTCGGAGATCACCGCGACGCGCCGCGCCGGCAGCACGGGGGCCAGCAGCGCGCCGGCGCGGGACAGCAGCGACTCGCCGACCACGATGTCATAGGCGCGCTCGCCGAGGCCCACCGCCAGGCGCCGGGGCTCGCGATGCGCCTCCAGCGCCTCCTGCACGCGGCGCGTCGTGATCTCCGGCGGCTCGTCCGTGCAGTCCACGATGATATCGGCCTCGGCGAACAGCGGGTGGCGGGTCGCGGTCAGCCGCTCCAGCACCTCCTTCGGGTCGGCGTTGAGGAACATCGGGCGGTGCTCGCGCCCCGCCACGCGGCGCAGCAGCGTCGGCATGCCGCAGCGCAGCCAGACCGAGAGCGCGCCGGAGCCGCGGATGGCGGCCCGCGTGCGGGTGTCGGCGAAGGCGCCGCCGCCGGTGGCCAGCACGAGAGGCGGGCCGGCCAGCAGGCGCTGGATCACCCGGCGCTCGCCGTCGCGGAAATGCGGCTCCCCGTAGCGGCTGAAGATCTCCGTGATGGGCAGGCCGGCCGCGGCCTCGATCTCGGCGTCGGCATCGGCGAAGGGCAGGCCGAGCCGGCCGGCGAGCCGCCGACCGATGGAGGATTTGCCGGAGCCCGGCATGCCGACGAGCACCACCGCGCGCCCCAGGGGGCGGTCATGCGGGGGCGCGGCGTCGGGGCGTTCGGACGACGGAGCCGGATCGGCCATCAGGGCAGTGTTGCGTGACACGATGGCGAAGGCTAGCACAGCGCCGGCCGCCCGAGGATCCGCCCCGCCGATGTTCCGCAACCCCGTCCTGCTGCTGGTCGCCGTCGTGGCGGGGGTGATCGTGCTCGGCCTGCTGGCGCTCGGCGCCTTCCCGCCCTCGGTGACGCCGCAGGCGACCGAGCGGGCGATCCCGGCGGAGCGCTTCGCGCCGCGCAATTGAGCGACCGCCACGTCGATTCCTTCCTCGAGATGCTGGCGGCCGAGCGCGGCGCGGCGCGCAATACGCTGGCCGCCTACCAGGCGGACCTCGAGGATTTCGCGGTGCATGCGCGGATGCGCGGCCTGGGTCCGGCCGAGGCGGGGCCGGAGATCGTGCGGTCCTATCTGCACGGGCTGTCGGCCGGCGGGCTGTCGGCGCGGACCGCGGCGCGGCGCCTGTCGGCGATGCGCCAGTTCTTCCGCTTCCTCGCGCGGGAGGGGGTGCGGCCGGACGACCCGACGGAACTCACGGAAAGCCCCCGCCTGCCGGCCTCCCTCCCCAAGGCCTTGTCGGAGCCCGAGGTCGAGCAGCTGATCGCCGGCGCGGCCACCCTGCCGGGAAAGCGCGGGCCGCTCGCGGTGGCGCTGGTGGAGCTTCTGTATGTGAGCGGCCTGCGCGTCAGCGAGCTGGTCTCGCTGCCGGCCGGAGCGCTGCGGGCCGACGCGCCGCTGGTCGCGGTGATGGGCAAGGGGTCGAAGGAGCGGCTGGTCCCGATCTCGTCCCGGGCGCGGGAGGCCGCGCTGGCGGCGCGGGGGACGCCGGCGAAGCCCTCGCGCTGGCTGTTCCCGTCCCGGGCGGCGGGCGGGCACATCACGCGCCAGGCGGTGGGCGTGGTGCTGAAGGACGCTGCGATCGCGGCGGGGCTCGACCCCGATCGGGTCAGCCCGCATGTCCTGCGGCACTCCTTTGCGACGCATCTGCTGGGGCGGGGCGCGGATCTGCGGAGCCTGCAGATGCTGCTGGGGCATGCCGACATCGCGACGACGCAGATCTACACCAAGGTGCTGGAGGAGCGGCTGCGCAAGCTGGTGGAGGCGCATCACCCGCTGGCGGGGTGACCGAATAGCCCTCTCCCCCGCTCATGGGGGAGAGGGTTGGGTGAGGGGGAAGCGCAGGACGGGTCACGCGTTCCTGTTCGTCGTCGCCCCCCTCACCCTGCCCTCTCTCCCCTGCGGGCGGAGAGGGTTCCAATGCCTTCCCGCCCTCCCCCCTTTCCCTCGCCCGGGCTATACGACCCCGTCATGCCCGACGCCTTGCCCTCCGACCTGCTCGACCGGCTTTCCGCGCTGCTCGGCCCGCGCGGCCTGCTGACGGACCCCGCCGATAT
Organism: Falsiroseomonas sp. HW251; assembly: GCF_050563545.1. Taxonomy (NCBI): domain Bacteria; kingdom Pseudomonadati; phylum Pseudomonadota; class Alphaproteobacteria; order Acetobacterales; family Roseomonadaceae; genus Falsiroseomonas; species Falsiroseomonas sp. HW251. The sequence continues at coordinate 61,868 of NZ_JBNXUM010000001.1, forward strand.
CGCCCCGCACCTCGTGGACTGGCGCAACCTCTTCCAGGGCTCGAGCCCGGCCGTCGTCCGCCCCGCCTCGACCGCAGAGGTCGCCGGCGTGGTGCGTCTCTGCGCCGAGGCCGGCGTGCCGGTAGTCCCCCAGGGCGGCAACACCTCCATGGTCGCCGGCGCCACGCCCGATGAATCCGGCCGGGCCGTCGTTGTCGCGCTGACGCGCATGAACCGCCTCCGCGACCTCGACGTGACCGACATGACCATGACGGCCGACGCGGGGCTCGTGCTGAAGGCCGCGCAGGACGCGGCCGAGCAGGCCGGCGCTCTCTTCCCGCTGTCGCTGGGCGCCGAGGGCACGGCGACGATCGGCGGCGTGCTCTCCACCAATGCCGGCGGCAACACCACGGTGCGCTACGGCAACGCGCGCGAATTGATGCTCGGGCTCGAGGTGGTGCTGCCCGACGGGTCCGTCTGGAACGGGCTCAGGCGGCTGCGCAAGGACAACACGGGCTATGCGCTGCGGCATCTATTCGTCGGCGCGGAGGGAACGCTCGGCATCGTCACGGCCGCCGTGCTGCGGCTGTTCCCGCGCCCGCGCGACACGGCGCTCGCCTTCTGCGCGGTGGCGGACGAGGACGCGGCGCTCGCGCTGTTCCGGCGCTTCCGCGACCGCGACGAGAGCGCGGTGCGCGCCTTCGAGTACATGTCCGGCCAGGGCGTGGATTTCGCGGTGCGCCACATCGAGGGCGTGACCCTGCCCCTGTCCGAGCGCGCGGACCACTACGTCCTCGTGGACCTCGCCTCGCCCCGCGGGGATGCGGGGCTGCGCGGGATGGCGGAGTCCGTGCTGGAGGAAGCACTGGAAGCGAGCGAGGTGCTGGACGCCACCATCGCGGACTCCGACGCCGCCGCGAAGAAGCTCTGGCGCATCCGCGAGGAACACCCGGAGGCGCAGAAGCGCGAGGGCGCCAGCGTGAAGAACGACGTCTCGGTCCCTGTGTCCAAGGTGCCGGAGATGATCCGCCGCTGCTCGGCCGCGCTGCAGGCGCTGATCCCCGGCAGCCGTCCCGTGCCCTTTGGCCATATCGGCGACGGCAACATCCACATGAACCTCGAGCAGCCCGAGGGGATGGATCCCGCCGAATTCCTCGCGCGCAGCCACGACATCATGGATTGCGTGAACGCGGTGGTCCGCGACCTCGACGGCAGCTTCAGCGCGGAGCATGGCATCGGGCGGCTGAAGACCGACATGATGGCGGAGTGGCGCGGCGGCGCGGAGCTTGCGGCGATGCGCGCGATCAAGGCGGCGCTCGATCCGAAGGGCCTGATGAATCCGGGCAAGGTGCTGCCCTGAGCGCGCTCCCGTCGCGTCCGGAACGCACTCTCCCCGCTAATTTCAAACCCTCTCCCCCCGGAGGGGGGGCCGACGCACTGCGTCGGCGCCGGAGAGGTCGGCTTCAGCCGACAACGCGGAGGCTAGGGATGGGTGAGGGGGGGGCGCGCAGCGCTCGATGCGGGCGTGTGCCGCGCATTCTGCACGCCCCCCCCACCCTGACCCTCCCGCCCCTGCGGGTGGAGAGGGAAGAGGGGCGCGCACCATGACGCGCATCGATCGCTACATCCTGCGCCAATTGGCCGGCGGCCTGCTCGCCGTCACCGCGGGCCTGGCCGCGCTGGTCTGGCTCACGCAGTCGCTCCGCTTCATCGAGCTCGTGCTGGACCGCGGCCTGTCCTTCCTTGTGTTCCTCGAGCTCACCAGCCTGATGCTGCCGGGCTTCGTCGCGGTGATCCTGCCGATCACGACCTTCGTCGTCGTGCTCTTCATCTACGTCCGCATGAACTCCGACCGCGAGCTCGTCGTGATGCGCGCGACCGGCCTCTCCCCCGCGCGGCTCGCCAGGCCGGGGATCATGATCGCGCTCGTCGCCGTCGGCGTCGGCTACTTCCTCAACCTCTGGCTCGTGCCGCTGTCGCACGGCGCCTTCCGGCTCTGGCAGTTCGAGATCCGCAACCAGATGGCCGCGATCCTGCTGCAGGAAGGCGTCTTCTCCTCCGTCGGCAGCGACCTCACGGTCTATGCCCGCGCGCGCGACCGCGACGGCACGCTGCGCGGCATCCTGGTGCACGACACCCGCGAATCCGGCGGCCCCGTCACCATCATCGCGGAGAGCGGGCGCATCACCTCCACGCCGCAGGGGCCGCGCGTCGTGCTCCTTAACGGCACGCGCCAGCAGCTGGAACGCCCGCCCGGCCAGCCGCCACGCCTGAATGTGCTGAGCTTCGCGGAGAACAGCGTGGACCTCGCCCGCGCCACCCGGCAGGAGGAAGTGCGCTCGCGCGATTCGCGGGAACGCAGCATCCCCGAGCTGCTGGATCCCGACCCCGAGGAAGGGCTCCGCCCGCGCGAGATCGCGCGCTTCTACGGCGAGGCGCATCAGCGCATGACCGCGCCGCTCACCGCGCTGACTTATGCGCTGGTCGGGCTCGCGGTCGCGCTGACCGGCCAGTTTCGCCGGCATGGCGGTGGCCTCCGGCTCGCGACCGGGATCGGGATCACGGTCGGGCTGCTGGCGCTCGGGCTGACCACCGGCAACCTTGCCACGCGCGACAACGACTTCGTGTGGCTGATCTGGTTGCATGCCATCGCGCCCGGCGTGGTTGCCTTCTGGTGGATGGTCGGCGCGCCGGGCCTGCCGCGGCCGCGGCCGAGGCCGGCATCGGCATGAGGCGGCGATGACGCTGACGCCCACGCTGACGCTCTATGTCGCGCGCGGCTTCCTCGCCGCGACGATGATCATGCTGGCGGCGCTGACCGGCCTCGTCGCGCTGTTCGACTTCCTGGAACTGCTGCGCCGCGCGGCGAGCCGGCCGGATGTCGGCTTCGACATCCCCGCCACCATCGCGGCACTCCGCCTGCCCTTCGTCTCACTGCAGATCCTGCCCTTCTCCATCCTGCTCGGCGGCATCGTCGCGTTCTGGCGGCTGACGCGGTCGTCGGAGCTGATCGTGGCGCGCGCGGCCGGCGTCTCGGCCTGGGGGTTCCTGACCGGGCCCTGCGCGGTGGCGATGCTGATCGGCATCATCGCGGTGACCGGCGTCTCGCCGCTGTCGTCCATGATGCTGGCGCGCGCCGAGCGGCTGGATCAGACATTCCTGCGCACCGGCGGCGGGCTGTCCTCGCTGGCCGGCGGGCGGCTCTGGCTGCGCCAGGCCGACCACGAGCTCGACCCGCAGGGCGTCGCGGTGCTCGCCGGTCGTCCCGCCGCCGCGCGCGACCGCGACCCGCGCCGCCTGCCGCGGTTCGAGCTGCAGGATGCCACGGTCTGGCGCTTGTCCGGCGCCGACACCGCGCTCGCGCGGATCGAGGCGCCGCGCGCCCGGCTCGAGGACGGGAGATGGGTGCTGGACGACGCGGTCGCCTTCGGCGCGGACCGCCGCCCCGCGCCGCCACGGCAGATCCTGCTGCCGACCGAGCTCACGCCCGGGCGCATCGAGGACAGCTTCGCCTCGCCCGAGACGCTGGGCTTCTGGTCCCTGCCTGGCTTCATCGCGGTGCTGGAGGAAGCCGGCTTCTCCGCCGTGCGCCACCGCATCCAGTTCCAGTCCCTGCTGGCGCTCCCGGTCCTCGCCCTCGCGATGTCGCTGCTGGCCGCGGGCTTCTCCATGCGGCATAACCGCCGGGGGGGCGTGGCGCAGATGATCGCGGCGGGGGTCGCGGCGGGCTTCGCGCTCTTCGTGGTGGACCGGGTGGCCGACGAATTCGGCGAGGCGGGGTCGCTGCCGGTGGTGCTGGCGGCCTGGGCGCCAACTGTCGCGGGGCTGCTGCTGGCGCTGGCGTTGCTGCTGCATCTCGAGGACGGGTGACGCCCGTGGACGTGAGTTGCGACGCGCGTTGCGCCGTGCAGGGGTAAGGGGGAGAGTGGATGGGGATGCAGGCCTGATGCGCGTGGTCCTGTCCCGCATCCTGCCGCTGCTGTGCGTGCTGCTGGCGGCCGCGCCGGCTATGGCGCAGTCCGGCCTGCCGGGCTTCGGCGGCCCATCGTCCAACGAGCCCGTCACCTTCACCGCCGAGGATGTCAGCTACGACCAGAACACCGGCGTCGTGACCGCGTCGGGCCGCGTCGAGGCCTGGCAGGGCATGCGCGTGCTGCGCGCCGACCGCTTCACCTACAACCGCGAGACCGGCGTCGCGACCGCCGACGGCAACGTCGTGATGATCGAGCCCGATGGCAGCGTGCTCTTCGCCGAGCGCGCGGAGCTGTCGGGCGGCATGCGCGATGCGACGCTGGAAGGGCTGCGCGGACTGCTCGCGTCGAACGCCCGCGTCGCTGCGGCGGGCGGGCGGCGCACCGACGGGCGGATCACCGACCTCTCCCGCGTGGTCTATTCGCCCTGCAACACCTGCCCCGAGGACCCCGACCGACCGCCGCTCTGGCAGCTGCGCGCGCGCATCGCGAGCCTGCATGCCGACGAGCAGCGCGTGCGCTACCGCGACGCCGCGCTGGAATTCGGCGGCCTGCCGCTGCTCTGGACGCCCTATCTCAGCCATGCCGCGCCGGGCGCGCCGCGCGTCTCGGGCTTCCTCTCGCCGAGCTTCGGCCTGACCAAGCTGCTCGGCGCCTTCTGGTCGCAGCCCTATTACTGGGCGATCGACGACAGCTCCGACGCGCTGCTGCACGCGCAGATCGGCACGAGCGAATCGGGCAATCTCGGCCTGACCTACCGCCGGCGCTTCAATTCGGGCGCGCTGTCGCTGGACGGGTCCTTCGGCTATCTCGGCTCCTCCGACGCCAAGACCGACGGCAACCAGGGCTGGGGCTACCACTTCTTCTCCAACAGCCTCTTCGCGCTGGACGAGAACTGGCGGACGGGCCTGGCGATCAACCGCGCCTCCTCGCGCGACTACCTCCGCGCCTTCCGCTACAACGCGCCGCAGACCCTGACCTCCACCGGCTTCGTCGAGGGCTTCTGGGGCGGGCAGGGCTATGCGCGGCTCGACTCGCGCCTCTACCAGAACGTGCTGAACACCACCGGCACGTCGAACATTCCCTTCGTGCTGCCCTATGGCTATGCCGAATGGGCCTTCCGGCCCGACAGCTGGGGCGGGCAGCTCACCCTGGACAGCCAGGCCTATTCGCTGTTCCGCCGGGAAGGCACGGATTCCCGCCGCATCGCCACGCGGGCGAGCTACGAGCTCCCGCTCTACGGCCGCTTCGGCGAGGTCTACACCATCAGGGGCCGCGCCGACCTTCTCGCGGGGTCGAGCGAGAACCTGAACCAGGCGCCCTTCTTCAGCCCCGACACCGGCGGCGGCTGGACCATGGGCAATGCCCGCGCCGCGCTCGATGTGCGCTGGCCGCTGATGCGCCCGGCCGGCGAGTGGGGCAGCCACATCCTGGAGCCCCGGGTGCAGTTCGTCACCGGCCCGGCCATGGGCACCCAAGCGAACATCCCGGCCGAGGACAGCCTGAACTTCGACTTCACTGACGCCAACCTCTTCGAGCTCAACCGCTTCGCCGGCCGCGACCGCCAGGAAGGCGGCACGCGCATGGACGCCGCGCTCCGCGGCGCCTGGCTGTTCCCGAATGGCGGCCAGCTCGAGGGGCTGTTCGGCCAGTCCTGGCGGACCTCGGTCCAGGACCAGTTCCCCGTCAATTCCGGCCTGCAGGGCAAGACGAGCGACTATGTCGGCCGCGTGCGGCTGGCGCCGGTGCCGTGGTTCGAGGTGCTCGGCCGCGCCCGGCTCGACAACGAAAGCTGGCAGCCGCAGCTCTGGGACCTGTCGTCCACGCTGTTCGGCACGGGCTATTCGGTCACCGCCGGCTACCTCTTCGCCCCGGCCGCGGCGAACAACAGCTATCCCCAGCGCAACGAGATCGGGCTCGGCGGCAGCCTGCGCATCAACGAGAACTGGCGGATCGGCGGCTTCGGCCGCTACGACATCCAGGCCGGCACCCCGGCCAGCGCCTTCGCCTCCCTGGTCTACGAGGACGAGTGCCTGGTCTTCGAGGCGCGCTACCGCCGCAGCTGGGCGGAGGACCCCAGCACCAACCAGCCCTATGCCGGCGGGACGATCCTGCTGCTGCGGGTGACGCTGAAGACGATCGGCGATTTCGGCATCCGCGCCCTGTAGGATGGCGGGGCTTCGGTTCCGGGCCGGGGCGCCCCTTCCCTCCGGGCCGGGCTCCGCCTAACAAATGGCCATGCGCCTCCTCGCCCGCGCCCTGGCCGTGCTCGCCTTCCTCATCGCCCTCGCCCTGCCTGGCGGGCAAGGCGCCTTGGCGCAGACCAACCGCATTGTCGCGGTGGTCAATGGCGACGTCGTCACCCTCGCCGACATCGAGGGCCGCCGGCGGCTCTTCGCGATCAATGCCGGCCTGCCGGCCTCGCCCGAGATCCTCAACCGCCTGACCCCGCAGGTCACGCGGCTGCTGATCGACGAGAAGCTGCGTCTGCAGGAGGTCCAGCGCCGGCGCCTCGTCGTCACCGACACCGACATCGCCGAGGCGATCCAGCAGATCGAGAGCCGCAACAACATGGGCCAGGGCGGCCTGGTCGCGCAGCTCCGCCGCGCGGGGGTGGAGCCGCGCGTGCTGTACGACCAGCTCCGCGTGCAGATCGGCTGGTCGAGGCTGGTCCGCGCCCTGCTCGGCAACCAGGCCAACCCCAGCGAAGCCGAGATCAACGAATACCTGCAGACCCAGCGCGCCCGCACCGGCCAGCCGGAATTCCTGGTTTCCGAGATCTTCATCCCCGTGGACAACCCCGCCGACGAGCCGGAGGTCCGCCGCTTCGTCGAGGACGTCGTCAGCCAGCTCCGCCAGGGCGTCCCCTTCCCCGTGGCCGCGACGCAGTTCAGCCAGTCGCAGACCGCGCTGTCCGGCGGCGACCTCGGCTGGGTCGGGCCGGAGGCGCTGGCGCCCGAGGTCGGGCGCGTCGTCACCCAGATGCCGCCCGGCGCGATCAGCGGCGCCATCCGCGTCCCCGGCGGCTTCCAGATCGTGGCGCTGCGCCAGCGGCGCGAGGTCGGTCGCGACCTCGCGACCTTCGTCACGCTGCGCCAGATCTTCTTCCCCTTCTCGACGCCGCTGAACCCGACGCAGCCGACGGCGCAGCAGGTCCAGCAGGTGGAGCGCGCGCGCGCCGTTGCGGCTTCCGTGCGCAGCTGCGCGCAGATGGAGGCGAATGCGCGGGCCGGCGGCAGCGACCGCCCCGCCGATCCCGGCGGCGAGCTGCGGCTGGAAAGCATGAACCCGCCGCCGCTGCGCGAGCTCGTCGCCACCCAGCCGCTCAACACGTCGAGCGAGCCGATTGTCGCCCCCGACGGCGTCGCGCTGATCATGGTCTGCTCGCGGGAGCGCCGGAACGAGGCCGAGATCACCCCGGCCATCGCGCGAAACGCCATCATCCGCGACCGCGCCGAGCTGCTATCGCGCCAGACCCAGCGCGAGCTGCGCCGCCGCGCCCAGATCCAGATGAGGAACAGTTGAGCGCTTCGGCGCGCCGCGCCGCTGGCGCGGCGTCCGCGAGGTGACCGACCCTCTCCCGTCGCTGCGCGACACCGTCGCGCGGCATGGGCTGGATGCGCGGAAGTCGCTCGGCCAGCATTTCCTGCTCGATCCCGCGCTCTGCAAGCGCATCGCCGCCGCGGCCGGGCCGATGGAGGGGCGGCACGTGCTGGAGGTCGGCCCCGGGCCCGGCGGGCTGACCCGCGCGCTGCTGGCGACGCCGGCCGAGCAGGTGCTGGCTGTCGAGCTGGACCGCCGTGCGGTCGCCGCGCTGGCCGAACTCGCCGCCATCCATCCGGGCCGGCTGACCGTACGGGAGGAGGACGCGCTGCGCGTGGACCCCGCCGACGCGCTCCCCGCGCCGCGCAAGGTGGTGGCGAACCTGCCCTACAACGTCGCGACGCCCCTGCTGGTGGGATGGCTGCGCGGCGCGGCGGCGCTGGAGTCGATGACGCTGATGTTCCAGCAGGAGGTGGCCGAGCGCATCACGGCTGCGCCGGACACGGAGATGTACGGGCGACTCGGCGTGCTGGCGCAGTGGCGCTGCCGCTGCACGCTGCTGCTGACCCTGCCGCCCGGCGCCTTCTCCCCGCCGCCCAAGGTCTGGTCCGCCGTGGTCGGCCTAGTGCCGCACGAGCAGGATCCCGGCGCGGCGCTGTTCGCGACGATGGAGCGGCTGACCGCGGCGGCCTTCGGCCAGCGGCGCAAGATGCTGCGCGGTGCACTGAAGTCCCTGGGAGACGCGGAAGGGCTTCTCGCGGCGGCGGGGATTGACGGCGCGCGCCGGGCGGAGACGCTGTCCATCGCTGAATTCGACCGCCTCGCTCGCGCGCTGCTCGCGCGCGGCTGACACGGAGCCTGCCCATGCTGCCCGAACGCCCGACCCTGCTTTTCGCCCACGTCGCCTACCGCTTCGCCGAGCGCTACGCCGCGCGCGGCGGCAGCCTGCCGGTGCTGGAGGCCCGCAGCCCCGAGGAGATGGAGGCGAAGCTGCCGGAGGCCGACGTCCTGCTGGTCTCTGGCCTGTGGCGCAACCACTTCGCTGTGCCGGGCGCGCGGCTGCGCTTCATCCAGTCCATCAGCGCGGGCGTGGACCAGTACGACAAGGCCGCGCTGGCCGCCGCCGGAATCCGCCTGGCCTCGGCGCAGGGCGCCAACGCGAATGCCGTCAGCGAGCACGCGATTGCGCTGATCCTGGCGCTGGCCCGCCGCATCCCCGAGGCCCGCGACAACCAGGCGCGCCGGCACTGGCGCGGCATGATCGGCGATCTGACGCGTCGCGAGGACGAGCTCGGCGGCAAGACGCTGCTGGTGGTCGGAATCGGGCGGATCGGCGGACGGCTCGCGCGGCTGGCCAAGGCCTTCGGCATGAAGGTCGTCGGCCTGCGCCGGGATCCCGCAAAGGGCGCCGAGGGCGCCGACGAGATCCATCCGATGTCGGCGCTGAGGCAGCATCTGCCGCGCGCGGATTACGTCGCGCTGACCTGCGCCCTGACCGAGGAGACGCGCGGCCTGATGGACGAGGCCGCCTTCGCCGCGATGAAGCCGGGCGCCGCGCTGGTCAACGTCGCGCGCGGGCGCGTCTGCGACGAGGCCGCGCTGATCGCCGCCCTGCAATCCGGCCAGGTCGGCCAGGCCGGCATCGACGTCACGGCCGAGGAGCCGCTGAAGCCGGAAAGCCCGCTCTGGACCATGCCGAACGTGCTGGTCACGCCGCACACCGGCGGCGAGACACGGTCATACGAGGACAACGTGCTGGATCTGATGGAGGAGAACCTGGCGAGACTCCGCCGCGGCGAGACGGCGCTGTTCAACCAGGTCGTGTGAGGGCGGTTCCGCCGCCCCCACCCCATCCCTCCCCCGCAAGCGGGGGAGGGAGCCGCCCTCCCCCGCGTGCGGGGGAGGGTTGGGTGGGGGCGGCGCTGTCCTCCAGCCTCTACGCCCTCCTCGCCGCCCTGATCGGCGCCGCCGTCATCGCCTGGACCTTCGGCCTCCACGTCCTCCCGCCGTCCCACACGGGCTGGATGCTCACCGGCACGATCGGCCCCGATCCCGTGCAGTACTGGCTGGGCTACACCTTCTTCAAGCGCGCGCCCTGGACCTGGCCGCCGGGGCTGAACCCCGATTGGGGGCTCGAGATCGGCTCCTCCGTCTTCTATTCCGATTCGATCCCGCTGCTCGCCCTCGCCTTCAAGGCGCTGCACTCCGTTCTCGAGGTCTCGCAATACTGGGGGATGTGGCTCTTCGCCTGCGGCGCGCTGCAGGCCTTCATGGCGTGGAAAATCATCGGGCTGGCGACGCCGCATCCGCTGCCGCGCCTCGCCGGCGCCGCGCTGTTCGCGCTGTCGCCGACCATGCTGAACCGCCTCGGCGGGCATTTCGCGCTCGGGGCGCATTTCCTGCTGCTGATCGCGCTGTATCTGTGCCTGACGCGCGCGCGGCCCGCGGTGCGCCTGCTGCAATGGGCGGGGCTTATCCTGCTGGCCTCGCTGATCCATTCCTACCTCTTGCCGATGGTCGCGGGGTTCTGGGGCGCAGACTGGCTGGCGCGGCTTGTTCGACCCTCTCCCCCCTCAGGGGGGAGAGGGATGGGTGAGGGGGGCGCGCCAGCATCCCGCAAGCTCCTGGCCGTCGAACTCCTCGCCGCCCCCGGCGCCGGCGTGTTCGGCCTCTGGCTCGCCGGCTTCTTCGTGCTGTCCGGCGGCTTCGGCGGGACCTGGGGCGGCTACGGGCGGATGCAGCTCGACCTGCTCGCACCTTTCGACCCCTCGCCCTGGGGCGCCTTCCTGCCGGACCTGCCGGAGCCCGACCATCTCGAGACCGGGCATTCCTATGCCGGGCTCGGCGGGCTGCTCGCCGTGGCGATCGCGGGCCTCGCCTGGCTGCGCCGGCCCTGGCCCTGGCTGCGCGCCTGGTGGCCGCTGCTGCTTGCCGTCCTCGGGATGCTCGCGCTCGCGATCAGCAACCGCGTGTCCATCGGCGGGCAGGCCTTCGTGCTGTTCGACATCCCAGAGCGCGTGCTGCGCATCCTCGATGCGCTGCGGGCGTCGGAGCGCTTCCTCTGGCCCTTCGCCTACACGCTGCTGGCGGCGTCCGTCTTCGCCATCATCCGCGCCTTCGGGCCGAAGCGCGCGGGCGTGATCCTGGCGGTGCTGGTCGTGGTGCAGGTCCTGGACATGCGGCCTGGCTTCGCGCGGCTCGATCGCTACTTCCCCGTCGGCCCCGCGGTGGCGCCGCTGCGGCTGCAGGATCCGTTCTGGCAAGAGGCCGCGCAGCGCTACCGGCGCGTGCGCCTGGCGCCGACGGGCATGCAGGCCCGGCACTGGGAGGAGATCGCGGTCTATGCCGCGACGCTGGGTCTGACGACGGACGCGGTCTATCTCGCGCGGCTCGATCCCGCGAAGGTCGAGGCGCTGAACGCCCGCGTGCTGGCCGAGCTTGCCGAGGGCCACTACGAGCCCGGCACCTTCTATGCGATCGGCGATGCGCGCACGCTTGAGGCGGCGTTGCAGGGCGCCGATCCCGCGCGCGACCTCATCGCGCGCCGCGATGGTATCTGGGTGCTGGCGCCGGGGTGGCTTAGCCCGCAGTAATCACGGCCTCGATCTCAGCGCGCGTCATGAGGTCGGCGTATTTCTGGCCCATGTCGAAGAGGTTCGCCTCATGCGGGGCCAGCGCACGGTCGCCGACGCAATCCGTCGCGACGATGGTGCGGAAATTGTGCTGCATCGCGTCCACCACGGTCGCGCGCACGCAGCCCGAGGTCGTGCAGCCCGCGACGACGACGGTGTCCGCGCGCTTCTGCGTCAGCCACATCGCGAGGTTGGTGGCGAAGAAGCCGGAAGCGCCCTGCTTTCGCACGATGTGCTCGCCCGCAACCGGCGTCAGCGCCGGCACGATCTGCGACAGCGGCGAGACCTCGGTCAGCTTCAGCAGGCTCGGCGCCTTCAGCGTGAAGACGCCGGCATCCGACGCGTCGTCGGCATAGACCACGCGGGTATGCGCGACCGGCCAGCCCCTGGCGCGGGCGAAGGCGAGCAGCTCGATGGTCTGCCCGATCGCCGGGCCGATGTTGCCGCCGCCGAAATGCGTGGGATCGGCGAAGCCGTTGACGAAATCCACGATGACCAGCGCAGGCCGATCGCCCATGCCAGCGCGGTTGCCCATGCCCTGGCGGTGGTAGATGTCGGCTTCGGGGTGTCCGGACATTTTTCGAGCCCTCAAACGGCGGGCGCGCGCTCCGCGCGCTTGCCTTACGCGCCTACGCGCTGTTGCACCTGGCGGCAAGCGGCCGCTGCGCGCGGGCCGGCTTTGCCGGCCGGCCCGAATAGTCCGGGGTCAGGCGACCTGCTCCAGGTCGCGCAGCGACTGGATCATCGCGCTGCGCAGCAGATACGCATGGTGCTTCACGGGATCCGCCACGATTGCGCGGAGCTCGTCGTGATGCGCCTTGCGCACCGCCGGGTCGCGCTGGTTCAGCAGCTGCCGGTTCCGCAGCGCCTGCTGCTGCACGACGTCGAGCGCCACCTTCCGCCGCTGGCGCGAATAGCGCTCCATCAGCGAGGGGTCCGCGCCGCGCCAGACCTGCGTCAGCTTCTTCGCCAGGTTGAAGGCGTCGTGCACGCCGCCATTCATCCCCATCCCGCCCAGCGGGTTGTTGATGTGCGCGGCATCGCCGGCGAGGAAGACGCGGCCCTTCGCGTAGGTCTCCGCCACGCGCTCATGCACGCGATAGGCCGTGCGGTGGCGTACCTCGTAACGGCGGGGATTCGCCCAGACGCCCTGCATGCGCTGCTCGATCCGGTCGGGCGCGAGCATCCGCGATTCGTCGGCCGCCTCCTCCGGCGCCGTCGGCAGCAGCACGCGCCACAGCCCCGCGGCCTGCAGCAGCACGTACCATTCCTCGGGGTCGGAGATGTAGGCGATGTTGGCGAGCTCCGGGATGTGGTCCTCGAAGCGGAAGGTCGTGGAAAGCGTGAGGTAGGTCTCCGGGATCGTCATGCCCTCGAAGGCGATGCCAAGGGAGCGCCGAACCGCGCTCCGCGCGCCGTCCGCGCCGATGAGATACGCGCCCCGCAGCTTCTCCGTGCTGCCGTCCGGCCGCTCGATCGTCAGCGTGACGCCGTCCGCATCCTGCGCGACCTCGGTCGCCTTGGCGTCGTAGACGAAGGTGACGTCCGGGTTCTCTGCCAGGATGTCGCGCAGCATGCGCGTCAGCCGCCACTGCTCGCATTGCAGGCGGTAGGGATGCGCGGTGTCGTCCTTCAGCCGCGCCATCTCGAAGGTGGCGATCGGGCCCGTCGCGCGGTCGCGGAACTGCCAGGTCGGGCAGATCAGCCCCTGTTCGATCAGCCGGTCCACCACGCCGGGGAAGCGGCCGAGCATGTCGAGCGTCGGCGGGTGGAAGGTGGAGGCGCGGAGGTCGTCCGGCAGGTCGCGCTCCTGCTCCACGATGGTGACGGGAATGCCCTCGCCGGCGAGGTAGGCGGCCGAGACCAGGCCCGCCGGACCGGCACCGGCGACGATGACGCGCTGCATGCTCTTCCTCCGATGCGCGGAGAATGGGCCTGCCGGCGCGACTTGCCCAGGGAGGCCGCGGCAGCATCTATGAAGGGATGAAGCTCCCCTTCCTGTCGCGCCCACCCGTCGTTGCGGTGCTGCGCCTCACTGGCTTGATCGCGGCGCGCGGCGGCGGGCCGCTGGCCGCGCCCGGCATCTCCGCCCAGGGCATGGCCCCGCTGATCGAGCGGGCCTTCTCGCTGAAGCGCTTGGCCGGCGTGGTGCTGCTGATCAACTCGCCGGGCGGATCGCCCGTGCAGTCCAGCCTGGTGGCGCAGCGCATCCGCCGCCTGGCGGACGAGAAGAAGGTGCCGGTGATCGCCTGCGTCGAGGACGCCGCGGCCTCGGGCGGCTACTGGCTGGCCTGCGCGGCGGACGAGATCGTGGCCGACCCCGCCTCCATCCTCGGCTCCATCGGCGTGATCAGCGCGGGCTTCGGGCTGTCGGACGCGCTGGCGCGGGTGGGCGTGGAGCGGCGGTTGCATACCGCGGGGACGGAGAAGAGCTTCCTCGATCCCTTCCGTCCCGAGCGGCCCGAGGATCTGATGCGGCTGGAAGGGCTGCTGGCGGCGTTGCACGAGACCTTCAAGGCTTGGGTCCGCACGCGCCGGGCAGGCAGGCTGAAGGGCGACGAATCAGAACTCTTCACCGGCCGCTTCTGGACCGGCAGGCAGGCCGTCGAACTCGGCCTGGCCGACCGCCTCGGCGAGGTGTCGTCCGAGATCAAGGCGCGCTTCGGCGAGAAGGCGCGGCAGGCCGTGATCGGCGCCCGCCGCCCGCCCTGGCCGCTGCGCCTGCTGCCGGGCCTGTCGGCCGACGCCATCCTGGCGGCGGCCGAGGAACGCGCGGCCTGGGCGCGGCTGGGCCTGTAGGTCAGCCTGGAGCCCGGCGCCCGACCAGATAGGTCGCGCCGGCCGGCCCGAAGGCCTCGGCATGCCGGATGTTCGCCGCCAGTTCGAAGCTCTCCCCGGGGCCGTAGCGCCTTGTCTCGCCCTGGCAGGTCAGGATGAACTCGCCGTCCAGGATCAGCAGGCGGGCATCGAAGGGATGGCTGTGCTCCGGCACCGCCTGGCCGGCCTCCATCCGCCGGTCCAGCGCCGCGGCGAAGCCGTCGCGGGCCAGCCCCGCCTCCCAATCCGTGCGATCCATGACGTCCTCCCTCATGCCGAGACCTGCCGGATCCAGTCCTGCAGGTTGTAATAGGTTGTGATGCGCGCGATCCGGCCATCACGGATCGCCAGGAATGCCCCTGCCGGCAGGCGATAGGCCTGGCCGCGCGCCGCGGGCAGGCCAGGTTCGGTGCGCAGGTACCGGCCCGCCACCACGAATTCCGCCGCGGCCCGGGTGCCGGAGGCGTCGGCCATGACCACAACCTCCTCCAGCCGCTCCTCATAGGCCGCGTCCATCTGGGCCATGAAGGCCCGGAAGGCCGCCAGGCCCGTCCGGCGCCCGCCCTGGTTCACGTCATGGGCCAGATCCTCGGCCAGCAGAGCGCACATCGCGGCACGGTCGCCGGCATTGAACGCCTCGTAATAGGCGCGGACCACGGCTTCGGCGGCAGCGCGGGGGTCGGCGGTCATGTCGTTCCTGTCATGGGTGGTCCGAGGCGGCCGGAGTTGGCCGCCGGGCGCGGCTGGTCTATTGCGACGCGGCGCGACGCCCCCGCAAGAGCGCAGGAGCCATGCCCGACCGCCCCCCCTCCTTCCAGGAGATCATCCTGCGCCTGCATCGCTTCTGGAGCGAGCAGGGCTGCCTGATCCTCCAGCCCTACGACATGGAGGTGGGCGCGGGCACGTTCCACCCCGCGACGACGCTGCGCGCATTGGGCCCGAAGCCGTGGTCGGCCGCCTATGTCCAGCCCAGCCGCCGGCCGGCGGACGGCCGCTATGGCGAGAACCCGAACCGGCTGCAGCACTACTATCAGTACCAGGTCATCCTGAAGCCGAGCCCGCCCGACCCGCAGACGCTGTTGATCGAGAGCTACCGGGCGCTCGGCATCGACCCGATGCTGCACGACATCCGCTTCGTCGAGGACGACTGGGAAAGCCCGACGCTCGGCGCCTGGGGCCTGGGCTGGGAGGTCTGGTGCGACGGGATGGAGGTGACGCAGTTCACCTATTTCCAGCAGGTCGGCGGCATCCCGTGCGAGGTTCCTTCCTGCGAGCTCACCTACGGGCTCGAGCGCTTGGCGATGTACATCCAGGGCGTCGAGAACGTGTACGACCTCGATTTCAACGGACGCGGCGTGACCTATGGCGAGGTCTTCAAGCGCGCCGAGATCGAGTACAGCGCCCATAACTTCGAGTTCGCCGACACCGCGATGCTGTTCCAGCACTTCGCGGATGCCGAGCGCGAATGCGCGCAGCTCGTGGACCGCGGCCTGGCGCTGCCGGCCTATGACCAGTGCATCAAGGCGTCGCACCGCTTCAACCTGCTCGACGCCCGCGGCGCGATCAGCGTGGCGGAACGGCAGGCCTATATCGGCCGGGTGCGCGCCCTGGCGAAGCGGTGCTGCGAGGCCTGGATCGCGGGGGAGAAAGCGGCGTGAGCTTGCCGCTGCGCGTCCTTTCTACCATATGGAGCACGTCTTCTACCGGAGGCGCGCCATGGGCCAGCTGAACATCAAGAGCGACAGAGCCGAGGAGCTCGTCTCCCGCCTTGCCGCCCTCACGGGCGAGAGCAAGACGCAGGTCGTGATCACGGCGCTCGAGGAGAAGCTGTCGCGCATGGAGGCGGAGCGCCGCGCCAAGATCGAGGCGCTGAAGGCGCTCGGCGAGCGCGTGCGGGCGTCCACGCCGCCCCATCTGCGCACCAGCGACCACGCCGACCTCTACGACGAACGCGGCCTGCCGAAGTGATCGTCGACACCTCTGCCATCTGCGCCATCCTGTTCGCCGAAAAGGAGGAGGACCTCTTTCTCGACCGGATGGTCGATGCGCCGAAGGTGCGCATCTCGGCCGCCACGTTGGTCGAGGCGACGATGGTGGTCGAAGGCCGCAGCGGTCCCGACACGACGGACGTGATCGACACGTTGCTGGCCCAGGTCGGCGCCGAGATCTGCCCGATCACGCCGGAGACCGCCCGCATCGCCCGCGACGGCTGGCGCCGCTTCGGCAAGGGGCGGCACAAGGCCGCGCTCAATCTCGGCGACTGCTTCGCCTATGCGCTCGCGATCGAGAGGGACGAGCCGCTGCTGTTCAAGGGCGAGGACTTCGCCGCGACCAATGTGAAGAGGGCGCTGTAGCGCATGCCCGAACTCCTACTCGAGCTCTTCAGTGAGGAGATCCCCGCGCGGATGCAGGCGCGTGGGGCGGAGGACCTGTCGCGGGCTGTCGCTACCGCTTTGACGCCGGTCATCGAAGGCGCGCCGAAGCCCTTCCACGGCCCCCGCCGCATCGGCCTGGTCGCGACGCTGCGCGAGGCCGTGACGACCGAGGGCAAGGAGGAACGCGGCCCGCGCGTGGGCGCGCCCGACGCCGCGATCGCCGGCTTCCTCAGGAAGCATGGCGCGGCGAAGGAGCAGCTGGTCGAGCGCGGCGGCTTCTGGGTGCTCGACAAGCCCGGCGAGAGCGTCACCGCGCGCGACCTGATCGCCCGCGCGATGCCCGGCGTGATCCGCGGCTTCACCTGGCCGAAATCGATGCGCTGGGGCACAAGCGACTTCACCTGGGTGCGGCCGCTGCAGCGAATCCTGTGTTTGCTGGACGGCGACGTCGTGCGCTTCGACCTGCGGGCCGGCGACGATGACGCACACGGCCTGCACAGCGCCAACCTCACCGAGGGCCACCGCGTCATGGCGCCGGGCGAGGTCGCGGTCTTCTCCTTCGCGAGCTTCGAGGCTGAGCTGCGCCACCGGCGCGTCATCCTCGACGCCGCGGAGCGCATGACGATCATCGAGGAAGGCCTCAACGCGCTCGCCACCGCGAACGGCGTGCAGGTCGTGCCCGACCGCGGCCTGCTGGAGGAAGTCGCGGGCCTGGTGGAATGGCCGGTGCCGCTGCTCGGCCGCATCGACGACGCCTTCATGGACCTGCCGCCGGAACTGATGCGCACGACGATGCGCGTGAACCAGCGCTACTTCGCGATGGTGACGCCGGATGGCAGCGCCGCGCCGGTCTTCGGCGTGGTCGCCAACATCGCCGCGATCGACGGCGGCAGGGCGCTGGTCGCGGGCAACGAGCGCGTGCTGCGCGCACGGCTGTCCGACGCGCGCTTCTTCTGGGACCAGGACCGCAAGCAGAAGCTCGAGGACTTCCTGCCGAAGCTGTCGAACGCGGTGTTCCACGCCAAGCTCGGCACGCAGGAACAGCGCGTCATGCGCCTGGTGCGGCTGGCTGGGCACCTGGCGCCGCTGGTCGGCGCCGACCGCGCGCTAGCGGAACGCGCGGCGCTGCTCTGCAAGGCGGACCTGGCGAGCGGGATGGTCGGCGAATTCCCGGAGCTGCAGGGCGTGATGGGCCGCTACTACGCACGCCACGCCGGCGAGGATCCGCGAGTCGCGGAGGCAATCGGGTTGCATTACCGGCCACTCGGCCCCGGCGATGCCGTACCATCTGAGCCAACCGCTATCACTGTAGCGCTTGCGGACAAGCTGGATACGCTGAACGGATTCTTCGCCGTTGACGAGCGGCCAACGGGCAGCGGCGACCCGTTCGCTCTCCGGCGCGCAGCTCTGGGCCTCTTCCGGATCGTTAAGGACAACAGCCTGCGCTTCTCGTTGGGCGACGTCTCCGTCGTAGCGCTCGAGCCGATCCTGGCGCATCTGCGGCAGACGGACCCGAAGAACCCGTCGTTCAGTGAGGAGTACGCAGGTCATTTGGCGGGAGGTGTTGCCGAATTCATCGTGGATCGAGTTCGGGTTCAGCTTCGGTCGGAAGGGACGCGGCACGACGTCATCACAGCCGCTTTTTTCGGAGGCACCGCGACTGATGACGACTTGGTGCGCCTCCTCGCCCGCGCCGATGCGCTGAAGGCGCTGGTCGAATCCGACACCGGCGCCAACCTCCTCGCCGCCTACAAGCGCGCGGCCAACATCCTCCGCATTGAGGAAAAGAAGGACGGCCCGCACGCCGGCCTGGTGGACGCCACGCTGCTGACCGCGCCGGAGGAGCAGGCGCTCGCCGCCGCGCTCGACGCCGCCGAGCCCGCCTCGCGCGACGCGCTGGCGCGCGAGGACTTCACGGCGGCGATGGCCGCGCTCGCGGAATTGCGCGCGCCGCTCGACGCCTTCTTCGACCGCGTGACCGTGAACGACCCGGATGCGAAACTCCGCGCCAACCGGCTACGCTTGCTCACCCGCCTGCGCGCGGCAATGGACGCCGTCGCGGATTTCTCGAAGATCGAGGGCTGACAGCCCCCGGTTGGCCCCCTCCCAACCCCTCCCCCGCGACAGCGGGTGAGGGAGTTTCGTGTCAGGAGACCACAGCGTCATGACGAAGTGGGTCTACAGCTTCGGTGCCGGTCACAACGAAGGTCGCGCGGACATGCGCAACCTGCTCGGCGGCAAGGGTGCTAACCTCGCGGAGATGGCCAGCATCGGCCTGCCCGTGCCGCCCGGCTTCACCGTCACGACCGAGGTCTGCACCTGGTACTACGCGCACGACAACACCTATCCCGGCGACCTCCAGGACCAGGTGGTCGAGGCGCTGGGCCGCGTCGAGAAGGCGGTCGGCGCGAAGTTCGGCGACCACCACAAGCCGCTGCTGGTCTCCGTCCGCTCCGGCGCGCGGGTCTCCATGCCCGGCATGATGGACACCGTGCTGAACCTCGGGCTGAACGACGCGACGGTGGACGGCCTGGCCGCCGCATCCGGCGATGCGCGCTTCGCCTGGGACAGCTACCGCCGCTTCATCCAGATGTTCGGCTCCGTCGTGCTCGGCGTGGATCACCATCGCTTCGAGGAAATCATCGAGCATGTGAAACTCGACAAGGGTGTCAGCGAGGACACCGATCTCGACGCGCAGGACTGGCACCGCGTTGTCGCCGGCTACAAGGACATGGTGGCCGAGGTCACCGGCGCGCCCTTCCCGCAGGACCCCAAGGCGCAGCTCTGGGGCGCGATCGGCGCGGTCTTCGGCAGCTGGATGAACCCGCGCGCCAACACCTATCGCCGCCTGCACGACATCCCCGCGGATTGGGGCACCGCCGTCAACGTCCAGGCCATGGTCTTCGGCAACATGGGCAATGACTGCGCGACAGGGGTCTGCTTCACGCGCGACCCGTCCACCGGCGAGAACATCTTCTACGGCGAATACCTCATCAACGCGCAGGGCGAGGACGTCGTCGCCGGCATCCGCACGCCTCAGCCCATGTCGGAAGCGCGCGCCAAGCCCGGCGAGACCAGCATGGAAAAGGCGATGCCCGCTGCTTACGCCGAGCTCGTGCAGGTCCGCGCAACGCTCGAGAAGCACTATGCCGACATGCAGGACATCGAGTTCACGGTCCAGCAGAACAAGCTCTACATGCTGCAGACCCGCAACGGGAAGCGCACTGCCGCGGCGTCGCTGAAGATCGCGGTGGACATGGCGCGCGAAGGCCTGATCGACCAGAAGGAAGCGATCAAGCGCGTGGACCCGAAGGCGCTCGACCAGCTCCTGCACCCGACCCTCGATCCCAAGGCGCCGCGCAAGGCGCTGGCCAAGGGCCTGCCGGCCTCGCCCGGTGCCGCGTCGGGCGTCGTCGTCTTCTCGGCCGACGAAGCCGAGGCCCGCGCCGCGAAGGGCGAGCAGGTCATCCTCGTCCGCATCGAGACGTCCCCCGAGGACATCCATGGCATGCATGCCGCAAAGGGGATCCTCACGACGCGCGGCGGCATGACCAGCCACGCCGCCGTCGTCGCGCGCGGCATGGGCCGGCCCTGCGTCGCTGGCGCCGGCTCCATCACCGTGGACTACGCCAGCCAGACGCTGTCCGCCGGCGGCAAGCGCGTTAACGGCGGCGAAGTCATCACGCTGGACGGCGCGACCGGCGAGGTCTTCATCGGCCCCGTGGCGATGATCGAGCCCCAGCTCTCCGGCGACTTCGCGACGCTGATGGAGTGGGCCGACGGCGTGCGCAAGCTGAAGGTCCGGACGAACGCGGAAACGCCGCTGGATGCCGAGACCGCCCGGAAATTCGGCGCGGAGGGCATCGGCCTCTGCCGCACCGAGCACATGTTCTTCGACCCCGAGCGCATCGGCGCCGTGCGCCAGATGATCATGGCGGAGACGGAAAGCGGCCGCCGCGCCGCGCTGTCGCGGCTGCTGCCCTTCCAGCGGCAGGATTTCGTGGACCTCTTCCGCATCATGGCGGGACTGCCCGTCACGATCCGCCTGCTCGATCCGCCGCTGCACGAATTCCTCCCCCACAAGGAGGAGGAGATCGAGGAGGTGGCCTCCGACCTCGGCGCCGACGTCGCAGCGATGAAGCGGCGCGTGTCGGAACTTTCGGAAGCCAACCCGATGCTCGGCCATCGCGGCTGCCGGCTCGGCATCACCTTCCCCGAGATCTACGAGATGCAGGCTCGCGCTATCTTCGAGGCCGCGGTCGCGACCGCGAAGGAGACCGGCGCCGCGCCGGTGCCGGAGATCATGATCCCGCTAGTCATGGCCCGCCGCGAGCTCGAAATCCTGCGCGCCCTGGTGGACAAGGTCGCGCAGGAGGTCTTCGCCGAGACCGGCATGCACATCGAATACCTCGTCGGCACGATGATCGAGCTGCCGCGCGCGGCGCTGACCGCCGACGCCATCGCCGAAAGCGCCGACTTCTTCAGCTTCGGCACCAACGACCTGACGCAGACCGTCTTCGGCCTGTCGCGCGACGACGCCGGCAAGTTCCTGCCGATCTATGTGGAGAAGGGCATCCTGCCGAAGGATCCCTTCGTCTCGATCGACCGGGACGGCGTCGGCGCGCTGGTGGAGATCGCGGCGGAGAAGGGGCGGAAGGTCAAGAACGGCCTGAAGCTCGGTATCTGCGGCGAGCATGGCGGCGATCCCGCCTCGATCCATTTCTGCGAGAAGACGGGCCTGGATTACGTCTCCTGCTCTCCTTATCGCGTGCCGATCGCGCGGCTGGCCGCGGCGCAGGCCGCACTGCAGGGCGGCGGCGACCGGACGGCGTGACGGCGGCCGCGCTTCCGGCCGAGGGCGTCGCACGGTCGCCCTCTCTGCCGGTGGCGGTCCTGCTGGCGGTAACGCCGGCGCTCGCCGTGGCGCAGTTCCGCGCCATGGCGCTGGCGGTGACGGTCGGCTTCGCGCTCGCCATCGCCGCGCATTGGCGCAACCACCGCAGCCTGCCCTGGCCGCGCCTGACGGCCCTGTCAGGCCTGGCTGCGGCGCTGGTCGCCTGGCTCGCCCTGTCGTCGCTCTGGTCGCCCGACCTGCTGCAGGGGCTCGGCACCGCCGGCGGGCTCGCGGCGCTGCTCGTGCTGGCCGCCATGACGGCCCGGGCGCTGGAGCAGGATGGCGCGGCCAACCGGCGCCTCATCGGCCTGGCCGTCGCGCCGGGCCTTCTTCTCGGCATCGCGCTGCTGGCACTGGACTACGCCACCGGCAACTGGTTCCGGCTGGCCGTGCGCGGCTTCCCGGAATGGACGCCGCGCGTCTTCTTTGGGCTCAAGCCCGCGGTGTCCGTGCTGGTGCTGCTGCTGCCGCTGGTGCTGGCCGTGCCGGGTCTGAACCGCGCCGCACGGGGCGCCATCCTGGCTGCCGGCGTCGCGGTGGCCCTCTGGCTGCCCGCGGAATCCGCGAAGATCGCGGCGCTGGCCGGCGTCGCGGCGGGCATCGGCGCGGCCTTCGCGCCGCGGCTGCTGCCGCGTCTGACGGCGGCGGTTCTCGCGCTGCTGGTGCTGGCCATGCCACTGCTGCTGGCAGCAAGCTTCACGCGGCCGCCCGACCTCTCCGCCCTGCCCTTCTCCGCCGCGCATCGCGTGCTGATCTGGGACTTCGTGATCGGCCGCGTCGCGGAGAAGCCCGTGCTCGGCTGGGGGGCGGACGCCGCGCGCGCCATCCCGGGCGCCGAGGACGGTTTCTCCACCGAGGTGCTGGACCGCTTCGGCCTGACTTCGCCGGAGGAGCGCGACGTCTTCGGCCGCCACGCCTCGCGGCTGCCGCTGCACCCCCACAACGCCGCGCTGCATGTCTGGCTGGAGACCGGCCTGGTCGGCGCCGTCATCGCCGCGGCGCTGGCGGCCGCCGCGATGCTGGCCGCCGCCGCATCCCCGATCGCCGGCGCCACGCTCGGTGTCGGCGTCTCGGGGGCGATCACGGGCCTGCTCTCCTACGGGGCCTGGCAGCCCTGGTGGATCGCGACGGTGATGCTGGCGGCCGTCGCGCTCGGCGCGTTGCAGCGCGGCCATCTCGACGCCCCGGCCCAGCGCCGCCTATAGACGCGCCGCAGACCCGACGCCGAGGGCGGCCGCATGGTGATCCAAATTCCCGCCTCGCCGGGCGAGGTGCTCGACAAGCTGACCATCCTCGACATCAAGCTCGCGCGCATCGGCGATGCCGCGCAGCGCGAGAATGTCGCGCGGGAGCACGCCGCGCTGACCGCCGCCTGGGACGCCGCGCTGGCGGGGCGCGAGGCCGCGGCGCTCGCCGCGCTGCGCAACGCGCTGCGCGGCGTGAACGAGACGCTGTGGGACGTCGAGGACGCGCTGCGCGAGCATGAGCGCCGCGCCGATTTCGGCACTGCCTTCGTCGAACTCGCGCGGTCGGTCTATCGCACCAATGACCGCCGCGCCGCGATCAAGCGCGAGGTCAACGACCTGCTGGGCTCCGCGCTGCGCGAGGAGAAATCCTATGCCGCGTATTGATCGGCGATGAGCGACCAGTTCCGCCCGCGTTCCGTCGGCGTCTTCAGCCGGCAAGAGATCTTCGGCGACGGGCTCTACAAGGTGATCTTCCTGCGCGGCCTGCGCAGCGCCTTCCCCGGCGCGACGCTGACCTGGATGACAACGCTCGACACGGTCTTCGCGCGCTCGCTCAGTTCCGTCGCAGGCCCGCCGCTGCTCGACCAGGTCGTGGAGTTCTGCGGCATCGGCAAGAAGCCGCTCGAGCTGCTGAAGCCGCGGCCGCGCGGCCTCGGGCCCTTCGACCTCATCATCGACACGCAATCCGTGCTGGTGCCGACCATCCAGCTCTGGCGGATCCCGCACCGGCGCTTCGTCTCCGCGACCTTCCACCGGCGCGGGCTGGATGGCGCGCCGCATGGCGTGCACATCCTGGACCGACTCTTCGGCCTGCTCGAACTCGCCGCCGGGCATCGAGTAGAGCGCGACCTCTCGCCCCTGCCGCTGCCCGCGCCGCTGGTCGCGGCGGCCGAGGCGGCGCTGCCCGGCCCGGCATCGGGGCGCATCGCCCTTGCCCCCGGCGCGGGGGGCGAGAACAAGATCTGGCCGCTCGACCGCTTCATCGCGCTGGCGCAATCCCAGGCCGCGCGCGGCCGCCAGGCCGTCTTCCTGCTCGGCCCGAAGGAGGCGCCCTGGCGCGAGCGGATCGGGGCCGAGGCCCCCGGCGCCCTCTTCCCCGAGGAACACCCGGCCTTCGCCGCCGCGGTAGAGGCCGGCAGCGCGCAGCCGCTGCGGGCGGTCGCCGTCGCGGCGCGCTGCGCGGCAGGGGTCGCAAATGACGCCGGACCCGGCCACATGATCGCGGGCTCCGGCACGCCGCTGCTCTCGCTCTTCGGGCCATCCTCGCCGGAGAAGTTCCGGCCGATCTGCACGCGGTCGATGATGGTCCGCGCGCAGGATTTTGGCGGCCCCGAGATGACCCGCATCCCGGTCGAGGCCGTGCAGGACGCGCTGGAAGCGCTGATCCTCTCCGCCTCGCGATAGCCGGGAAACCCGCCCCGCCGGCGCCTCGTTGGCCCTGCTTCCCGCGGAGAGAAGCAGCCATGCCCGACACCCAGTTCCCGAAGCAGCAGCAATCCCACCAGCCCGGCCGCGAGTCCGAGATGACACCGCGCCCGGCCTCCGCGATGGAGAGCTGGCGTCCCGCGGGCAAGCTGACGGGCAAGGTCGCGATCGTCACGGGCGGCGATTCCGGCATCGGCCGCGCGGTCGCCATCGGCTTCGCCAAGGAAGGCGCCGATGTCGCGATCCTCTACCTCGACGAGAGCGAGGACGCCGCCGACACCAAGCGCCGGATCGAGGCCGAGGGCCGCCGCGCGCTGGCCATCCCCGGCGACATCGGCGACGCGGCCTTCTGCCAGGACGCGGTGAAGCAGGTGGTGCAGGCCTTCGGCAAGCTCGACATCCTCGTCAACAACGCGGCCGAGCAGCATACCTGCGACGACTTCGCCGACATCCCGACCGCGCAGGTCGAGCGCACCTTCCGCACCAACATCTTCGGCCAGATGTGGATGACGAAGGCCGCGCTGCCGCACCTGCACGAAGGGGCGGCGATCATCAACACGACCTCGATCACCGCCTACAAGGGCAGCCCGCAGCTCATCGACTATTCCAGCACCAAGGGCGCGATCGTCGCCTTCACGCGCAGCCTGTCCGTGGCGCTGGAAAAGCGGAAGATCCGCGTCAACGCGGTCGCTCCCGGACCGATCTGGACGCCCCTGATCCCCGCGAGCTTCGAGCCCGACCGCACGGCCGAGCACGGGAAGTCCGCGCCGATGGAGCGCGCGGGCCAGCCGGACGAAGTCGCGCCGAGCTACATCTTCCTCGCGAGCAATGCCGACAGCGGCTACATGTCGGGCCAGGTGCTGCACCCCAACGGGGGTGCGGTGGTGAACGGGTAGGGCTAAGCCGTCTCGCGCGCCGGAAGGGCCATCCAGGCCGGCACGCGGGGCGCAAGCCTCGCCTGGCCGCAGGTGAGCGGGCATTCCAGCGCCTCGGTCCGCAGGAGCGCGAGGCCCCGAGTGCCGCGTCCCGTGCGCATCTCGCCGACCTCGGCGCCGTCACGCGTGACCGGCGTGCCCGGCGCGGGCAGCGGGCCCGTCACATCGACCGGCACCAGGCGCTTCTTGACCAGGCCGCGGTACTTCGTGCGCGCGGTCAGCTCCTGGCCCATGTAGCAGCCCTTGGACCAGGACACGCCGTGCAACTCGTCGAAGCCGGCCTCGAGAAGCACGGTCTTCTGCGCCTCCATGTCGGCGGGATCGGGCAGGCCGAGCGCAAGGCGATGCGCGTCGTAGTCCTCCGCCGAGGCATCGGTGGGCAGCGGCGCGGCTGCCAGGATGCGCCAGCCCGCCTGGTCCAGCCGCGGATCGGGTGCGGCGATGCCGCCCGCCGGCGCCGCCTCGCCCCAGGCCGCGTGCACCGCGAATTCGCCGGAGGCATCCCGCAGCGCGACCTTGGCGCGCAGGCGGTAGCGCGACAGCGTGGTCGCCAGCAGCGCCGCCTGGTCGCGCGCGCAGTCCAGCAGCAGGCGATCCCCGTCGGCGATCACGAAGAAATCCGCCAGCCACTTTCCCTGCGCGGTCAGCAGAGCTGCCCAGACCGCCCGGCCCGGTGCGGCCTGGGCAACGTCGTTGGACACCAGGCCCTGCAGGAAGGCGACGCGGTCCTCGCCCGCCACCTCCACCACGCCCCGTCCCGGCAACCCTGCGATCGGCATACCCCGAAGTTGGGAAAGCCAGCCGAGGGATGCAACGGGGTGGGGCCGCGCGGCGGGGCATGCTATGCGCCGCCCGAAGCCATGCGCATCCTTTTCGTCACGGCGACGCGGATCGGCGACGCCGTTCTCTCCACTGGCCTGCTCGGCCACCTGCTGCGCGCCCATCCCGGCGCGCGCGTCACGGTGGCCTGCGGCCCGGCCGCCGCCGGCGTCTTCGCCCGCCTGCCGGGGCTGGAGCGGCTGATCGTGGTGGAGAAGAAGCCGCTCTCGCTGCACTGGCTGAAGCTCTGGTGGCAGGTGGCCTTCATGCGCTGGGACCTGGTGGTGGACCTCCGGGCCTCGGCGATCGCCTTCCTGGTGCCGGCCAGGCGCCGCGCGGTGGGCAAGGGCGGGCGCCGCCCCGGCCACCGTCTGACCCATATCGGGGAGACGCTGGGCCTGTCGCCGCCGCCGCTGCCGGTCGCCTGGACCGCGCCCGAGGACGAGGCCCGCGCGGCGTCGCTGCTGCCCGGCGGGCCCTGGCTGCTGCTGGGGCCGACCGCGAACTGGGCGCAGAAGGTCTGGCCGGCCGATCGCTTCGTCGCGGTGGCCCGCGCGCTGACCGCGCCCGGCGGCGCCCTCGCCGGCGCGCGGATCGCCGTGCTGGGCGGGCCGGGCGCCATGGAACGCGACATGGCCGCCCCGGTACTGGCGGCCTTTCCCGGCGCCGTGGACCTCGTCGGCAAGCTGACACTGCCGGAGGTGGCGGCGGCGATGCGGCGCGGTGCGCTCTTCATCGGCAACGATTCCGGCCTGATGCACCTGGCGGGGGCCGCGGGCGCGCCGGTGATCGGGCTCTTCGCGCAGTCGGACGCGCGGGAATACGGGCCGTCGGGGCCGCGTGCGATCGCGGTTTCGGCGGATGGCGAGCCTTTCACCTCGCCCATGACCGCGGTGCCGGTGGAACGCGTGATCGCCGCGGCGGAGACGCTGCTGGGCGCCAAGGTGGTGGCGTGAGAGGCGGAAGCGGCCCCCTCCCAACCCTCCGCCGCAACTGCGGGGGAGGGCTAGTTCCATGCGCGTAGCCCACGTCATGGCCGGCGCGGCGCATGGCGGGGCGGAGGCCTTCTTCGAACGCCTCGCCCTCGCCCAGCACCGCGGCGGCCTGCGCGTGCTGGCGGTGATCCGCCGCAACGCCGAGCGCGCGTCGCGGCTCTCGGCGGGCGGGCTGTCGCCAGTGGAACTCGGCTTCGGCGGGCCGCTCGACCTGATGACGGGGCGGCGCCTGCGCGCGACGCTCGACGCCTTCCGGCCGCAGGTCGTGGTGGCCTGGATGAGCCGCGCCGCAGGTTTCTGCCGAGCGGCATCGCGCGGCGCGGCCTGGACGCTGGTCGGCCGGCTCGGCGGGCAATACGACCTGAAGCATTATCGCGGCTGCGACATCCTGGTGGCCAACACGCGCGGCCTCTGCGACTGGATCGAGGGCCAGGGCTGGCCGCGCGAGCGACTCAGGCACCTGCCGAACTTCGCCGCCGACCTCGCCGGCGCCGCGCCCGCCGCCCTGCCCTTCCCCCCCGGCGCGCGCGTGCTGCTCGCGATGGGGCGCCTGCACCCCAACAAGGACTTTCCGACGTTGCTGCGCGCGGTCGCGCGCCTGCCCGGCGACGCGCACCTCGCGCTCGCCGGCGAGGGGCCGGACCGCGCGCAACTGGCAGCACTGGCGCGCGAGCTCGGCATCGGCGACCGCGTCGCCTTCCTGGGCTGGCGCCAGGACACCGGCGCGCTGCTCGCGGCCTGCGAGATCCTCGTCGTGCCGTCCCGCATCGAGCCCCTCGGCAATGTCGTGCTGGAAGGCTTCTCGGCGTCGCGTCCGGTCGTCGCCGCCGCCGCCGACGGCCCGCGCGAGCTGATCGAGGACGGGCGTTCCGGCCTGCTGGTCCCGATCGGCGACGACGCCGCGATGGCGGCCGCGATCGCGGTGCTGCTGGAGGATCGCGCCCGCGCGCAGGCCATCGCCGCCGCCGGCCGCGCCGAGTTCGCCGCGCATCACGCCGAGGCCCCTGTGCTCGCGGCCTGGTCGCTCTTCCTCGAAGCCGCCAGCAGGATCAGGAACTGATGTGCGGGATAGCCGGCCTCGAGCAGAAGCAGGGAACGACGCCGGACGAGGCCGTGCTGCGCGCCATGACGACGGCGCTGGCGCATCGCGGGCCCGACGGGTCGGGGCTGCACCTCGCGGACAATGTGGGCCTCGCGCATACGCGGCTTGCGATCATCGACCTCGTCACCGGCGACCAGCCGATCTTCGCCGGCCCGGCCGCGATCGTCGCGAATGGCGAGATCTACAACTACCGGGAACTGCGCGAGCTCAACCAGCTCGTCACCACCACGAACAGCGACTGCGAGCCGCCGCTGCACCTGTTCCGCCGCGACGGGATCGAGGGCTATGCGGCCGCCATGCGCGGGATGTACGCGATCGCGCTGCATGACCGCCAGGCGCGGCGCCTGGTGCTCACCCGCGATCCCTTCGGCATCAAGCCGCTCTATCTCGCGCAGCTGCCCGACGGGCTGGCCTTCGCGTCGGAGCCGCGCGCCTTCCTCGACGCCGGCCTGGTGCAGCCGCGCATCCGCCGCGCCGCGCGCGACGAGCTGATGCAGATGCAGTTCACCACCGGCGCCGAGACCATCTTCGAGGGCATCCGCCGCGTCCTGCCAGGCGAGAGCATCGTCGTCTCCGACGGCGCGATCGTGGAACGCCACCGCCGCGCCGCGCTGCCCGAAGGCGGACCCGAGGCGATCTCCGAGGAAGCCGCGATCGCGCGCTTCGACGCGGCGTTCCAGGAAAGCGTGCTGCTGCACCAGCGCAGCGACGTGCCCTATGGCCTGTTCCTGTCCGGCGGCATCGATTCCGGCGCGGTGCTCGCGATGATGGCGCGTCTGAATGACCGCCCCGTGAAGGCCTTCACCGCGCGCTTCGACGTGGCCGGTGCGGCCGACGAGAACGCCGCCGCCGAGGCCGTCGCCAGGGCAACTGGCGCCGACCATGCGACGGTGACGGTGACCGAGGCAATGGTCTGGCGCGACCTGCCCGCGATCGTCGCGGCGATGGACGACCCTGCCGCGGACTACGCCATCATCCCCTCGTGGTTCCTCGCGCAGCGCGCGCGGCAGGAGGTGAAGGTCGTGCTGTCGGGAGAAGGCGGCGACGAGATGCTGGGCGGCTACGGACGCTATCGCAGCGCGATGCGGCCCTGGTGGATGGGGGGCCGGCAGCCGCGCTCCGCCGGCAGCTTCGACAAGGTCGCCGACGTGCTGCGCGAGGCGCCGACGCTCTGGCGCGACGGCTTCGCCGCGGCGGAGGCCGAGGCCGCGACGCCGGGCCGCACCAGGCTGATGGCGGCGCAGGCCGCGGACATCGCGGAATGGCTGCCGAACGACCTGCTGCTGAAGCTCGACCGCTGCCTGATGGCGCATGCGGTGGAAGGCCGCACGCCCTTCCTCGATGCCGGCGTCGCGGCGGCGTGCTGGCGCCTGCCGGACGGGCTCAAGGTGCGCGGTCGCACGGGGAAATGGCTGCTGCGGGAATGGCTCTCGCGCCACCTGCCGGCCGCGCGCCCCTTCGCGCCGAAGCAGGGCTTCACCGTGCCCGTAGGAGCCTGGATCGCGGGAGTGGGCGAGCGGCTCGGCCCGCTCGTCGCGGCGCAGCCCGGCGTCGCGGAGATCGCGAAGCCCGACCGCGTCGCGGCGCTGTTCCGTCACGCCGGCGGCGACAAGCACCGCGGCTTCGCGGCCTGGCACCTGCTGTTCTACGCGCTCTGGCACCGCGCGCATGTCGAGCGCGCCGGCGCGGCGGGCGACGTCTGGGACGTCCTGTCGCCCCGCGCGGCTTAGCGTTATAGGCTCGAATCCGAAGGGGATCCCTCACATGGCCCAGAGCTACGACCTCGTCCTGCGCGGCGGCACGCTGGTGCTGCCCTGGGGCGTCGAGCAGGCCGATGTCGGCGTGCGGCAGGGGAAGATTGCCGCGATCGGCGACCTCCGCCTGGCGCATGCGGCCGACGAGATCGACTGCCGCGGCCTGCATGTCCTGCCCGGCCTGATCGACAGCCACGTCCATCTGCGCGAGCCCGGCGACGCCAAGGTCGAGACGATCGCGACGGGGACGAAGGCCGCGATCCTCGGCGGGCTCTGCGCGGTTTTCGACATGCCCAACACCAGCCCCTCCATCACCAACCGCGAGCAGCTGGACTGGAAGCGGGACTTCGTCTCGAAGAACGCCTGGTGCGACATGGGCCTCTATGTCGGCGCGGCGAAGTCGAAAATCCCCGCGCTGGCCGACCTGGAAGCGCAGCCGAATGTCTGCGCGGTGAAGGTCTTCGCGGGCTCCTCCACCGGCGACCTGCTGGTCGAGGACGATGAGAGCCTGGAACGCGTGATGCGGTCGGGCCGACGCCGCATCGCCTATCACTCCGAGGACGAGTACCGGCTGCAGGCGCGCAAGCCGGACTACCACAGCGGCATGCCGTACCGCATGCATGCGGAGTGGCGCGACGTGGAATGCGCCTTCCTCGGCACGCGGCGGCTGATGGCGCTGGCGCGCAAGACGAACCGGCCCGCGCATATCCTGCATGTCTCGACCGCGGAGGAGCTGGACTACCTGCGGGACTACCGCGATGTCGCGACGGTGGAGCTGCTGCTGAACCACCTGACGCAGACGGACGAGGCCTATGACCGGCTCGGCGGCTATGCCGTGATGAACCCGCCGATCCGCGACGGGCGCCACATGCGCGCGGCCTGGGCCGCGGTCGCCGACGGCACGGTGGACACGGTGGGCAGCGACCACGCGCCGCATTCCCGCGCCGCGAAGGAGAAGCCCTGGCCGGATTGCGCGGCGGGGCTGACCGGCGTGCAGACCCTCGTGCCGCTGATGCTCGATCACGTCAGCGCGGGGCGGCTGACGCTCTCGCGCCTGGCCGACCTGATGGCCGCGGGACCGGCGCGGGTCTATGGCGTGGTCGGCAAGGGGCGGCTGGCCGCGGGCTACGACGCCGACTTCACGGTCGTGGACATGAAGCGCCAGCGCGTGATCGAGGAAAGCTGGATCGCCTCGCCTTGCGGCTGGACGCCGTTTGCCGGGCATCGCTGCACGGGCTGGCCGGTGATGACGATTTTGCGCGGCGAGGCCGCGATGCGCGAGGATGAGGTGATCGGCACGCCGCGCGGCAAGCCAGTGAGGTTTGCGCCGTAGCCACCAGATCCTCACCCGGTCCGGGATGGGGGTCGCAAGGCTGGTCTGACCGGCGCTGCCACGCGCTTCGCGCCCCCCCCTCACCCGCTCCGGCTAGGCGCTTCGCGCCAAGCCTGCGCGACCCTCTCCCCCCTGCCGGGGGCGAGGGAGAAAGAAGGCGGCGGGAGTGCCGCCAGCCGCTAGTTCACCGCCCCCCAAGGCCGCGGCGGCAGGCCCCCCGCCGGCTCCGGATACGGACCCGGATCCGCCACGCCCCGCTGCGGGCTGCCCGGCGGCGGCTCCGTCCAGCAATTCACCGATCCGATCGTTCGCGTGCAATACGGCACCGGCGCCGCCGCGGTCGGGATCGGCACGCACCAGGGCCGCCGGTTCTCCAGCCGCACGGCGGAGCAATCCTGGCCCAGCACCCAGCCCGCGACATGGTCCACCGGCGTCTTCCCCGTCGCGACCAGCCCCCCGCCGGTCGCCGCCGCCCCGGCCACCATCACCGGGCCGGACACGCAGCCGCCGAGCGGCAGCATCGCCATCATGGCGAGCAGGATGGAACGGGCCATGCCCCAGCCTGGGACGGCCGGGCTTAACGCCCTATGACCGCGCCTGTATGGTCCGCCACCCGCATCGACTGGCGTAACAAGGAACCGCCGTGCCCGACATCTTCGACGAGGTCGAGGAGGATCTCCGCGCCGACCGCGCCCGCAGGCTCGCCCGGAAATGGGGCGGGGTCGCGCTGGGCGTCGCCATCGCGGCCCTCGCGGCCACCGGCGGCCTGCAGGCCTGGCGCTGGAACGAGAGCCGCCAGGCCGCCGCCGCCGCCGCGACCTACCTGACGCTTCACCGCGGCGCGGAACGCGAGGGCGCGGACCTCGCCACCGCGGCCAACGGCTTCGCCGCCCTGTCCCGCGAATCGCCGGAGGGCTACCGCACGCTGTCGCGCCTGCGCGCCGCCGCGCTGAAGGCCGAGACCGGCGACAACCCCGCCGCCCAGCAGCTCTGGAACGAGGTCGCGGGCGACACCGCCGCCGATCCGCTCTATCGCGACCTCGCGACGCTGCTGTCGGTGATGAACGCGCTCGACAGCGGCGATCCCGCCCAGCTCGCCGCGCGCATCGCGCCGCTCACGGTGGAAGGCAACCCCTGGCGCGCCTCGGCGCGCGAGGCCCAGGCCCTGATCGCGCTGCGCCGCGGCCAGACCGAGGAAGCGCGCCGCATCCTCCAGGCCCTGATGACCGACGCGAACGCGCCACCCGGCGTGCGCGAACGCGCCCAGCGCGTCTCCGCGGGGCTGCGGTCGTGAACCGGCGCGCCCTGCTCCTCGGCTCGGCCGGCCTCCTTTCGGGCTGCGGCACCTTCGACGACATCTTCGGCGAGCGGAAGGTCCGCCTGCCCGGGGAGAGGATCTCCGTCTTGCAGTCCGAGGCCTCGGTCACCGCCGATGCCGACAGCGGCCCGGTCACCCTGCCCGGGCCGCAGCCCGTGTCGGAATGGCCGACGGTGGGCGGCCCGGCCAGCCACGCGCCGGGCCATGTCCAGCTCGGCGTGAACCTGGCGCAGGCCTGGCGCGCCTCGGCCGGGAGCGGATCGGGCTATCGCCAGCGCATGGTCGCGGGCCCGGTGATCGGCAACGGCACGGTCTACGCGGTGGATGCCTGGGGCAGCGTCTCCGCGCATCGCCTGGCCGATGGCAGCCGGGTCTGGCGCACCGACAGCACGCCAGACGACCAGTGGGCGTCGCCGCTCGGCGGCGGCGCGGCCTTTGCGGACGGCACGCTCTATGTCGCGACGGGCCTGGCCGAGGTCATCGCGATGAACGCCGCGAACGGCGAGATCAAGTGGCGCGTGCGCCTGCCCGCCCCGGCGCGCGGGGCGCCCGGCATCGCCGGCGGGCGCATCTTCGTGCCCACCAACGAGAACCAGCTCTACGCGCTCTCCGTCGAGGACGGCAGCCGGCTGTGGAACTACCGCGCGCAATCCGTCACCACCATGGCGCTCGGCCTGCCCGCGCCGGCGGTGGACGGCGACGCGGTGGTCGCCGGCTTCACCAGTGGAGAGCTCTTCGCGCTGCGGGTCACCGATGGCCGCGTGCTGTGGGGCGAGAGCCTCGGCAGCCTGGCCATGGCGAGCATCGCGGACTTCGTCGGCATCACCGGCCTGCCGGTGATTGTCAACGGCCGCGTCATCGCCGTCGGCCTCGGCAACACCTCGATCGCCGTGGACCTGCGCACCGGGCGCCGCCTGTGGGAGCGCAATTTCGGCGGCGGCGCCGGCCCCGCGACCGCCGGCGACTTCGCCTTCGCCGTGACGCGCGACGGGGAGGCGCTGGCGATCGGGCGCGAGGATGGCCGTGTGCACTGGGTCACGCCGCTCGATCCACCGCCTGCCACCGGCAGCCGCCGCGGCACCCCCCCGCGCTTCGGCCGGCCGCTGGTCGCGAATGGCCGGCTGATGATCCCCTCCTCCCGCAGCGAGTTCCTGCTGCTGGATCCCGCGAACGGCCAGATCGCGGGGCGGATGTCCACGGGCTACAGCATCACCCTGCCCATGGCGGTGACCGACGGCACGCTGGTCGCCCTGGCCGACGACGGGACGCTGGTCGCGTTCCGCTGAGGGCGCGGCCGCGCGCGGGGGCTACCCCGCGCGCCGCACCTCCGCGCCCGAAGCCCTTGCGCGCCCTTGTCCCCTCGGCGCAAACCCCCGGCACCATGCATCGCATCGCCATCCTCGGCCGCCCGAATGTCGGCAAGTCCACCCTCTTCAACCGGCTGGTGGGCCGCAAGCTCGCCATCGTGGACGACACGCCGGGCGTCACCCGCGACCGCAAGGAAGCCGAGGCAACGATCGGTGGCGTGCCCGTCCTGCTCGCCGACACCGCCGGGCTCGAGGAAGCGCCGCCCGACACCATCCCGGGCCGCATGCGCGCCTCCTCCGAGGCCGCGCTGCGCGCCTCCGACCTCGTGCTCTTCGTGGTGGACGCCCGCGCCGGCATCACGCCCGCCGATCGCGCCTTCGCCGCCTGGCTGCGCCGCGCCGGCCTGCCCGTCGTGCTGATCGCCAACAAGGCGGAGGGCCGGCTCGGCGCCCAGGCCGCGATGGAGGCCTATGAGCTCGGCCTCGGCGATCCCCTGCCGGTCAGCGCCGAGCATGGCGACGGGCTGGGCGGGCTGCATGACGAGATCCGGGACCGCCTGACCGCCGGCGGCCGCGAGCCGAAGGAGGCCGAGCGCCCGCTCCGGCTCGCCATCATCGGGCGCCCGAACGCCGGCAAGTCCACCCTGGTGAACACGCTGCTCGGCGAGGAGCGGATGATCACCGGCCCCGAGCCCGGCCTCACGCGCGACGCCGTGGCGATGGAGTTCCGCGACGCGGAGGGGCCGGTCCGGCTGGTGGACACCGCGGGGATGCGCAGGAAGGCCCGCATCTCCCATCGGCTCGAGCAGATGTCGGTGGCGGCGTCGCTGGCCTCGTTGAAGGAAGCCGAGATCGTCGTCCTGGTCGTGGACGCGCTGCTCGGGATGGACGAGCAGGACCTGCGCATCGCGCGGCTTGCGGAGCGCGAGGGCCGCGCGCTCGTCATCGCCTTCAACAAGTGGGACGCGGTCGAGGACCGCGCCGCCGCGCGACGGGGGCTCGAGGACGTGCTGACCGCGAGCCTGGCGCAGTCCAAGGGCGTGTCCGTCGTCCCTCTCTCGGCCGCGACCGGGCGGGGTGTCGAGAAGCTGATGCCCGCGGTGCGCGAGGCCCATGCGCTGTGGAACCGCCGCGTCCCGACGGGCGAGCTGAACCGCTGGTTCGAGGCGATGAAGGAACGCCACCCGCCGCCGCTGGTGGAAGGGAAGCGGATCAAGCTGCGCTACGCCACCATGCCGAAGGCCCGCCCGCCGACGATCGCCGTCTTCGGCACGCGGGCGGAGATGCTGCCGGAGGACTACCGGCGATACCTCGTGAACTCCTTCAGGGAGTCCTTTGCGATGCCGGGGGTGCCGATCCGCCTCAACCTGCGCGGGACCGACAACCCCTACGCCGAGGAAGAGTGATCCGTCATATGCTGCCGCGGAGCTGAATGGCGATCCGCGCGGCGCCGGTGATGCTTTCCACCGCCGCGCCGGGCAGGCCGAGCACGACGCAGGCGGAGAACAGCGCGTCGTGCCAGCTGCCGCCCTGGTCCAGCACGCAGGCCGGCGCGGCGATCGCGGCCGCGGCCAGCAGACCGAAGGGGAGCTCCGCCCGCCACCAGGGCAGGGGCGCAACAGGGACCGGACGCCGTTTCGGCTGGCCAGGCATGAGGTTTCCTCCTGCGCGTCAACGCCGCGCAGCGCCGCAAGCTTCCCGCCGCCGCGCGCCGGCGCGCAAGGCAATTCGTCCGGCCACGCTGCCAAGGACCGCCGGCCGTGACGCACCGCTGTTCTCGCGCTGGCGTCATCCTTGGAAATGCGCAATAAAGATAAAGTACCTGCTCCGATGCGGCCGGGATTTCCGGCTCATGCATCCATAAGTTGAAGTATTCGGTCTTCTTTCAACGAGACCGCGAGGCGTGCCGCGGGCGACAGCGCGGCACCAAGGAGGGGGCGGATGACAGGAACTCGGGTCCCCCCCGAAATCCGCCCCCTCCGTTCCATTCCAAGCAAGACCGCCCCGGGCTAGACGTCGGTCGGTGAGCGGGCTGATGGACATGCTGGGGCGGCGCGGCGCCGGCACGCTGCTGCGGACCGAGGATCTGCGCGACGGGCCCCGCCAGGCCATGCAGGCCGCGATCCGCGCGCGCTGCCAGGCCGTGCCGTTGGACCAGCGGACGATCCTGTGTCGCGTGCTCGGGCGCTACAAGATGCTGGTGGATGCGCGGGACCTCGGCCTCGGCCCGCATCTGCTGCTCGACGGCTACTGGGAATACTGGTGCACGAGCTTCATGCTGAACCGCATCCGCCCGGGCCAGGTCTGCCTCGATGTCGGGGCGAACCTCGGCTACTACGCCGTGCTGATGGCCGACCTGTCGGGGCCGACCGGCCGCGTCCTCGCGCTCGAGCCCAATCCGCGTCTGGCCACGCTCTGCGCGCGCAGCCTGGCCCTGAACGGCTTCGCCGCGCGCTCTGCCGTGCACCGCCTGGCCGCCTCCGACGCGCCCGGAACGCTGCGCTTCCGCGCCAGCGACGACGACCCGAAGAACGGCCATGTGCTGGACGGCCTGGCGGAGGAGGCGGAGGACGGCGCGCTGGAGGTCGCAGTGCGCGCCGCGCCGCTGGATGACCTGGTCGAAGGCGCGGCCGACTTCATCAAGGTCGATGTCGAGGGCGCGGAGGAGAAGGTCTGGGCCGGCATGCAGCGCCTGCTGGACCGCAGCCCCGGCGTGGCCGTGCTGATGGAGTTCAACGCCTTCCGCTGCCAGGCGCCGGAGCAGACGCTGCGCGCGATCGCCGACCGTTTCCCGTTGCGGGAGCTGCGGCTGGATGGCGCGGTCGCGCCGGTCGAGCCGGCCGCGATCCTGGACCGCACCGAGGATACGCTGCTGGTGCTGGCACGCGCGGGCTGACCGGCGTCAGCCGGTCCGCGCGATCTCGATCCGGGCGCCGGTCCGCGCCTCCGACGGCATGCAGAGATCGGCGAGCGCCGGCGCGACATCGGCGGGCTGCGCGATGGTCGCGGGATCCTCGCCGGGCATCGCCAGGCTGCGCATTCGCGTCGCGACGATGCCGGGATCGGCGAGGTTGACGCGGAGCGGCGAGATGTTTGCGACCTCCTGCGCCCAGGTCAGCACGAGGTGCTCCATGCCGGCCTTGGTCGCGCCGTACATGCCCCAATAGGCCTTGGG
Organism: Falsiroseomonas sp. HW251; assembly: GCF_050563545.1. NCBI lineage: Bacteria > Pseudomonadati > Pseudomonadota > Alphaproteobacteria > Acetobacterales > Roseomonadaceae > Falsiroseomonas > Falsiroseomonas sp. HW251. The sequence goes on from NZ_JBNXUM010000001.1 coordinate 98,489, forward strand.
CCGCGGCACGCGCCCCGTGGTCACGAACACCGCGCGCCCCGCGTCCGAGGCACGCAGCGGCGGGTCGCAGCTGCGGATCAGGCGCCAGGCCGCGGTCAGGTTGACCGCGACGAGTTCGTTCCAGTCGCGGGGATCGACATGCGCGACCGGCGTCAGCTTGTTCAGCGCGCCGGCGTTGTGGACCAGGATGTCGAGCCGCCCGAACCGCTCCACGATGGACGGGCCGATCATGTCCATCTCCTTCTCCTGCTTCTGCAGGTCGAAGGGCAGCAGCGTCGCGTTCTTGCCGGTCGCGCGATGGATCGCGTCGTCCGTCTCCTCGAGCCCGCCCTGGGTGCGCGCGATCAGCACGCAATGCGCGCCGCGCTTCGCCAGTTCCAGCGCCAGCGCGGCGCCAATGCCGCGCGACGCACCGGTCACCAGCGCCACGCGATCCCGCAGGGGCAGTGCCGTCACGAATTGGCGGCCTTCAGAAGCGAGAGCGGCGGCTCCGCATTGTCGCGCTGGTCCACCAGCGGGATCGCGTAGTCGCCGGTGAAGCAGGCGTCGCAGAAGGCGGGCTGCGCGGCATCCCGCCCGGGCTTGCCGAGCGCACGATAGAGCCCGTCCAGCGAGATGAAGGCCAGGCTGTCCGCGCCGATGATGCGCGCCATCTCCTCGACGTCGTGCCTGGCCGCGAGCAGCTTGCCGCGCTCCGGCGTGTCGATGCCGTAGAAGCAGGAATGCGTCGTGGGGGGGGAGGAGATGCGCATATGCACCTCGGTCGCGCCGGCGGCGCGCACCATCTCCACAATCTTGCGGCTGGTCGTGCCGCGCACGATGGAATCGTCCACCAGCACGACGCGCTTGCCCTCGATGATCGCGCGGTTGGCGCTGTGCTTCAGCTTCACGCCGAGGTGGCGGATCTGGTCCGTCGGCTCGATGAAGGTGCGGCCGACATAGTGGTTGCGGATGATGCCGAGCTCGAAGGGCAGCCCGGCTTCCGTCGCGTAGCCCATCGCGGCCGGCACGCCGCTGTCCGGCACGGGCACGATCACGTCGGCGGCGACGCCGCTCTCGCGCGCGAGCTCGGCGCCGATGCGCTTGCGCGTCGCGTAGACCGGCGTGCCTTCGACGATCGAATCCGGCCGCGCGAAGTAGATGTATTCGAAGATGCAGAAGCGGTCCTGCGTCGCGCCCAGCGGCTTCAGCGACCGCAGGCCGCTGTCGTCCACCACGACGATCTCGCCGGGCTCGACGTCGCGCACGAAATCGGCGCCAACGATGTCGAGCGCGCAGGTCTCGCTGGTCAGCACATAGGCGCCATTGGGGCCGCCGCCCGGCAGCCTGCCGATCACCAGCGGCCGCACGCCCAGCGGATCCCGCGCGCCGAGCAGCGCGCCGTTGTGCAGCGCGACCAGGCTGTAGGCGCCCTGCACCTGCTTCAGTGCGTCGATCAGCCGGTCGGTCACGGTGGAATAGAGGCTGATCGCGATGAGGTGGACGAAGACCTCGCTGTCCGTCGTGGACTGGAACAGGCAGCCGCGGCGGACCAGGGCGCGCTTCAGCGTATGCGCGTTGGTGAGGTTGCCGTTATGCGCGACCGCGAAGCCTCCGAACTCGAAATCGGCATAGAGCGGCTGGACGTTGCGCAGCGCCGTCTCGCCGGTGGTGGCGTAGCGGTTGTGACCGACCGCGGCGCGGCCGGGCAGCCCCGCCATCACGTTCGCGTCGCTGAAATTGTCGCCGACAAGGCCGCGGCCCTTGTGGGAGTGGAAGCTTCCGTTCGGCTCCAGCGAGACGATGCCGGCCGCTTCCTGGCCGCGGTGCTGCAGCGCGTGCAGCGCGAGCGCCGCCAGCGCCGAGGCATCGGCGCTGCCCCAGATGCCGACGACGCCGCATTCCTCGTGGAACTTGTCGTCGTCCCGCAGTGATGCGGGCTTCGCATCGTCGGCCCAGGGCCGGGTGCTGACGTCGGTCATGGGGCTCTTTCAGCTCCGGCTGCGGGCGGGGGGGCGCAGCAGCTGTTCCTGGGTCGGGTCCTGCCGGCCGTTGCCCTCTGGCAGGGGCGGCCGGAATTCGGGCGGCAGTTGCGTCACGAGCCAGCGGGCGCCGTCGGCGGCGAGCGGCAGGCTGCGGGCCTGGCGCACCTCCTCGGGCCATTTCTCGTCGGCGGGCATCGCGAGTGCGCCGACGATATAGGCAAGCACGACGATGAAAGCACCCCTGGCGAGGCCGAAGACCAGCCCGAGCGCCCGGTCCACCCCGCCCAGCATGGAGCGCTGCACCTTCCCCGCGATCCAGTGCACCAGGACCTTGAGGATGATCAGCACCACCAGGAAGACGGCGCCGATGGCGATGCCGGTCGCGAGCCAGTCGGGATGGACATGCGGCTCGACCAGCGGCCGGCTGAAGGGCAGCGCGAGCAATCCCGCGGCAATGGCGCCGAGCCACCCGCCGATGCCGAGCACCTCTCGCACCAGGCCACGAAAGAAGGCGAGCCCTGCCGAGAGCAGCAGCACGGCGAGGACAACGGCATCGACCCAGGTCATCGGGGGCGGGGTATAGCGGGCGGGGGGCGGGGTGTCATGGTGGGGACATCCCCAAGCCCGGCATCGAGCCGATGGCTGTGCCCCGCCTGCCGCATCATCCGGCCGCGGGTGCGGCCTCGGCCGGCGGCTTCCGCCTCACCGTCTTCGCCGCGTATTCCGCGACGAGGTCGGCGAGGTGCCCGATCTCCTTCAGCTTCAGCCCCGGCACCGCCGCCAGCGGCGCCGAGCCCCGCGCCACGCGCCGCGGCAGGGTCGCGGCCTCGAAGCCGAGCTTCTTCGCTTCCCGCAGGCGCGACTCCGCCTGGGCGACCTGGCGGACCTCGCCGGACAGGCCGACCTCGCCGAAATAAACCATGCCGGGGTCGGTCGGGCGGTCCGTCGCGGCGCTGACCAGGGCGGCGGCCACCGCCAGGTCCGCGGCGGGTTCCTGGATCCGCAGCCCGCCCGCGACGTTGAGATAGACGTCGTTCATCCCGAGCCCCATGCCGCAGCGTGCCTCCAGCACCGCGAGCAGCATGGACAGCCGCCCGGAATCCCAGCCCACGACCTGGCGGCGCGGCGACCCGCCCGCGGAGGGCGAGAGCAGGCACTGGATTTCCACCAGCACCGGCCGCGTGCCCTCGATACCGGCGAAGACCGCGCTGCCCGAGACGTTGCCGCGCCGTTCCGCCAGGAACAGGGCGGAGGGGTTGGCGACCTCCATCAGCCCCTGCTCCGTCATCTCGAAGACGCCGATCTCGTCGGTGGCGCCGAAGCGGTTCTTCACCGCGCGCAGGATGCGGAACTGGTGGCCGCGGTCGCCTTCGAAATGCAGCGTCGCATCCACCATGTGCTCCAGCACGCGGGGGCCGGCGAGCGTGCCTTCCTTCGTGACGTGGCCGACCAGCACCAGGGCGAAGCCGCGGGTCTTGGCCAGGCGAATCAGCTCCGCCGCGCAGGCCCGGACCTGGCTGACCGTGCCGGGGGCGGAATCCAGCGCGTCGAGCCAGACCGTCTGGATCGAATCCATCACGACCAGCGCGGCCTCGTTCTCAGTCTCGAGCCCCGCAGCGATGTCGCGCAGCGAGGTCGCCGCGGCGAGGCCGAGCGGCGTCTTCGCGAGCCCGAGCCGCGCCGCGCGCAGCCGCACCTGCTCCACCGCCTCCTCGCCCGAGACGTAGAGGGCGCGGCGGTTGCCGGCCGCGATGCGCGCCGCGGCCTGGAGCATGATGGTGGACTTGCCGATCCCGGGATCGCCGCCGACCAGCACGGCCGAGCCCGGCACGAAGCCCCCGCCCAGCACGCGGTCGAGCTCGGCGATGCCGGTCAGGATGCGCGCCGGCGGGGCGGATTTCCCCTCGAGCCCGACGAACTCCAGCCGCCGGCCGCCGGAGGCCTTGGCGGCCGGCCCGGGGCCGCGCGCCTCGGCGACTTCCTCGACGAGGGTGTTCCATTCCCCGCAGGCATCGCAGCGGCCCTGCCACTTCGGGCTGGCCGCGCCGCAGGCCTGGCAGACGAAACGGGTGCGGTCCTTGGCCAAGGGCGATGCTCCGGCACGAAACGGGAACAGGGATAGCGCGAAGACGCGGCGGGCAGAAGCGCCGAGTGGCTACTTCCTGAGCTCCATCTGGATCGGCCCCTCGCGCTCGCCGCGCGCGAACTGGTCCACCAGGGCGTTACCCGTATCCCCCAGCGTCGCCGCGGCGCCGCGCCAGACGATCTGGCCCTTGTGGATCATCGCGGCGTCGTCGCCGATGCGCCGGGCGCTTGCCATGTCATGCGTGATGCTGACGGCGGTCGCACCCAGCCGCTTCACGCAATCCACGATCAGCCCGTCGATCACCGCGCCCATGATCGGGTCGAGGCCCGTGGTGGGTTCGTCGAAGAAGATGATGTCGGGCTCGGCGGCGATGGCACGGGCCAGGCCGACGCGCTTCTGCATGCCGCCCGACAACTCGCTCGGCGAGAGATCGCCGACGGATGCCGCCAGGCCGACCTGCGCCAGGATCTCGGCCGCCTTGTCGCGGGCGGCGCTGCGGCCGATGCGGCGCTGGGCCAGCAGCTTGAAGCAGACATTCTCCCAGACCGGGAGCGAATCGAACAACGCCGCGTTCTGGAACAACATGCCGATGCGGTTGTTTACCGCCTCGCGCTCGCGCCGGCTCATCGAGGAGAGGTCGCGGCCATCCACCTCGATCAACCCGGCATCGGGCTCGATCAGGCCGAGGATGCATTTCAGCGTCACCGACTTGCCCGAACCGGAGCCGCCTAGGATCACCATCGAATGGCCCGCGCGGATATCGAGGTCCACGCCGTCCAGCACGACCTTCGGCCCGAATGCCTTCAACAGGCCCCGCAACCTGATCTTCGGGATGTCGCCGCTCATCGGCTGAACATCACCGCGGTCAGGACGTAGTCGCTGGCAAGGATCAGGATCGAGCTCGACACCACCGCCGCCGTCGTCGCGCGCCCCACGCCCTGCGCGCCGCCGCCGGAGCGATAACCGCACCAGCAGCCCATCAGCGTCACGATGAAGCCGAAGGCGCCGGCCTTGATGAGGCCCGAGATGACGTCCCAGCCCTGCAGAAAGTCGAAGGTCGCCTTGAGATACGCGCCCGAGGCGAAGCCCAGCTGCTGCGTCCCGATGATCCAGCCGCCCATCACGCCGAGAACATTCGCCACCACCACCAGCAGCGGCAGGGCGATCGTCCCCGCCACGATCCGCGGCGTGACGAGGTACTTCATGGGATCGGTGGACAGAGTGGTCAGCGCGTCGATCTGGTCGGTGACGCGCATCGTGCCGATCTCGGCCGCGAAGGCCGCGCCGATGCGTCCCGCGACCATCAGCCCCGCCAGGACGGGGCCGAGTTCGCGCGTGATGGACAGCACGACGACATTGGCCACCGCCCCTTCCGCGTTGAAGCGCGCGAAGCCGGTGTAGGATTGCAGCGCGAGCACCATGCCCGTGAAGACCGCTGTCAGCGCCACGACGGGCAGGCTGAACCAGGCGATCTCTAGGAAGGCGCGCAGGAAGAGCCGCCCGTAGAAGGGCGGGCGGACGACATGGCTGATCGCCTCAGCCGCGAAGAGCGCGACCGCGCCCGCACCGCGCAGCATCGCGATGGCGAAGCGGCCGAGCCCGGCGGTCAGGTCGAGCGCGCGGTCCACTCAGCCGCCTTCGTACACGCGGTCGTATCGCCGACCAAGCGAGGTCAGGATCTCGTAGCCGATTGTGCCGCAGCGCGCGCCGATGTCGTCCGGCGAGTTGCCGGGCCCGCCGATCAGCGTGATTCGGTCGCCCGGGCGCGCCTGTTCGATGTCGGTCACGTCGAAGGTCGTCAGGTCCATGGAGACACGACCCACCAGCGGCGCCTGCCGCCCGTGCAGCAGGCCGAGCGAGCGGCCAGAGAGGGATCGAAGGTAGCCATCGGCATAGCCCGCGGCAACGGTTGCGATCCGGCGCGGTTCCCTCGCGGTCCAGGAGGCGCCGTAGCCCACGCTGTCGCCGGCCGCGATCTCGCGGACCTGCAGGATCTCGGCCTCCAGCGCCACGACCTGGCGCATCGGGTTCGGTGCGCCCGGCGTCGGGTTGATGCCATAGAGCGCGCAGCCCGGCCGGGCGAGGTCCGACCGGAAGCTGGGGCCGAGGAAGATACCGGAGGAATTGGCGACGCTGCGGGGCACGCCGGGGGCGACGCGAGACGCCGCGGCCGCGAAGCGGACGCGCTGGGCCTCGTTCAGGGGATGCGCGGGCTCGTCGGCGCAGGCCAGGTGGGTCATGACCCAGCGCAGCGTCAGCCCGTCGAGCCGCGAGCGGTCCTCCGCCAGGATCGCCTGTTCCTTCGCATCCAGCCCGAGGCGGGCCATGCCGGTGTCGAGGTGCAGCACCGCCTCGCTGCCGGCGCGGGCATGCGCCGCAACGTCGCCGAGGTGGTTCAGCACGGGGACGAGGCGCGCATCGCCGTCGGCGCCGGGCGGGAAGCCGTCCAGGACGACGATGGCGGGACCCGGCCCGACCGCGTCGCGCAGCGTCATCCCCTCGGTCAGGTGCGCGACGAAGAAGGTCGTGCAGCCGGCGTCGCGAAGCGCGCGGGCGACGGGAGTGGCGCCGAGGCCATAGGCGTCCGCCTTCACCACGCCGGCGCAGGCGCCGCCATGGCGCGCGACCAGGTCGCGCCAGTTGGCGACGATGGCGCCAAGCGCCACCCGCAGCACCGCCTGGCCGGGCGCGGGCACCTAGACGTCCTTGCGGTAGATGACGAAGCCGGGCTTCGCCGCCACGGCGTCATAGAGACGCATCGCCGTCGCGTTGGTCTCCTGGGTCATCCAGTAGACCCGTGCGGCGCCGGCGGCGCGGGCACGATCGTACACCGCCTCGATGAGCGCGCGGCCGACGCCCTGGCCGCGGCATTCCGGCGTGGTGAAGAGGTCCTGCAGGTAGCAGGTCGGGCCAAGCATCGTCGTGCTGCGATGGAAGAGGTAGTGCACCAGCCCGACCAGCCGGCCGCCGCGCTCGGCGATCATCGCCTCGACGGGCTCGTAGCCGTCGAAGAAGCGCGCCCAGGTCTGGCGGGTGACGGCGGGGTCGAGCGCGGTCGGCCCGACGCGGCCATAGAACGCATTGTACCCCTCCCACAACGGCAGCCAGGCGGCGTGGTCGGTCGGGCGGACGGGGCGTATCGCGACGAGATCGGGACTCACCTAGTCCCCATACCCCCCATCATGCGTCTGATCCAGGTCGCCGAAGCGGGTGAACTCGCCTTCGAAGAACAGCTTGATCGTGCCGGTCGGACCGTGGCGCTGCTTGGCGATGATCAGCTCCGCCTTGTTGTGCGCCTCCTCCATGTCCTTCTGCCACTTCTCGACCGCGACGGAGAACTTCTCGGAGTTGTCGAAGCTCATCTCCTTGGGCTGGCGCTGCGCCAGGTAGTATTCGTCGCGGTAGATGAACATGACCATGTCGGCGTCCTGCTCGATCGAGCCAGATTCCCGGAGGTCCGACAGCTGCGGGCGCTTGTCCTCCCGGCTCTCGACCTGGCGCGAGAGCTGCGACAGCGCGATCACCGGCACGGCGAGCTCCTTCGCGATCGCCTTCAGCCCCTGGGTGATCATGCTGATCTCTAGCACGCGGGATTCCGGCCGCGTCCCCGCCGCCGGCCGCATCAGCTGCAGATAGTCCACCACGATCAGGTCGAGCCCCCGCGTGCGCTGCAGCCGCCGGCAGCGCGTGCGCAGCGCAGAGATCGTGATCGCCGGCGTGTCGTCGATGTAGAGCGGCAGCGCCTGCAGCTCGCGGCTCACCTCGACGAACTTGTCGAAGTCGCGCTGCAGGATGTCGCCGCGACGGATGCGGTCGCCCGAAATCCGCGCTTCCTCCGACAGCAGGCGCGTCGCGAGCTGGTCGCAGCTCATTTCCAGCGAGAAGATCGCGACGCCCCCACGCGGCATGGCGTTCGCGTCGTTCTCCCGCGCCTTGCGCAGGATCGCGCGCGCCGCGCCGAAGGCGACCTTGGTCGCGAGAGCGGTCTTCCCCATGCCGGGGCGCCCCGCGAGAATGACGAGGTCCGACTTGTGCAGGCCGCCCGTGCGCTTGTCGAGGTCGCGCAGGCCCGACGACAGGCCCGACACGCCGCCGGGGTTGGAGAAGGCGGCCGCCGCATGCTCCACCGCGCTCGCCAGCGCGCGCTCGAAGGGGACGAAGCCGCCCTCGGCGCCGTTGTCCTTCGCGAGGTCGAAGAGGTTCTGCTCGGCCGCTTCCAACTGCTGCCGCGCATCCAGCTCGGGCTCTGCGCCGAAGGCGCGGTTGACCACGGTCTCGCCGACATCGATGAGCTGGCGGCGCAGCCAGGCGTCGTGAATGACCTTGCCGTATTCGCCGGCATTGATGACGCCGACCATCGCGCCGAGGAGCTGCGCGAGGTAGGCGGGGCCGCCCACCTCGTCGAGCAGCCCATTGTGCTCGAACTCCGCGCGCAGCGTCACGGCGTCTGCGAGCTGCCCGGCCTCGACGCGGCGCTGGATGGCGGCGAAGATCCGGCCATGGACGGGATCGGCGAAATGCTCGGCGGCGAGGAACTCGCCGACCCGCTCATAGGCCTTGTTGTTCGCGAGCAGCGCGCCGAGCAGCGCCTGCTCCGCTTCCAGGTTCGCCGGCGGCAACCGCTGGGAGAGGCCGAACAGCCCCTCGCTTCCACTCGCCGGCCCGCCGAAGGTGTTCATCTCCCCAGTCTAGCGCGGGGATCGAGTCGCTGCCTTCCCCCCTCATCCTGTGGATCGCTGTGGATAGCGGGAGTCACTCCGCCGCCACAGGCATGGGCCTCGGCGCGGCCTGCTCAGCGTCATGCATCCAGTCGCGGGCGAGCGGGAGGGCCATGCGCTCGCGCGTGAGCTGGATCTGCCAGTTCATGTGGTCGCCATGGCGGAAGGTGAACTCGCAGCCCGCGAGGTAGCATTCGAACATGCGGCAGAAGCGCTCGTCATAGAGCGAGGCGATGGCGTCGCGGTTCGCCGCGAAGCGCCGGCGCCATTCCGCGATGGTCAGCGCGTAATGCAGCCGCAGGATCTCGATGTCGTTCACCCAGAGGCCTACGCGCTCGATCGCCGGCAGCACCTCCGACAGCGCCGGCGAGTAGCCGCCGGGAAAGATGTATTTCGCGAGCCATGGATTGGTGTTGTAGGGGCCGCTCATCCGCCCGATGGCGTGCACGAGGGCGACGCCGTCGGGCTTCAGCGCATCCCGCAGCGTGCGGAAGAAGGTGGCGTAGTTGACGATGCCGACATGCTCGAACATGCCGACCGAGACCACGCGGTCCACCCTGCGGTGCCAGTCGCGGTAGTCCATCAGCTCGAAGCGGATGCGGTCGGAAAGCCCGGCCTCGGCCGCGCGGCGCCGTGCCTCGGCCAGCTGCTCCTCGCTCAGCGTGATCCCCGTCACGCGGCAGCCCCAGTCCTGCGCGAGGTGCAGCGCCATGCCGCCCCAGCCGCAGCCGATGTCCAGCACCTCGAGCCCCGACCGGTCAAGCCGGAGCTTCGCCGCGATGTGGCGCTTCTTCAGCGCCTGGGCCTCCTCCAGGCTTTCCAGCCCGGTCGGGAAATAGGCGCAGGAATACTGGCGGTCGCGGTCGAGGAAGAGGCTGTAGAGACGCCCGTTCAGGTCGTAGTGGTGCGCGACGTTGCGCCTGGCCCGCGATGCCGGGTTGAGCTGGTCGATGCGCCGGCGGAGCTGGCGCAGCATCGAGAGCGCCTGGTCGACGGGGTGCTGCCCGCCCTGCCAGTGGTTCATCACCAGCAGTTCCACGATCTCGCCGATCGTGCAGCCCACAGGCTCGATAGCGCCTTCCATGTAGAGCTCGCCGAAGGCCAAAGCGGGGTTCAGCAGCAGGCGGCGGACGGAGCCCGCGCCATGGATGCGGAAGGCGGCCTCGGGTCCGGGTTCGCCGCGGAAGACGGCGGTGCTGCCATCGGCGTGGTGCACCGTGAGGCAGCCCTGCACCACCAGGCGCCTCAGCGCGCCATCGAGGAGCTTCTGGAACATCGTCCGCGCCTCCCGGAATCCGCTGCCCCGGCCGGTCGGTACCGGGCGGTTACAAACGGATTAAGGAAGCCGGCGCGCGGGATTCGAGGCGGGAGGCGGCTCCGGGAGACACGAAAGGTGGATGGAAAGACCGATCCGGCGTTCAAATGAGCTTGCGGCCGCAGGCCCTTCCCCGCACTCGCGCCGCCCTCCCCCGCTTGCGGGGGAGGGGAATCATCGAGGAGCGGGGAAGCTGCTCCCTCAGCGCTCCATCGCGGAGCCGAGCTCCGCCAGTTCCGCCGCCAGCTCCGCCTCCAGGCTCTCGGCCTCGGAGGCCTCGGCGGCGCGGATGTCCTCGCCGCGGGCCTGCTTGTCGGCCTCTTCCTGGCTGCGCGCGACGTTCACGGCGACCGGGATCACCACCTCGGGGTGGAGCTCCACGCGCACCGTCACGATGCCCGTCGTCTTGATGGGCTGCTCGAGCAGGACCTGGCTGCGCTCGATCGTCAGGCCGCCCTGCGTCTTGCAGACATCGGCGATGTCGCGCGACGACACCGAGCCATAGAGGCTCCCGCTCTCGCCCGCCGCGCGGATGATCACGACCTGCAGGCCAAGCACGCGCTCGGCGATGCGCTCGGCTTCCTCGCGGCGCTTGATGTTCTGCGCCTCGAGCTGGGCGCGCTGGCTCTCGAAGCGGGCCAGGTTGTCCTTGCTCGCGCGGATCGCCTTGCCCTGGGGGAGCAGGTAGTTGCGGGCATAGCCCGGGCGGACCTTCACCAGCTCGCCCATCTGGCCGAGCTTGTCGACCCGCTGCATCAGGATGACTTCGATCATGGCACTACCGTTCTAGCTGCGGGGCGGCGCCCCATGTTTCCGGGATGAGATGAGGTCGAAGGCGCCGTAGCCCGCCATGGCGAGCGACGCCGGAAGGAACAGCACCACCAGCGCGACATAGACCGCGCCCAGGATCACCGGCCGCTCGCCCCGCCCGACCAGGCGGGTATGCAGCGCGGCGAGCCCGTGCAGCACAAGCGGCAGCAACAGGACGAGCATCAGCGACAGCTCGATCGCGTCCTCGCCCGCCTCCGCCAGCAGCCAGGCCAGCCCCGCCAGGATCGGCAGCGCGATGTACCAGGCGGGCAGCCGCGCCGCGCGCCAGTCCGGCGCCGGCGCGATGCCGAGCCAGGCCATCGCCCGCCCCGCGACCCAGGCATTGCCGATCCAGGCGACGACCAGCCAGAGCCCGATCGCCGCGGCCTTGATACGCGCGATCTCGCCGGCGAGCCCCGCATGCCCCGCGATGTCGAAGCGGCGAAGCCCCGTCCGCGCGAGCTGCCGCAGCATGCCCTCGAGGCCGCCCGGCGTGTCGGACAGCCAGAAGGCCGCGCCGAGGATGCCGAGCGCCGGCAGGATGCCGGCGAGTGCGAGCGGCAGCGACAGGTCGCGCCCGTTGCCGCGCCCGCGCGCCGACGCCGCGGTCAGGACGGCGACCGGTGCGGCCAGTCCGAGCACCACGATCCAGAGCGCGGCGGCAGGGCCCGTCGCATAGATCGCGACCGCCGCGATGCCCATGGCGCCCACCGCCGCGCCCGCGCCGAAGCCGATCCCCGCCATGAAGAGCGGCATCGGCGCCAGCCAGAGCAGCACGGGCCCGAGCGGCAGCCCGCGGAAGGCCCAGAGCGCCATGACGGCGGCAGCCAGCCCCGCCGCGCCGCCGGCGAGCCATGCGGGATCGGCGAGCGGCCCGGTCCGGCCGCCCCCCGAATTCTCCCCCATGGTCCCGTCCTGCGGCATGGCCGTGCCGGTCAGCGCTGGTCAGTCGTTGATGACGTAGGGCAGCAGCGCCAGGAAGCGCGCGCGCTTGATCGCGAGCGCCAGCTCCCGCTGCTTCTTCGCGCTGACCGCCGTGATGCGGCTCGGCACGATCTTCCCGCGCTCCGACAGGAAGCGGGAGAGCAGGCGCACGTCCTTGTAGTCGATCTTCGGCGCGTTCGGGCCGGAGAAGGGGCAGGACTTCTTGCGCCGGTAGAAGGGCCGGCGGGCGCCGACGGCCGGGCGGCGCGCGGCGGGGCTGTTCGAGGTCTCTTCGGTGTTGTCGGACATCTCAGGTCACTCCCCCTCGCCGCCCATGTCCATCTCGTCGCGCGGCCGCGCGCGGTATTCCTCGCGGTCGTCGCGGTCGCGTCCGCCGCCACGGCCGGAGCTGAAGCGGCCGGCCGGGCGCGGGCCGCGGAAGCCGCGGTCGCGCTCGCGGTCCTCGCCGCGGCGGGCGAGAATGGCGGACGGCCCTTCCTCGAGCTCCTCGACGCGGATCGTCAGCGTGCGCAGCACGTCCTCATGCAGGCCGAGCTGGCGCTCGGCTTCCTGCAGGGCTCCGGCGGGGGTGTTCACGCCGAGGAGCATGTAGTGCCCCTTGCGGTTCTTCTTGATGCGGTAGGCGAGACCGCGGAGGCCCCAGTATTCCCGCTTGCGGACCTCGCCGCCGCCGGCCTTGAGCGTCTGCTCGACCTGGTCGGCGATGGCCTCGACCTGCTGTTGCGTGACGTCGTTGCGTGCGATCAGCACGCATTCATACAAGGGCATCCTGTCTCCCCTCTGGCTGGCTCAGCCCCAGGCGCGACGGGTGTCGGGCGCTGTCCTGCGGCGGTCCGGCGGGATGCCGGGGGAGCGCGCAAGCGGGCATAGCCGGGACCGATGCCTCGGGTCCCGGCAGGGAAGCGGGGCGTATAGGGCGGGAGCGGGGGCGGGAGCAAGGGTCCAATAGGGTGGGCGCCGTCATCGGCCATTTCGCGGCAGGCCGCGATTCCGGCCATACGATCGGGCCCGTCGCACGTTGCGACCGCAGGCGGCCCGGAGGGCACGAGGTGCGGACCAGGCACAAGGCGCGAGCAGCGGGTTCACGGCGGGTATCGCCGCCCCTGCCGTCCGGCCAGCGCGTCCCCGCCCCGGCCGGACGCCAGGACGACGCCTTCGACCTGTGGCTCCGGGCCAGCCTGAAGCGGGCCTACGACGATGTCGCGGCCGAGCCGGTGCCGCCGCACCTCCTGCGGCTCATCGAGCCGGACCGGGGCTGACGGCCCGCCGATGCGCCGGCCCCGATCACGCCGCCGTGATGCGGGTTCGGGCGCAACAATCGCCACATGTGCAATCCACAAGGTCTCGGCCCAGCCGCTGGGATGGGCCGGCTTCTCCCTCCCGCGGGCGCGTGATCACCAGGGGCATTTCCTTGGACCTTCGCGGAGGAGCGCTCCCGGCGGGGCCGGGCAGACCTCCAGCCAGGCTCGTCCATCGCCGGAGGCTTCCCATGCTCACGCGCACGCAGCGATCCATCCTGACCATGACCCTGCCGACGGCCCAGGCCGGCCTCGACAGGGCGTGGCGGGCCGACGAGGCCGGTGGGGAATAGGCGCATGACATCGCAACCAACGCGCCGCCGCCGCCCCGTGCCCCCGCAAGGACCTGCCGACATGGACCCCGCGGCGCGCTGGGACGGCAAGCGCGTCGTCTTCGAGGTCCGGCATGACGGCAGCGACGTCTCCTGCGCCGTCTCGCCGGACGCGCTGCGCGCGCTGACCTCGCGGCGGTGCTTCAAGCCGAAGGAGGTGCTGGACTGCTTCGCCGCGGCGCGCCCCCAGGTCGAGGCGATCGCCCGGGGCAAGCTCCGGGCGCGCACGGCGCCGCCGGTGGCGCTGCTGACGGTCTGGTCGGAGGATGTCGAGGATTACCGCGCCGCGTCCGGCGACGACCAGCGCGCCGCGCCCGGCGACGTGCCTTGACAGGGGCGGCACCGGCCGCGCCGCCAGCGGGCGCCTGCCGATGTTCCGGCTGATCAGGCGCGCGGCCCGCGCCCTGCGCTACCACCGCCGCTGGAGCGCGATCGCCGCGACGGCGGCCAGGGAGGCGGGTCGCGCCGACGCGCTCAAGGCAGGCGAGGCGCCGGGGCGGCGCCCCGGATGGCTCCGGCGCTCGCTGCAACGAGGTTCGTCCTGAGCGGCGCCGCCGCGCCCGCGGCGGCATCCATCCGGCGTCAGAGCGCCAGCGCCTTCTCCTCCCAGTCGCCACGCGCGAAGTCCGCGACATGGAAACTGCCGTCGTCGGCCCACAGGACGCTCAGCACCAGCGCGCCCGCCAGCCACACATCGAGGCCATAGGGCAGGTCGGGAGCCATGCGCTGGCGCGTGAGCGCGTGGCGATAGCCCGGCGAAGCCGCTTCCCCGGGCTGCAACTCGCTGAACGGCGTCCAGTGCTCCAGCGCCCACTCCCCGGGGCGCCAGGCGATGACGCGGACGGCATCCTGCTGGACCTCGATGGACCCGCGGGCGCGGATCAGCGGCACCAGGTGATCGCGGATCGCCAACGCATCGCCGTCCCCGGACGCCACAAGCCTCAGCGCCATGATGCCTCCGTGCAGGTCCGGCCAGACGCGGGCGGGCGACGGCGGTCCGGGGGAGAAGGCCAGGGGGCCGGCCATCCTGCGAACCGCGCTTCGGAATGCCCGCATCCCCGCGCAAAGCGGGAACGCTATCACGGCAGAGGTGCCGATGCCCAACCCTGTCTCGGCGCGACGGCGGCGAGGAGCGTCGCCGCGCCCTCGCTGCGCATGGGCCGCCGCTCGCGCGGTGGTAACCATGTGGTTTATCGGCGCTGGAAACTTTTGCGCCTAGGCTACGGTTTTCCCCCCGGCCACACCGGGCGGTGCGCGAGGAGGCTTCTGCGGGAATGTCCACGATCGAGGCGCCCAGTCCGCCGGGCCCGCGGGTCCCGACCGGGTCCGCCGGGCTTGACGAGATCCTGGGCGGCGGGCTCGCGCCCAACCGGCTCTACCTGGTGGAAGGCGCGCCCGGCGCCGGCAAGACGACGCTCGCGCTGGGCTTCCTCCTCGCCGGCGCGGCGCGCGGGGAGTCCGGCCTCTACGTCACCCTCTCGGAGACGGACGAGGAGCTGCGCTCGGTCGCCGCCAGCCATGGCTGGGAGCTGCCCGGGCTGATCGGCGTCTTCGACCTCGGCGCGGCCGAGGCCGCCCTCGCCGGCGGCCCGTCCCGCGACCAGAGCGTGCTGCACGCCTGGGAGATCGAGCTCGGCGAGACCGTGGACCTGCTGACCGCCGAGGTCGAGCGGCGCAACCCCGCCCTCGTCGTGTTCGACAGCCTGTCGGAATTGCGCCTTCTGGCGCAGGACCCGCTGCGCTACCGCCGGCAGATCCTGGCGCTCAAGCGGTTCTTCTCGGGGCGGCACTGCACGGTGCTGCTGCTGGACGACCTGACCGCCGTGGCGGGCCAGGCCGACCTCCAGCTGCAGAGCCTCTGCCACGGCATCGTCACGCTGGAACGGCGCACCCTCGACTATGGCCCGGCGCGCCGGCGGCTCGAGGTCGCGAAGATGCGCGGCTCCGCCTACCGCGAGGGCTGGCACGACTACAGCGTGCGCACCGGCGGGATCGAGGCCTTCCCGCGCCCGGCCGCCGCGCCCGTCGTGGTGGACGTGTCCATGGATGCGACGCCGGGCCGGCTGCCGAGCGGCGTCGCCACCCTCGATGCGCTGCTCGGCGGGGGGCCGCTGCGCGGCTCGAGCATGCTGGTGACGGGGCCGGCCGGCGCGGGCAAGACGACGATCGCGATGCGCTACGCCGTCACTGCCGCCGCGCGGGGCGAGCGCGTCGCCGTCTTCGAATTCGACGAGCGCCGCGACACGCTCGCCATCCGCTGCGCCGCGGCCGGAATCGAGCTCGCGCCCCATGTTGCCGCCGGACGGATCGCGCTGCGCCGCGTCAACCCGGCCGAGCTCTCGCCCGGGGAGTTCGCGCATCTCGTCCGGATGGAGGTGGAGAAGGAGGGCGCCGGGCTCCTGGTGATCGACAGCCTCAACGGCTATATCGCCGCCATGCCGGAGGAGCGCCAGCTCCTGCTGCAGATGCACGAGCTGCTGTCCTACCTCAACGTCAAGGGCGCGACGACGCTGCTGCTGCACGTGCAGCATGGGCTGATCGGGGATGTCAACAGCCTGGTCAACATCAGCTACCTCGCCGACACGGTGATGCTGCTCCGCTACTTCGAGGCCGGCGGGCGCGTGCGCAAGGCGATGTCGGTGGCCAAGAACCGCGGCGGCTGGCACGAGGACACGATCCGGGAGCTGCGCATCGGCCCGCCCCTGGGGGTCGAGGTCGGCCCGCCGCTCAGCGAGTTCCGCGGCGTGCTGACCGGCACGCCGGAATACACGGGCAGCGCCGGCGCGCTGATCGGGCAGCTCATTGGCGCGGGGCTCGGAAAGGGGAACGCTGCCGGTGAATGAGGCCGTGCCGGGCGCCGGGCTCGACATGCTGCTCCTGCTCGATCCGCGCGGCCGCGACGCGGAGGTGGTGTCCAGGCTGCTCCTCGGCATCGCGGGCGGCAGCCGGGTCTGCGCGGGGCTCGACGACCTCGCGGCCTCGGCCGGCGACGACCGGGTCGGCCTGGCCCTGGTCGCGGAGGAGACGCTGCGCGGCCGCGACCTCGGACCGCTGCGCGCGGCGCTGGCGGCCCAGCCGCCCTGGTCCGACCTGCCCTTCGTGGTGCTGACGCGCGGCCCGGGCAGCCCGCGCGAGGATCCCTATGCCGTCGGCCTGGCGGACGCGCTCGGCAATGCCGTGTTCCTGGAACGCCCGGTGCGCGCCGCGACGCTGACCGCCGCCGCGCGCTCCGCGCTGCGGGCACGTCGGCGGCAGCTGCAGCTGCGCGACCACCTGGCCGAGCGCGACGCCGCGGCGCGCCGGCAGGCGATGCTGATGCACGAGCTGAACCACCGCGTGAAGAACAGCCTGGCGACCGTGCAGGGGATCGCCGCCCAGACCATCCGCGGCGATGCCGACCCCGAGGCGGCACGGCGCGCCTTCCTCGCCCGCCTGCTGGCGCTGGCCAAGACGCACGACCTGCTGACCGCGACCGCCTGGACGGGCAGCGCGCTCCGCGACGTGATCCTGGCCGAGCTTGCGCCCTTCGGTGACGAGGCGAGCCCGGGCCGCGTGACGCTGGAGGGGCCGGAGGTGAGGCTGGCGCCGAACGCGACGGTCGCGATCGGCATGGCCATCCACGAGCTCGCGACCAATGCGGTGAAGTACGGCGCCCTGTCGGTGCCCGGCGGCCGGGTCGTGGCGGCCTGGTCGGCGGCCCCGGCGCCGCGTCCCGGCGACCGCCGCCAGCTGCACCTCACCTGGACCGAGCGCGGCGGCCCGCGCGTCGCGCCGCCGACGCGGCGGGGCTTCGGCTCGCGCCTGATCGAGCGCGGGCTGGCGCGCGAGCTCGGCGGCACGGTGCACATGGACTTCGCGCCGGAGGGCCTTCGCTGCGCCGTGGACGTGCCGCTCCCGGACGACCTGCCGATCGAGATGCCGGATGCCGGCGCCCCCAGGACCTTCCTGCACCCCGCGCTGGGTTAGTCAGGAGGAGGCGATGCGGCGTCGCACGGCGTAGCGCACGACATCGGCAACGGAGTCCGCCCCGAGCTTGCGCATGATCGCCGCCCGATGCGCCTCGACGGTCTTGAGGCTCAGCTCCAGACGGCGCGCGATCTCCTTGCTCCGGCGGCCCTCCGCCAGCAGCTGCAAAACCTGCCGCTCGCGCGCCGTCAGGCCGGCGTGGTCCTCGTTCGCCGCCACGCGATCCCGCAGGAACGCGTCCGGCAGCTTCGTCGTGACCCGGGCGCTGAAGAACGGCTCCTGTGCCGCGACGGCTTCGACCGCCGCCACGATGCAGCGCGGAGCATCCGATTTCACGAGATAGCCGCGCGCGCCGGCGGCGAGGACCTCCGCCGCGAGCTCTTCGGACTCATGCATCGTGAGGACGAGTATCGCCGTTCCCGGACAGGCCGCGCGGATCAGCGGGATGGCCTCGAGGCCGTTCAGCTCCGGCATGGTGATGTCGAGGATCGCGACATCGGGCTGCTGCGCGGCGGCCGCCTCGACCGCCTCGCGGCCATTGCCCGCCTCGCCGCAGACCTGCCAGCCGGGCTCGCCTTCGAGCAGGTTGCGAAGCCCGCGTCGCACCACGTCGTGATCGTCAGCCAGGAAGATCCGCACCACCGAAGCTGAGGACAAAGGTCAGGGAATGGCAAGTCAGGCGCTGTCGAGGGCACCGGCCCGCACGGGGGCAGGCGTCGGCGGCTCGGCAGCGACAGCGACCACCGCCTGGACCACGGTCCCGCCCTGTTCGGCCGGTCCCACCGTGAGCCTGCCGCCGAGCTGCAGCATGCGCTCCCGCATGCCGACCAGGCCGACGCCGAACAGCGCGGACTCGCCAGGGGGCGAAGGCGGCGTCGCGATGCCGCGGCCGTCGTCCCGGACGGTCAGGACCACGGCCCGTCCGTGACCAGCGGGATCGCGCTCAGTCGCCCATCGCAGCGCGATCCGGACCTCGGTGCCGCCGGAATGGCGGTAGGCGTTGCCGATCGCCTCCTGCGAGATCCTGAAAAACGCGGATTCGACGTCGGCGGGCAGCCGCCGGCCTTCCAGCTCCGGCGCGACCTCCACCATCAACGCAAGGCCGCTGCGCAGCGCGAAGCCCTTCGCGAACCAGCGGAGCGCGGCCGGCAGGCCCATCTCGTCGAGCAGCGGCGGGTGGAGGAGGTAGGCAACGCTGCGGATCTCGCGCTGGCTCTCCTCGATCAGCGACAAGGCGTCCTCGATCGCATCGTCGCCTTCGCCCGTCATGCCCGGCGACACCGCCCGTGCCCGCGCCACCGCGAAGCTGGCGCCGACCAGGATCTGCGCGGTGCTGTCATGCAGTTCCCTTGCGATCTTGCGTCGCTCGTCGTCCTGCAGCGTGAGCAGCTTCGATCCGAGGCCGCGCAGGGCGGCTTCGAACTGCCGCCGGTCGGTCACGTCGCGGGTGCTGCCGAGGATCCTGACGACGCTGTCCTGTCCGGCGCCGCGCAGCGGCACCAGGCTGGTCTGCCACTCGCGACGCCCGGCGGGGAGGGCGAGCGACTCGTCGAAGGTGGCGGAGCCGCCCGCGACGCATTCGCGGCAGCGCTCGTTCAGCCGCTCGGCCGCGTCGCGGGGGAGGCAGTCCCGTGGCTCGCGGCCGATCACCGAGGCCTGGTTCAGGCCGCTCGCCCGCTCGAAGGCGGGGTTGATCCCCTCGAAGACGAAGCGGCCTTCCGGCGTGACGCGCAGGGCGAACAGCGCCTCATGCGCATGCTGCCAATAGGTCTGGTACTGCGCCTCCGCCTGGCGCTGGCCCGACCGGGCCGTCAGGGCCGAGGTTCGCAGCGCCTCGAACGGCCGGTCGGCACGGCCGGCGAGGAGCCACGCCACGGCGCAGCCGGCGAGCACCAGCACGAGGCCGCCCGCGAGCAGCAGGTTGACCGTGGTCCGGATCGGCGCAGCGACGATGCCGTACGGGATCTCGACGACCGCCGTCCAATCCGACGACGGCGAGCGGGCGAAGGCGACCAGCAGCGGCGTGCCACCGCGTTCCGCCGCGAAGACGCCCTGCGCGTCGGCACCACGCAGCCAGCCCAGCCAGGCCTCCGGCACACCCGGGCCGGGTGGCCGCGACTGTCCGTGCGCCAGCGCGACGGTCGCGCCGTAGCGGTCGATCAGGGCGGCCCGCCATCGCAGATCCAGCTGCTGGTCATCGATGACCTGCCCGATGCGCCGCTCCGAGAGGACTTGGCTGAAAAGGTAGGTCACCCGGTCGTCGAGCACCACGGGCAGGGTGACGCCGACGACATAGGCCTGTGCGGCAGGGCCCCAGATGACCGGGGTCACCGCGATCTCCCGCGTCGCGAACATCCGGCGGGCCGCCTCCTGCGAGGCCTGGTCGAAATCGGCGATTCGCGGCAACGGCCCGGTATTGAAGGGCCTCAAGGTGTTGAGCAGCTGCGCTTCCGTGCTCGACAGCACGAACCAGGTGTCGTCCGGCTTCGGCGTCGCGAGGAGCTGGTCGTAGAACGCCCTGGCATCGCCCGCCCGCAAGGCAGGCGAGGTCGCCAGCGCCTGCAAGCGCGCCACAGCCATGCCGATCTCGCGGTCCGCTGCCTGGCTGAGGTTGCGTGCCGCAGCGACGGCGCTGGTCTCGATGGCGGTCTGTTCATGCGCCGCGCGATGCAGCGACAGCCCGGCCGCCAGCGCCACCCCACCGGCCACGCAGACCGCGGCGAGGCCGAGAAGCCAGACGCGCAGGCGCGGGGCCGGGGCCGCATCCGGCTCGAGGGCTTCAAGCGCCATCACTGGCCGGATCATGGGGGAAGCCTCCGCACCGGTGGCGGAACCTCACCACAGGTCAAGGCTGGGCGCGAGCGCGGAAAAACATGACCGATCACAGGCCGAATCAGAGACGAATCAGTGCGTACCGATCGCTTTGACAATCGATTCCATGTCGCCGCAGCACCCCCGTCACTCCAACCCGCTGCCGGAATGGGGATTCTGGCCGATACGCAACATCGCCGCCCGCGACTAGGCTGACGGTCGCGTTCACCCGGCGACGCCCGTGCCAAGGGGGAGCCAATCGGCGTGCGCATCCTGCTGGCCGACGACCATGACATCGTGCGCCACGGCCTGGCGGACATGATCGCACGCCAGCCGGGCTGGGAGGTCTGCGCCGAGGCGCGCGGCGGAAAGGAGGCGGTCGCCCAGGCCGCGGCGCTCAAGCCGGATGTCGCGGTCGTGGACATGAACATGCCAGACCTCGACGGGCTCGCTGTCACGCGGGAGATCCGTGTCGCGAGCCCGGCGACCGAGATCCTGGTCTTCACGATGGACGACTCCGAGGACCTCGCGGCCGCGGTGCTGGCGGCAGGCGGGCGTGGCTACCTCCTCAAGTCAGCGGCGGCGCGGTTGATCGTGACGGCGATCCGGACGGTCGCCGCGCACCGGCCCTTCTTCCCGCCGGGCGTCACCGACGAGATGCGCAGCGTGCTGGAGCACGCGGCGACGCATGCCGCCGCGCCGCCGCTTCTGTCGCCGCGCGAGCGTGAGGTGGTGAAGCTGCTCGCCGAGGGGGGCAGCCGCCGCGAGATCGCGCAGCGTCTCGGCATCGCCGAGCGGACGGTGAAGGCGCATCAGGAATCCGCCATGCAGAAGACCGGCGAGCGGTCGGTGGCGGGGCTGACGCGCTACGCGCTGCGCAACCGCATTATCGAGCGCTGAGGCCCGGCCTAGGGATTCTGGCCGATGCCTGCGGCGCGTCGTGGCCGGCATGCTGGTTCCTGCGGATCACGACAAAGGCCGGCCACCGCAGAACAGAATGCATGGCATGACAGCAACTTCCCAGGACACCGATCCCGGCTTGTCCGGCATCGCCGCGGCCCGCGACGGGATGCGGCCGATCCCCGGCGGATCCTTCACCATGGGCAGCAACCACCACTACGTGGAGGAGCGGCCGGCGCACCGCGTGTCGGTCAGTCCGTTCTGGATGGACGAGGCGACCGTCACCAACGCCGAGTTCGCGCGCTTCGTGGAGGCGACGGGCTACGTGACGGTGGCCGAGCGGCCGCTCGACCCCGCCATGTATCCCGGCGCGAAGCCGGAGATGCTGAAGCCGGGATCGCTCGTCTTCACCGGCAGCGAGGGCCCGGTGGACACCCGGGACTACCGCAACTGGTGGTGCTGGGTGCCGGGCGCCTGCTGGCGGCATCCCGAAGGCCCGGGCAGCGATGTCGGGGATCGCGCCGACCATCCCGTCGTGCAGGTCGCCTACGAGGACGCCGAGGCCTATGCGCGCTGGGCCGGCAAGGAACTGCCGACCGAGGCGGAATGGGAATTCGCCGCGCGCGGCGGGCTCGAGGGCAAGGAATTCGTCTGGGGCGACGAGCTCGTCCCGGATGGCGTGCATATGGCCAATGTCTGGCAGGGGTCCTTTCCCTGGCAGAACCTGGCGGAGGATGGCTACGATCTGACGGCGCCCGTCCGTTCGTTTCCGCCGAACGGCTACGGCCTCTACGACATGGCCGGCAATGTCTGGCAGTGGACGGCCGACTGGTTCGCGCGGGGCCACGCAGCCGATCCTGCGAAACCCTGTTGCGCGCCGACAGACCCGCGCGGCCCGGCGATGGAAGGCTCCTACGATCCTGCCTCGCCCGCGATCCGCATTCCGCGAAAGGTCACGAAGGGCGGCAGTTTCCTCTGCGCGCCGTCCTACTGCCGGCGTTACCGCCCGGCCGCGCGGCACGCGCAGATGGTGGACAGCGGCATGAGCCATATCGGCTTCCGCTGCATCCGCCGCGAGCGAAGCTGAGCCTCAGCCCAACCGACCCGCCACCCCCAAGAAGGACCAGGAACGACATGGAACGCAGGAATTCACGGCGCAGCCTGCTGCTCGGCGGCAGCGCTCTGATGGCGAGCGCAGCGATCGGCGGTCCGGCGCGCGCGCAGCCGCGCCCCGCGACGCCGGCCCAGGCCCCCGCTCCCGCACCGGCGCCCGCCGCGCCGGCAGGCCAGCGCCAGCCGAACATCCTGGTGATCATGGGCGACGACGTCGGCTGGTTCAACATCGGCGCCTACCACCAGGGCATCATGTCGAGCCGCACGCCGAACCTCGACCGCCTGGCGGCAGAGGGCATGCGCTTCACCGACTACTACGCCGAGGCCTCCTGCACCGCCGGCCGCGCCAACTTCATCACCGGCGAGCTGCCGATCCGTACCGGCCTCACCACGGTCGGCCAGGCCGGCGCCGATGTCGGCATGCCGGCGCAGGCGTGCACCGTCGCCACCGTGCTGAAGTCGCTGGGCTACAAGACCGCGCAGTTCGGCAAGAACCACCTCGGCGACCTCAACAAGTACCTGCCGACGCTGCACGGCTTCGACGAGTATTTCGGCTACCTCTATCACCTCGACGCCATGTCGGATCCCTACTGGTATTCCTTCCCGCGCAATCGCTGGGACGAGATCGGGCCGCGCAACCTCGTGCATTCCTGGGCGACCGACACGGACGACGCGACGGAGATGCCACGCTGGGGCCGCGTCGGCCGCCAGCGCATCGTGGACGAGGGCCCGCTGCAGCCCTTCCCGAACATGGAGGGCCGCCAGAACTGGGCCGTCGGCCGGCCCGGCCGGTACAACATGGAGACCTTCGACGACGTCCTGGTCGACAACAGCAAGCGCTTCATGGACGAATCGAAGCGCGACAGCCGGCCGTTCTTCATCTGGCACAACACCACGCGCATGCATGTCTGGACCTTCGTCCCGCCGCAGTACCAGCAGCAGATGAACCTGGAGACGAACTTCGGCATCTCGGAAGCCGGCATGAAGCAGATGGACGACAGCATCGGCGCGCTGCTCGCCCATATCGACGCGATCGGCGAGCGGGACAACACGATCGTCATCTTCACCACCGACAACGGCGCCGAGGTCTTCACCTGGCCCGATGGCGGCATGACGCCCTTCCGCGCCACCAAGGGCACGATCTACGAGGGCGGCTTCCGCGTGCCGGCGATCATCCGCTGGCCCGGGCGCGTCCAGCCCGGCCGGGTCGAGAACGGGATCTTCTCCGGCATGGACTGGCTGCCGACCCTGGCCGCCGCGGCGGGCAACCCGAACATCAAGGAGCAGTTGCTGCGCGGCGTGACGCTGAACGGTCGCGAGTACCGGAACCACCTCGACGGCTACAACCAGCTCGACCTGCTGCTCGGGCGCGGCCCTTCGGCCCGGCGCGAGATCTTCTACTTCGGCGGTGCGTCGCTCGGCGCGCTGCGCGTGGACGACTTCAAGTTCCATTTCTACCAGCAGCCCATGGGCTGGCCAGGCGAGCGGGTGACCACCGACATGCCGATGATGGTCAACATTCGCCAGGATCCGTTCGAGCGGACACCCTCAATCCGGGGCGAGACGCTCAACACCGGCGCGGGCGGCTACGTGAACGACTTCTACGCCCGCGAATTCTGGCGCTTCGTCGAGGTGCAGAACTATGTCGGGCGACTCGCGGAGACGGCTATCCAGTTCCCGCCGATGCAGGCGCCGGCCTCCTTCAACCTCGAGCAGGTCAAGCAGCGCGTCGAGGAGATGATCCGGCACCAGCGCGGCCAGTAGTGCCACGACAGCCCGCGGAGGCGGCCACCAGGCCGCCTCCGCGGGCCCCTTTCGAGTGCAGCATTCGGGAATTCCAACATGTCACCGTGCGGATGCGGTGCACGCGACGGCGTGCGTACCGAACCCATCGAGGGTTGGATGCGTCCTCTGGTCGCGTCCTTCGGCGAGGCGCTGCTCGCGGCACCGGCGGAATGCCGCAACCCCGGGCCGGCGCTCTGCGCGCGTTTCAAGCTGCCGCGGGCGCGCGTCGATCGGGCCTTCAAGGCGGTCCACGGGGTCACGCCTCTGGAATGGCTGCGTGCGCGTCGGCTTGAACTCGCGCGGGAGGAGTTGCTGAGCGCCGATACGCCGCGAAGCGCCGTGAAGCGCGCGGCGCTTTCCTTCCGTCACTGGCACTTCGGCCGCTTCGCCGCCGCCTATCGCGCCCGCTTCGGCGAACTGCCGTCGGAGACGCTGCTGCGACGCGGCTCGTCGCCGCAATGATGGATGCGCGACAGACCGCCACATCGAAAACGAGGTGCAGCTGACATGCGAAAAATCGTCGGTCTGGCCGTCCTCGCGCTGACGCTGGCGGGCGCTGCGCGGGATGCAGGTGCTCAACCAGCGCCTGCCCCGCAGGCGACGGGTGGGCAGCGCCTGTCCTTCGAGTTCACGCCCTACCTTTGGATCGCGGGCGTCAGTGGCAATGTCAGCGTTGCCGATCCACGGTTCGACCTCGGTGGACAGGGCCGGGGCGGCGGCGTGATCGAGCGCAGCATCCGGGCGGATTTCGGTGACGTCTCCTCCAACCTGTCCGGCTTTGCCTTCATGGGCGCTCTCGAGGCGCGCTATGGCCGCTTCGGCGTGGTCGCCGACATCCTGACCATCACGCTGAAAGACAGCGTCTCGACGCGTAATGTCATCTTCAATGGCGGCGACGGGCGCGTGCAGACCACCGCCGGTGGCCTGTTCGGCCTGTACCGCGTCGTGGACGAGCCGTCGCAGTGGCTCGACCTCGGCGTCGGCATCCAGCCCTTCTCGGCCAGCGTGCGGCTGACGCTGAACCCCGGGCTGCTGGAAGGGGTCACGGCGAAGGAGTCGGCCAACTGGGTCGATCCGGCCCTGGCGGTCCGTTATCGCTACCGCTTCAGCGAGCAGTGGTCGGCCACGCTCTTCGGCACCATCGGCGGCTTCGGCGTCGGATCGCAGCTGAGCTGGCAAGCCATGGCGACGCTCGACTGGCGCGTCGCGTCCTGGGCTGATCTGCGGGCGGGCTGGCGATACTTTGCGATCGATTACCGCTCGGATGGCGGCAGGCTCCAGATCGACACGGCCGTCAATGGCCCGATCATCGGGGCGACGTTCCGCTTCTGACGGACAAGGCTGGCTTCAAGGAGAGGAGGACACAGTGCCCGACGAGTTCCTGCGCGTCAGCCGGCGCGCCTTGACTGCAGGAATCGCCGCTTCCCTGATGGCAGGTGATGCGCTCGCGCAGGAGCCGCCGCCGCGCGATCCCCTGCCGTCCTGGCGCGACGGGCCGGCCAAGCGCGCCATCTTCACCGCGATCCGCCGCAGCGTGCGCGACGGCACCCCCGACCGCGTCCCTCCCGCCGAGCGTGTCGCCGTCTTCGACAATGACGGGACGCTCTGGGTCGAGCAGCCGCTCTACACGCAGTTCGCCTTCGCCATCGACCGGCTGAAGGAGATGGCCGCGCGCGATCCCGCGCTGCTGCAGCGCCCGATCCTGAAGGCAGCCGTCGACGGCGACATGCGCGCCGTGATGGCCGGCGGCGAGCGCGGCCTGGCGGAGATCATCGCCGTCACCCATGCCGGCATGTCGCAGGCCGAGTTCCAGCGCATCGTCACGCAGTGGCTGTCCACGGCGCGGCATCCCCGCTTCAACCGGCCCTACACCCAGCTCATCTACCAGCCCATGCTCGAGGTCATGCGCCTGCTGCGGCGCGAGGGCTTCGCGGTGTGGATCGTGACCGGAGGCGGGCAGGAATTCGTGCGTGCCTTCAGCGCACCGACCTATGCCGTCCCGATCGACCGCGTCGTCGGCTCCGTCGGGAAGACGGAGTTCCGGCTCGGCGCGGACCGCAGCTCCGAGCTGTTCCGCCTGCCGGAGGCCGAGGCCGTTGACGACGGCCCGGGCAAGCCCGTGGGGATCGGCCGCTTCATCGGCCAGCGGCCGCAGATCGCCTTCGGCAATTCCGACGGCGACATCGAGATGCTGCAATACGCGACCACCGGGCGCGGCGCGCGGCTCGGCATGTTCGTCCATCACGACGATGCCGCGCGCGAATTCGCCTATGACCGGGACACCCATATCGGCCGGCTGGACCGCGGGCTGACCCTCGCGCCGCAATGGGGCTGGCCGCTCATCTCGATGAAGAACGACTGGCTGCGCGTCTTCCCATGAAGCGCATGAGGCCGCGAGACGGCCGGGCGCCAAACACCCGGGAGGCGGACCCCCACCCTTGACGCCCGCCCTCCCCCAGCCCTACCCCGCGCGACCCCGAACAGGTCTCACGGTCCCGTCATGGCACTCGCCTTCACCTTCCCCGGACAGGGGTCCCAGGCCCCCGGCATGGGCCGCGACCTCGCCGCCGCCTTCCCCGCCGCCCGCGAGGTCTTCGAGGAGGTGGACGAGACGCTGAAGCAGAAGCTGTCCCGGCTGATGTTCGAGGGCCCGGCCGAGGAGCTGACGCTGACGGCCAATGCCCAGCCCGCCCTGATGGCGGTGTCGCTGGCCGTGCTGCGGACGCTGGAGCGGGAAGGCGGCTTCGGGCTGAAGGACCGGGTCGCGCTCGTCGCCGGCCATTCGCTCGGCGAATACGCGGCACTCGCCGCCGCCGGCACCTTCGACGTCCCGACCGCCGCCCGCCTGCTGCGGCTGCGCGGCGAGGCCATGCAGAAGGCGACGCCGCCGGGCACCGGCGCGATGGCCGCGCTGCTCGGCGCCGAGCTCGACCAGGCCCGCCAGATCTGCGCCGCCGCGGCCGAAGACCCCGAGACCGGGAAGAAGGAAGTCGTCGAGGTCGCCAACGACAATGGCGGCGGGCAGATCGTGGTCTCCGGCGCCGTCGCCGCGGTGGACCGCGCGATCGAGAAGGCCAGGGAGGCCGGCGTGAAGCGGGCGATGAAGCTGCCCGTGTCGGCCCCCTTCCACTGCGCCCTGATGGCGCCGGCCGCGGACGCCATGGCCGAGGCGCTGGAGAGCGCCGCGATGCGCGCGCCCGCCGTGCCGGTCGTGGCCAACGTGACCGCGGCCAAGGCGACCGACCCCGCCGAGATCCGCGACCTGCTGGTGCGGCAGGTCACGGGGACCGTGCGCTGGCGCGAGTGCATCCTGGCCATGGGCGCCATGGGCTGCGACCGCTTCGTCGAGATCGGCAGCGGCAAGGTCCTGACCGGCCTGATGAAGCGCCTGGCGCCGGAGGCGAAGGCCGAGGCGGTCGGCACGCCCGCCGATATCGAAGCCTTCCTCAAGACGCTCTGAAGGGATGCGCGCCATGTTCGACCTGACCGGCAAGGTCGCCCTCGTCACAGGCGCGACCGGGGGAATCGGCGAGGGCATCGCCAGGGGGCTGCACGCCCAGGGTGCGACCGTCGCGCTGACCGGCCGGCGCGAGGCCGAACTCGCCCGTGTCGCGGAGGCGCTGGGCGGCGAGCGCGTGATGGTGGCGCCCGCCGACCTCGCCGACCCCGCCGCCCCCGCCGCGCTGGTGGAGAAGGTCGAGGGTGCGCTGGGGTCGCTCGACATCCTCGTCAACAACGCCGGCTTCACCCGCGACATGCTGGCGCTGCGCATGGGCGACGCCGACTGGAACGCGGTGCTGGAGGTGGACCTCAACGCCCCCTTCCGCCTGGCGCGCGCCGCGCTGCGGGGGATGATGAAGAAGCGCTGGGGCCGGATCGTCTCCATCGCGTCCATCGTCGGCGTCACCGGTAATGCCGGCCAGGCCAACTACGCCGCGGCCAAGGCCGGGCTGATCGGGATGTCGAAGTCGCTCGCCCAGGAGGTCGCGACCCGCAACGTCACGGTCAACGTCGTCGCCCCGGGCTTCGTGAAGACCGGCATGACGGATGCCCTGAACGAGGTGCAGAGGACCGCGCTGCTGTCGCGGATCCCCTCCGGCCGCATGGGCGCGCCCGAGGACGTCGCCGCTGCCGTCGCCTACCTCGCGAGCAACGAGGCGGGCTGGGTCACGGGGCAGACGATCCACGTCAATGGTGGGATGGCGATGTTCTGAGGGGGTCGCCCTTCGCCGCGTCCCGGTTTCCCTCCCCCGCAGGCGGGGGAGGGTCAGGGAGGGGGTGCTCCGTGCAGTGCGCCCCTTCATCTCCGCACCCCCACCCCATCCCTCCCCCGCCAACGGAGGAGGGAGGCACGAAGCGGGGGCGGGAGCCGTGCCGCGTCGAAGCGTCCTACCTCAATCCGAAGAACGCCAGGACCGCCAGCACGACGACGACCAGCCCGACGAGGTAGATGATGTTGTTCATGACGTTCTCTCCGTGACGTTCCGTTCCGGTCCCGCCAGAACCCCTCGCCCCACCCCGGGGTTCCGCCACGCCCGCGTGGGCAACCCCGGGTCGGGCCCGGACCGCCCCCCTTTCGCCGCAACCCGCTTGCGTATCGCCCCCGCCTAGGCCAAGTGACGCTTCCATGTTAGAGCCGCGCCGCCCCGGCCCGCCGGGACGCCACGCCGCAGGCTCGGCATGCCGAGTCGAAAAAAGTTTCCATGCCCCCGCCGGACGCGGGCGCAAGACCGCAGCAGGAGAGACCCCGGTCCATGAGCGACACCGCGGAGAAGGTGAAGAAGATCGTCGTCGAGCACCTCGGCGTGGACGAGGCGAAGGTGACGCCCGAGGCCTCCTTCATCGACGACCTCGGCGCGGACAGCCTCGACACCGTCGAGCTGGTGATGGCCTTCGAGGAGGCCTTCGGCGTGGAGATCCCCGACGACGCCGCCGAGAAGATCACGACCGTCAAGGACGCGATCGACTACATCGAGAAGCAGAAGGCGGCTTGATGTCGGCTGGCATGGGCGCCTCGCGTTCATGCCATCGAAGGGCGCCGGGCCGGCCCGCAGCGCGGGCCATCGCCGGCCCCGGCACCGCCTGACCGCAGGGGGAACCTAGGACGTGTTCGCTCATCTCGCCGCGCCCCGCCGCGTCGTCGTCACCGGCATGGGAATCGCCTGCCCCCTCGGGGTCGGCGTCGAGCACGTCTGGAAGCGCCTGACCGGCGGCGACAGCGGCATCGGGGCCATCCAGTCCTTCGACGTCAGCGCGCTGCCCGCCAAGATCGCGGGCCAGGTGCCCGCCGGCCCCAAGGCCGAAGGGAAGCTCGACCTCAACGAGTGGATCCCGGTCAAGGACGTCAAGAAGATGGACCGCTTCATCCAGCTCGCGCTCGTCGCGGCGGAGGAAGCGGTGCAGGACGCGGGCTGGACGCCCGAGGCCGAATCCGACCGCGTCCGCACTGGCGTGATGATCGGCTCCGGCATCGGCGGCCTGCCGACGATCTACGAGGCCTCGGTGCTGATCAAGGAAGGGAAGTTCCGGCGGCTCTCGCCCTTCTTCATCCCCTCCGCGCTGATCAACCTCGCCTCCGGCCACGTCTCCATCAAGTACGGCTTCAAGGGCCCGAACCACTCCGTGGTCACGGCCTGCGCCACGGGCGTGCATGCGCTCGGCGACGCCGCCCGCCTCATCGCGCTGGGTGACGCCGACGTCATGGTCGCCGGCGGCGCCGAGGCGGCGGTCAGCGAGATCGGCATGGCGGGCTTTTGCGCGTCGCGCGCGCTCTCCACCGCCTTCAACGACACGCCCACCAAGGGCTCCCGCCCCTGGGACAAGGACCGCGACGGCTTCGTCATGGGCGAGGGCGCGGGCGTGCTCGTGCTCGAGGAGTACGAGCACGCGAAGCAGCGCGGCGCGAAGATCTACGCCGAGGTCGTGGGTTACGGCATGTCGGGCGACGCGCACCACATCACGGCGCCCAGCGAGGACGGCGACGGCGCCTTCCGTTCGATGCGCGCCGCGCTGGCCTCTGCCGGCGTGACGCCGGACCAGGTGCAGTACGTCAACGCGCACGGCACCTCGACCCCGATGGGCGACGACATCGAGTTGGGCGCGGTGGAGCGGCTCTGGGGCGATGCGGCGAAGGGCCTGGCGATGTCCTCGACCAAGTCCGCCGTCGGGCACCTGCTGGGCGCCGCAGGTGCGGTCGAGGGGATCTTCTCGGTGCTGGCGATCCGCGACGGCGTCGCGCCGCCGACGCTGAACCTCGAGGAGCCGTCGAAGGAAAGCCCGATCGACCGCGTCGCGAAGGTCGCGCAGGAGCGGAAGATCGACGTCGCCCTGTCCAACAGCTTCGGCTTCGGCGGGACGAACGCGAGCATCGTGTTCAAGCGCGCCGCCTGATCAGGGCGCCGCGCAGGCCGCGCGGAAGGCTCGCAGGGGCTGAGACATGGTCCGCAGCCCGCGCTTTATCGGACGCGACAGCGCCGGCGATTCCGCCGCCAGGCTCGAGCCGGCGGCCAGCGCGCAGCGACAGCCGGACCCGCTGACCCGCCTCGACCGCCAAGCCGGCTTCCACCGTCACGCGCACCGTCCCGGAACCGGGCACGCAGTCCATGAAGACAAGCACCGGGTGGTTCTCGCCGGGTGCGGCGAGCATCAGCTTCGGTGCCTCCGACACGACATGCAACCATCGCGCCCTGCTCAGCAGGTCGTCCGCGCGCAGCTGCACGGCGAAGGCGAGCACCACGCCCAGCAGCGCAAGGAAGACGTGCATTCCCGGATCAACCCAAATCGACGGCGACAACGCCGTACGGCACGCTGCCTTGCGGGAAGGCGCGGCTGACGGCACCTAGGCTGACATGCGCCGCCGTCTCCTCCAGCTCGCCGCGACCCTTGTCCTGCTGCTCGCGGTGCTCGCCGGCGGCGGCGTGTACTACGCGCGTCATGCCTACGAAGCCCCCGGCCCGCTCGCCGAGCCCGCCCAGATCATCGTCCCGCGCGGCGGCCTGACCGTCATCGCCGACGCGCTGGCCGAGCGCGGCGTCATCCGCGACCCCCGCGCCTTCGTCCTCGCGGCCTATGCGACGCGCGGCCACGGCAACCTCCGCGCCGCCGAGTTCGTCTTCCCGGCCGGCGCGAGCCTGCAGGACGTGCTGTCGATCCTCCGCCACGCCCGCCCCGTGCAGCGCCGCCTGACCATCCCCGAGGGCCTGAACGCGAAGCAGATCGCCACCCTAATCGAACGTACCGAGGGCCTGACCGGGGAGACGCCCGCCTTCGACGAGGGCGCCCTGCTGCCCGAGACCTATGCCTGGCAATGGGGCGATACCCGCGCCTCGGTCGTCCGCCGCGCCGATGCCGCGATGGACCAGGCACTGGCTGAGGCCTGGGCCGCCCGCGCGCCCAACCTGCCACTCGCCTCGCCGCGCGAGATGCTCGTGCTCGCCTCCATCGTGGAACGCGAGACCGGCAAGGCCGAGGAACGCCCCCGGGTCGCCGCCGTCTTCGTCAATCGCCTGCGGCGCGGGATGCCGCTGCAATCCGATCCGACCGCCGCCTATGCCGCGGCCGACGGCGGCGTGCTGGACCGACCGATCACGCGCGCCGACCTCGACCGCGAGCACCCCTTCAACACCTACCGCATCCGCGGCCTGCCGCCCGGCCCGATCGCGAGCCCCGGGCGCGACGCGCTGCGCGCCGTCGCCCAGCCCGAATCCACGGAGTTCCTGTTCTTCGTCGCCGACGGCACCGGCGGCCACGCCTTCGCCCGCACGCTGGAGGAGCACAACCGCAACGTCGCGCGCTGGCGCGAGATCGAGCGGGGACGCACGGGCTCGAACGGCGCGGCGCAGCGCTGACGCCGTGAACGCCTTGCCCCCTCCCGGCCAGCCTGGCCGCAGTCGGCTGAACCCGACCGCTCCGGCGCCAACGAGGTGCGTTGGGCCCCGGCAACAACGGTGGCCGGTAAGTGCGCCCGCCCCCTCTACCGCTCGTTCTTCCCCCTCCCCCGCTGTTGCGGGGGAGGGCTGGGGAGGGGGCATCAACCCGCGCCACCGCACCCCATGACCCTGACCGGCCCCGCCCTCTGGTGGCGCCTGGTCGTCATCGGCGGGCTCTGGGGCGCCTCCTTCCCGCTGCTCCGCCTGGTCGCGATGGATATGTCGCCCCTCGCGCTCGCCGCGCTGCGCGGGCTCTTCGCGGCGGCAGGCGTGCTGGCCTTCCTGCTCGTCACGCGCCGGCTCGGCGGCCGGCTGCGCCTGCGCGACTGGCTGGTGATGGGCACGACCAATGGCTGGGTGCCCAACCTGCTCACCGCCTCCGCGCTCGGCTCGATCGAGGCGGCGCCGGCGGCGTTGATCCATTCGGCGACGCCGCTCGTCGTCGCGCTGATGACGACCGTGCTGCTGCGCGACGAGCAGCCGGGCCCGCGCGCGGTCGCGGGGCTGCTGACGGGCTTCGCGGGGATCGCGGTGATCCTCGGCCCCGACGCGGTCTCGGGGCGCGCCTCCTTCGAGGGCGGGCTGCTGGTGCTGCTCTCGACGCTCTCCTACGCGCTCGGCACGATCTACGCGCGGCGCATGCGGCCGGACTCGCCGGCGCAGCTCGCGCTCGGCCAGCAGCTCGTCTCCGGCGTGGTGGCGCTGCTGATCTCGCTGCCCCTCGCGCCCGCCGGCGCCTATGACGTGCCGGCGTCGAGCCTGCTGGTGATCGCGCTGCTCGGCATCTTCGCCTCGGCGCTGCCGCTGACGATGTTCCTCTCGCTGCTGGCGCGCGCACGGGTCACCGACGCGTCGATGGTCGGCTACCTCCAGCCGCCCTTCGCGGCCGCGGTCGGCGCGCTGCTGCTGGGGGAGTGGCCCTCGGCGCTGGTGCTGGTCGGCGGGGCGATCGTGCTGGCGGGCGTGTGGCTGGCGACGACGCGGCCGGCTCGTAGGTAGGCGCGGACGACCCGGGGAGGGCAGCGCCGTCCCCGGGCCATCAGCGCCTACCCCTTGATCTCGATCCGCTTCGCCGCCGGCTTCGGCTCCGCCGGGCGCGGGATCGCGACATGCAGCACGCCCTTGTCGAAGCGCGCCTCCACCTTGTCGGGGTCGGCGTCGAAGGGCAGCGCGAAGCGGCGGAGGTAGGTGCCGGACTGGCGCTCCACCAGGTGCCAGCGCTTCTCCTTGTCCTCCTCCTTCCGCTCGACCTTGCGCTCGGCGCGCAGCGTCAGCACGCCGTCCTCAATCTCGACCGAGACGTCCTTCGGCTCGATGCCCGGCAGTTCCGCGGTGAGTTCGAGCCCGTTCCTGCTCTCGGCGATGTCCACGCGCGGGCTGATGATGCCCGGGCCCGTGAAGGCGGCGGGCAGGTTGCCCCAGCCGCCACCCATGACCTGGTCGAACAGCCGGTCCATGCCCCGGCGGAGCGAGGTGAAGGGATCGCTCTCGCGGGGATTGCTGGGCAGGGTCTGCGACATGGTTGGTCCTCCTCTGGCTGCATGAGGACCCGGACGATCGGGAGCATCCGGGCGCGGCCGCGACGGTGGCGCGCCGAGGGACCTGTTGCCTTGACCCCGATCAATCCAACGCCTGTTTCGCCGGCATCCGGTTGAACAGGGCGTGAAGCAGCGCCGGCGGCAGCCCGCCGACGAGCCGCGCCATGAGGTAGAGCGGCAGCGGATAGACCACGCGCAGGCGCCCCTTCGCGATGCCGGCATAGGTGCGGCGCGCGGCGTCGTCGGAGTCCATCAGGAAGGGCATGGGGAAGGCGTTCCGCGCCGTCATCGCCGTCCGCACATAGCCCGGGCAGACCGCGTGCAGCCGCACGCCGCGCCGGCGTTCCGTCGCGTCCAGCGCCTCCGCCCAGCGCTGCACCGCGGCCTTCGACGCGCAATAGGCCGGCGCGCCCGGGGCGGCGACGAAGGCGGCGATGGAGGCGATCACCGCGACGCGGCCGCGGATGCCGTCGCGGCCGGGGGGCTGTCCCGCCATCACCTCGATCGCCGGGAGCGCGGTGTTCAGCACGCCCGTGACGTTGGTGGCGAAGATCCGCTGGGTCTGGCTCGCGGGCTCCGTCGCTCCGCCGGTTCCGCCCGAGATGCCGGCATTGGCGATGACGAGGTCGAGCCGCCCCGCGCCCTGCACATGCGCCGCCGTCGCCGCCGCGTCGGTCACGTCGAGCACGGCCTCATGCACCGCCGCGCCGCGCGCCCGGCAGGCGTCGGCGGCCTCGGCCAAGCGCGCGGCGTCGCGGCCCGACAGGTGCAGCGTCACGCCCGGCCCGGCGGCTTCCTCGGCCAGCGCCCGCCCCAACCCGGAGGACGCCCCGGTGATCAGCACGGATTTCCAGGGATAGCCCGTCATGCCTTGCCCTCCGCCCCGACCGGAGGGACAAACCGGCGCATGACCAGCCTCGCCTCCATGACCGGCTTCGCCCGCGAAAGCGGCACGCTGCCCGACGGCACCTCCTTCGTCTGGGAGTTGCGCAGCGTCAACGGCCGCGGACTCGACCTGCGCCTGCGCGTGCCGAACGGCCTCGACGCGTTGGAACCCGCGCTGAGGGAGGCCGCGGCGAAGACGCTGAAGCGCGGCAACGTCTCCGCGAGCCTCAACGTCACGCGGCAGGAACGCGCGCCGCGGCTGACGCCGGACCCGGCGGCGCTCGAGCAGGCGATCGCGCTCGCGACCTCCGTCGCGCAGCGCCTCGGCGGCCCGCCGCCGCGGGCCGAGGCGATCCTGTCGCTGCCCGGCGTGCTGCGCGCCGAGGCCGCCGAGCCCGACGACGGGCAGGAGGAGGCGAAACGCGCCGCGCTGCTGGCGTCCTTCGAGGCCGCGCTGAAGGGCCTCGCCGCCTCCCGCGCGCGCGAGGGCGCGCAGCTCGCCACGATTCTCGGCGCGCTGCTCGACGAGATCGCCGCCCTGCGCGAGGCCGCGGCGACCGAGGCCGCGACCCAGCCCGAGGCGCAGCGCCAGCGCCTGATGGAGAACCTGGCCAGGATCCTCGGGGAGGGCGATGTCCGCGCCCGCATCCCCGAGGAGCGGCTCGCACAGGAAGTGGCGCTGCTGGCACAGCGCTCCGACGTGCGCGAGGAGCTCGATCGCCTGGCCGCGCATGTCAACGAGGCGCGGCGGCTGATCGGGTCCGGCGACGCCATCGGCCGCAAGCTGGAGTTCCTGACGCAGGAATTCGTGCGCGAGGCCAATACGCTCTGCAGCAAGAGCGCGAGCGTCGGCCTGACCAGGCTCGGCCTGGAGCTCAAGGCCGCCATCGAGCGCCTGCGCGAGCAGTCCGCCAATGTCGAGTAGCACGATGCGGCGCCGCGGCGTCTGCCTGGTCCTCTCTTCCGCGCCCGGCGTCGGCAAGACCTCGGTCTCCCGCGCGCTGCTGGAGATGGAGCCGGATCTGTCGCTGTCCATCTCCGCGACCACCCGCGCGCGACGGCCCGGCGAGCTCGACGGCGTGCACTACTTCTTCAGGCAGCCCGCCGAGTTCGACGCGATGGTCGAGCGCAACGAGCTGCTGGAATACGCCCGCTTCCTCGACCGTTCCTACGGCACGCCGCGCGCGCCGGTGGAGGCCGCGCTGGCCGAAGGCCGCGACGTGCTCTTCGACATCGAATGGCAGGGCCACCGGCAGTTGCGGGATAAGCTGCCCGGCGACGTCGTCGGCATCCACCTGCTGCCGCCCTCGCTGCACGAGCTCGAACGCCGCCTGCGCGGCCGCGCGCAGGAGAGCGAGGCCGAGATCGCGCGGCGCCTCGAGGTCGCGCGGGCCGAGATCGCGCACTGGACCGATTTCGACCATGTCCTGGTGAACCGCGACTTCGACCGCACCGTGGCCGAGGTCCGCGCCATCCTGCACGCCGCGCGCAGCGCGCGGACGCGCCAGCCCGGGCTCGATGCCTTCGTCGCGGGCCTTTTGAAAGGCTGACCCGCCGATGGCCGCCATCGTCGAGGTCGTGCTGCCGGTCTTCGCGCTGATCGCGCTGGGCTATGCCGCGGCGCGGTTGAAGCTGGTGGACGACCTGGCGCTGAAGGGCCTGGCCTTCTTCGTCTTCGCCTTCGCCGCGCCCGCCCTGCTGTTCTCCGGCGGCACGCGCCCGCACGAGCCCGCCGGCGGCGCCGCGCTGGTGACGCTCGTCGCGGGCGTCGCGGTGTTCCTGGCGATGCTCGCGGTCGGCCGGCGCGCCATGGGTCTCGCCTTGCCCGAGGCCGCGCTCTTCGCCTTCGCCTGCGTCTTCGGCAACACCGTGATGATGGGCATCCCGCTGATCGTCGCGGCCTATGGCCAGCCCGGCCTGCCGCCGCTGCTCGCGATCCTCGGTGTGCAGACCGTGGCGATCATCGGCATGGCGACCGTCGCGATCGAGATCGGGCTCGCCGCCTCCGCCCCGATCGGGCGCGTGCTGCGCGCGACCGTCACCGGCGTCGCGCGCAACCCTGTGCTGGTCGCGGTGCTGCTCGCCATGGTCTGGAACGCCACCGGCCTGCCCGTGCCCGGCCCGCTGCGCCGCACGCTGGAGATGCTGGGCGCCGCCTCGCCCCCCGTCGCGCTGTTCTGCCTCGGCGCGTCGCTGGTCGGGCTGTCCGCGGCCTCGTTCTGGCGGGAGACGGCGCTGATCGCGGCGGTCAAGCTGGTCGCGATGCCCGCGGTCGCCTTCGCGCTCTGCCGCGCCCTCGGCCTGACGCCGGTCGAGACGGCGGTCGCGGTGACGATGGCGGGCCTGCCGACGGGCGCCAACGCCTTCATCCTGGCGCGGCGCTACGCCACGGGCGCGGACCGGTCGGGCAGCGCGGTGGTGGCGACGACGGCGCTGTCGGTGCTGACGCTCGGGGCGATGATCGCGCATTTCCGCCAGGGCCTGCCGTGAGGGGCGGGGCGCGCCCGCTTCTCCACGATCCCATTGCTTGCCCCTGCGCCACGGTTGATGTTACGCGACTAATTGAACGACTCCGGTGTGGGGAGCACCATCCCAGCATCATGCGCACGACCCCCTCTCGACGCGCGGCGCAGGCCGCCCCTCCTCTCCGCGCTGCCATGCTCGGCAGCCTCGCGGCGCTGGCCGCCTGCGCCGACGGCAGCGCCATCCCCGGCCAGGGCGCCGGCGCCAGCCAGGCGCAGCGGCAGGCCTTCACGGTCTCCGGCACCGCGACGCTCGCCGACCCCGGCCTTGCCGCCATCCGCCGCAGCGCCGCCGCGGCGCCGAACGACCTCAACGCGCAGGCCCGCTTCGCCGCCGCGCTCGCCCGCGCCGGAGAGCCCGCGATGGCCGAGCAGGTCATCGTCGCCGCGCTGCTCCGCTCGCCCGACCATCCCGCGCTGACGCGCGAGCTCGCCCGGCTGCGGCTGCGCGGCGGCCAGCCGCAGGTCGCGCTCGCCCTCTTCGACCAGGCCGCCCGGATCGAACCCGGCGCGGAAGCCGAGGAGGGGCGCGGCCTCGCGCTCGACATGATCGGCCGGCACGACGAGGCGCAGGCGGCCTACCGCGCCGCCCTCGCCCTCGCGCCCAACCGGGTCGCGGTGCAGAACAACCTCGCGATGTCGCTGATCCTGACGGGCCGCGTGCAGGAAGCGCTCGCCGTGCTGGAGCCGCTGTCGCAGCGCCCGGACGCCCCGGCGCGCGTCGCCAACAATCTCGCCATCGCGCGCAGCATGGCCGGCGATGCCCGGCCGGTGGCGATTGCCGGCGACCCCGCCGAGCTGCGCCAGGCCGCGTCGTCGCTGCGCGCCACGCTCGGTGTCGCGCCGGCACAGCCCGCGCCGGCCGGCGCCTTCGCCGCGGCCGAGCCGGGGCGCGGCGCCGACACCACCCCGCTCTTCCCGCTCGACACCGGCCGCGGCGCGGCGACGGCGGCGTCGGCCGGCTGGCCGCTCGCCCCGCAGCCGCCGCGCCTCCTGGCACAGGCCACGCCGGAGGAGCGCGAGCTTCTCCCCGCCGGGCTTCCGCCGCGCCAGCCCATCCTGCTGCCGCCGCCGACCGAGCTCTCCTCGCCCCTGGCGACCTCGGTCGCGCCCTTGCCGGTGCGGCCCGTGCCCTCCGCCTTCCCCCCGCGCGAGCCGGTCGGCAGCATGGCGGCAGCGCCCGACACCGTGCCGGCCGTGTCCGTGATCCCCGTGCCAGCGAGCCCCGCACCGCCGCCCGTGATTGCGCTGCCCGCCGTGCCGACGCCGGCGGCGGCGCCTGCCCTCCCGCCGACGGCCGAGCCCGGGCTCGCCCTGGCGCCGGCCGTGCCCGCGGCCGCGCCGGCCCCTGCCGCGCGCAGGACGGCCGAGGCCGCGGGCTTCGCGCCGATGGTCGTGACGGCCCTGCTGATCCCGCAGCCCAGCGCCGCGGCGGCCCGCATACCGGCGGCGGAGCGCCAGGCCCCCGTCGCCACCGACGCGCCGCCGGCCCCGCCGGTCGTCGTGCCCGCCGTGGCGCGGCCGGCGCCGATGGCCTCCGGCATGCTCGTCACCTCGGTCGTGCTGCCCGCCGCCCGTGCCGCGGAGCCCGACGCCGAGCCCCGCCCTGCGCGCACCGAGGCGGCCGGCGCGCCGCGCGGCACGTCCTTCGTCGTGCAGGTCGGCGCGCTGCCGACGGAAAGCGCGGCGCGGGTCTACTGGTCGTCGCTGCGCAGCCAGCTTCCCGGGCAGTTCGACGGGCGCGACCCGATCCTGGCCCATGCCGAGTTGCCGAAGGGCACCTTCTGGCGCCTGCGCACCGGCGGCTTCGAGACGCCGGCCGACGCCCAGGGCTTCTGCCAGGTGCTGCGCG
This sequence comes from Falsiroseomonas sp. HW251, assembly GCF_050563545.1. Classification (NCBI taxonomy): domain Bacteria; kingdom Pseudomonadati; phylum Pseudomonadota; class Alphaproteobacteria; order Acetobacterales; family Roseomonadaceae; genus Falsiroseomonas; species Falsiroseomonas sp. HW251. The sequence goes on from NZ_JBNXUM010000001.1 coordinate 137,257, forward strand.
GCCATGGCCGCGACTGCTGGGTGCCGCCGAACTGACGGCAGGGGCGCCCCCCGGCGGCGCCGTCAGCTGCGCGCCGGGCCGCCCGTCTGAAGGCCGCGCAGCAGCGCGTCCAGATCCTCGCGCGGGAGCGAACTGCCCAGCAGCTGCTGGGCGAGCGACCGGTCGCCGATCGCCGCCGAGGCGAGCGCCAGGTTGACCAGCATCCGCGGCGGCGCGCCGGGCGCGCGCGCGACGCCTTCGAGCAGCGCCACCGCCTCGGCCGGGCGGCCCTGCAGCATCAGCGACATCGCGAGGTTGTTCAGCGTGCGCAGATCCGCCGGCGCCACGCGCCGGGCTTGGTTGTACGCGACCTCGGCCTCGGCGTGGCGGCCGAGCATGTCGAGCGCGACCCCACGCCCGTTCAGCAGCACCACGTCGGAGGAGCGGGAGCCCAGCAGCGCATCGTAGTCGGCCAGCGCCTGCTCGGGCTGGCCGGCCATCAGCTTCACCTGGGCACGGGCGCGCAGCAGGCTGGGATCGCGCGGGTGCTGGGCGATGGCCTGGGCGACGACCTGATCGGCCATCTGCGGGTTGCCGGCCCGCGCCAGCGCGCGGGCATAGGCGGCCTGGGCCTCGGGGTCGTTCGGACGCTGCGCCGCGGCGTTGGCGAACATCTGGACCGCGACCTCGGGCTGGCCGCTGGATTCCGCGAATTCGGCGGCGCGGCGACGGACCTGGGCGGCCTGCTCGGCCGACTCGTCGCGCGCGCAACCCGCAAGGGCCAGCGCCGCGAGCAGAACGGCAGCGCCGCCCCGGCGGGCGGCGCGAGCGGAAAGGTCTGGCCGCCCCGGACGGGCCCTCACAGGCCGCCGGTCTGGCCGGCCGCAACGCCGCTGCCGGTGCCGCCACTGCCGGCCCCGCCAGCGGAACTGACCTGGGGCAGCGCCGCGCGCTGGCCACGCACGAAGCGGTCGATTGGGCGGAAGGCGGTCGCGCCCTGGGCCGTGGTGGCGCCCTGGCCGCGCTCGAGGTCCGCGGGGTTCTGCGCCATGGCGCGCAGGTTTGCCTCGTTCGCGCCGGTCGGCTGCCAGGTGCCGGGCCGGTCGAAGGGATCGGACCAGGGCGGCACGGTGCAGCCCGCGAGGACGGGGGCGACGAGCATCAGGCCGGCGATCAGGCGGGTGCGCATGGCGGTCATTCCACGATGAAGCCGGCGTCGAGGTTACGCGCCGCGCCGGGCCTCGAGGGCGAAACGCGGCCGATCTGCCGTCGCTCCAGGATGCGTTCGAGGTCGATGGCCGGGCGGAATTGGTCGAGCGGCGTGGCGATCCGGTTGGGTTCCGAGACCGCGCGCACGATGACGGGGGTGACCACGATCACCAGCTCCGTCTCGCCGCGGCGGAAGGTGTTGGAGCGGAAGAGCGGCCCGAGCACGCTGTCCATCAGGCCGGGGATGCCCTGCTCGGTCTGGTTGACCGTGCGCGACAGCAGGCCGGCGATGGCGAAGCTCTGGCCGGAGCCGAGTTCGACCGTCGTCTCCGCCCGGCGGACCGTCAGCGCGGGGATGCGCACCGAACCGAAGGCACCGAGCGGCAGGTTCACCGCGCCGGCATCCGACAGCTCGCTGACTTCCGGCCGGACCCGGAGGTTGATGCGGTCGTTCGACATCACCGTCGGCACGAAGGCCAGCGCGACGCCGTATTGCTGGAACTGCACCGAGATCTGCCCGTTCGTCCCGCTGCTGTAGGGGATCGGGAACTCGCCGCCCGCGAGGAAGCTCGCGGTCTCGCCGGACTGGGCGGTCAGGTTCGGCTCGGCGAGGATGGCGACGAGGTTGTCGCGCGCCAGCGCGTCGATGAAGCTGTCGAGGTTGAAGTTGGTCGAGCGGTAGGCCGCGGCCGCGACCGCGGTGCCCGCCGTCGCCTGGATGGCGTTGGCAGCACCGGCGCCGAGCGCTGCGCCAGTGACGCCGAGCGGCGCGGCGAGGCCGATCGTCCAGCCATTGCCGGCATTGCCGAGCGCGGCCCAGTTGAAGCCGAGGTCGCGGGTGACGGTGCGCGACATCTCGGCGACCCGCACGCGCAGGTTCACCTGGATGGCCGACAGGACCTGGATGTTGTTGATGAGCGCCACCTCACCGGCGTAGCCCTGCGCGACCGTCACCGCGCGGTAGGCGGCCTGGGCGTTGGCGGCGGTGCCGCCCAGCACCAGCGCGTTGCCGGCCTGGCTGACGCGGATGTCGCTGCCGGGGCCGACCGCCTGGCGGATCGCCGAGGCGATCATGGCCGGCGTCGGCCGGGCCGTCGGCACCACGGACGGGGCGGGCTGCTGGCCCATGATGACCGGCGGGATCGCCGGGGCGGCCGCGGCACCGGAGGGACGCACCACGACGTCGTACTGCGCGACGAGCTCGCCGTCGGAGGTGGTCGCGATGACCGTGGTGCGGCCGACATCGGCGCCCATGAGGAAGACGCTGCTCGGCGAGGCCGGCTGCACGCGGGCGATCCGCGGCTCCGCCGCCAGGACGGTCGCGACCGGGCGGGGGAACTGCACCAGCATGCCGGTGCCAGCCTCGAGCGTCAGGGTCTGGGGCACCACCGGCACCACGGGACCGGGCGGGTTGGTGACGGGCAGGCCGGGCCGCGGCGGCACGGGTTGCGGCGCCGGCGCCTGCGCGAATTGCGCGGAGGAACCGCTGACGGGTGCGCGCTGCGCGAAGGCCGGCGACGCGGCAAGAAGCACCGCCATTGTCAGGATGCCGGAAGCGGTGCCAGACCGCGTCGTGAGCCGGCCCATGCGACGAGCGGGGCTTCGGCAGATCGTCATGTGGCTCAACCCCGGCCCTCCACTGGTTGCCCTGTCTTCACCTTCGAAGACAGTTGATTATCACACGATTTGCTCTCCCAACAGTAGAAATCGTGTGGAAATTGCTGACTTTCCGCTCAGTCGAACGCCATGGTCGCCCGATCCGACAACGTCAGGTTTCCGCCGGGCAGGAAGGGCACGATGAAGTTGAAACGGTATTGCAGGCTGACCGTCACGCTTTTCGGCGCGGTGCAGGTAAAGCGCGCCGCATTCTGCCAGGCGACCGAGGCGTTGTTGTTCGCCGTGTCCAGGCCGATGAGGCGCGAGGCGCTCAGGATGGGCACGCGGCCAAGCAGCGCGTTCTGGGTCGCGTTGTCGAAGTAGACGTTGCTGTTGGCAAGGTTGCCGCAGGGCGCCGTGTTGTTGTTCGCGCTGTAAAGCGACTGACCGATGCTGATCAGGCTGGTGCGTGCGGCCTCCGCACTCAGCGTCCTCAGCGATTGCGCGGTGAAATAATAGCGGGCGAGTTCGATCGTGCCAAACACCAGCAATACGAAGGCCGATCCGACGAAGGCGAACTCAACCGCGGTTGCCCCGCGCCGGTCGCGACGGAGCCTGAGGCCGGCCGCTGCGGTGGCGCGCGCGGGCGCCCCGCGGCGACCGGCATCAGAGACGGACAACGACGCTTCTGCTCTGCGTGCCGAGGGCATTGAACGGGATCAGGTTGCTGGTCGGAAGCCATGGCGTGAAGGCGAGAGTCACCGTGACGGTGCGGAACTTCGCCAGCCCGTATGTGCAAACGGAACTGCAATCGCCAGAGCTCGGCGTGCCCGACAACGCGCCCGCGCTGGTCACGCAGGTGCACGTAGAGCTTGATACGGTCACCGTGGCACCGATCTGGTTGTCGTTGCTGACGGCGCTGCTGCTGCTCACCGTGGCGCTGGACACATCGATCAACGCTCCGCTCGAAACCTCCTGAGAGTTCATCTGAACGTATTGCGCGGCGGTGCGCGCAATGCTTTCGAGCTTGATCGCCCGTTCCACGCCGCGGCCGAGATCGAGCGCGCCGCCGAGCAGGGTGACGAGGATCGGCGCGATAAGCGCGAATTCCACCGCGGCGACGGCGCGCTGGCCGAGCCGGCGGCGAGGGTGTTTCGCCAGGGCTGACGGTACCGTCATCCTCCTACTCCAGCAGGCGCACGACGCGGATCTGCGGGGCGATCGTGCTCCCGAAATTGGACTCGCAATTCGTGGTGACGGACGAAACACCCTGCATCCTGACCTCCCCCCCGACAAGGGTCAGGCAGCCCTGCGCGGAGACGCTGGACGCGCTGGTGCTGGTGCCGTTCCCGCCGGCGCCGATGGTCGCCAGCGGGGCGTAAATCGCCCCGGTAAGGCGCGACGTGCTGTTCGCGCCCCAGCAGACCTGCATGTTGCTGCATGAGCCAGAGGTGCGGTTGCCGCTGAGTTCCGTCGATGCGACGCCGTTGACGGTCTTGCCCTCGCGGTAGATGAGCATGCCGCGGTAGGGCCCGGTTGTCGGCGCCTGCAGTTGCGCCGTGCCGCTGACGCTCATCGTGCCGGCGGTGCAGGTCTGCCCGCTGCAGCCGCGGAGGAAGACCAGGGTGACGCCGACGGTGGACGAGATCGAACCGACGGAGGGGCAGGTGGTCAAGGCGTAGCTCGCCGGGACCGCGCAGACGGTGCCGGAAACGTCAAGGCCAGCGCCGTTCATGAAGAAGTACGTACCCGGCTTGAGGAGCAGCGTCCCGCCGTTCTTCACGTTCACGCTCGTAGTGATGAGGTAATACGGATACTGCGTGCCCTGATAGACCCAGCCCGAATCCGTGACGGGCGACAGTGTCAGGGCACTGTTCACGTTGTTGCCGGGCTGGCTGAAGCTCGTGCTGCTGGTGATTGCCGACGGGCTGGAATTCGACAGGATCGATTGGTACGCGAGGTAGGGATCGTCCGTCGCGATGCCCGACACCGGCGGCCCGTTGCACAGCGATATGGTGTTCGAAGCCGCGGTGCAGGTCTGGTTATAGCTGCAGGCGCTGTTATTGTTCATGCAGCCGCCAAGCGACTGCAGGTTGGATACGATGACGTTGGTTGAGTTGCCATTGAAGTAGATGGAGTCGCTGCCCGGGGCGTTCGACGCCAGCACGCAACCCGGCGCGTAGGTCGAGCTGTTACCCGACAGCGTGATCCCGCCCTGGCCGGTGGCGTCGCTCAGCGCCAGCACGCAGGCAGAGCCGATCACCTGGCTTGCCGCGACGCCACGGGCATAGATCTCCTGCGTGGTGCTTCCCGCCGCCGCGAAGAGGCCCGAGATGAAGCGCGGCTGGTTGCGCCAGATCCGGACCTCCACGGCCCGATTGTTGCCGGTGTAGCTGCCGGTCGCAGGTGGCGAGTTCACTGTAACGGTGTTGGAGGAAGTCGCGTTGGTGAATCCGTTGCGCGTCGCGACATCGGTTGCCGCTGCGATACCCTGAGTTTGCGAATTGCTGAAACTGGAGTTCAGGGCACCATACGCATATTGGAGGCGGACGGCGCCGGCCAAGGCAGCGGCATCGGCCGCGTTCTGTGCGTCGCGGCGGATGTCGTACCAGCGCCCCGCCTCGGTCGCCAAGCCGGCCATGCCGACCACGACTGTCGCCATGATCCCGAAGGCCGCGGCGGTTGCGCCGCGACGGTCGCTGAAAACCCTGGCTAGAGCTGCGCGCGTGTTTTGCACCGTTTGGGCCAACGCACGGCCTGCTCTCGCCAACCTCTTATCCGCAGCCATGACGCAGCTCCATACTCCCGGTCGGCAGTCCCGTTCGACCCTTACGCTAGCCGACCGCTGTCGCGAGGGCAACGACTTCTCGATTTTTGATGAATGCCTCAATTTCGCGCTTGACTCGTCTCGCAAACGGTATACTCGGCGGGTTATAGGAGCGTCAACGGTTGAATCTCCGGTGGCTCAATCAACCATCCTTGATGCGAGCCCCGCGGTTTTCTCGTATGATGATCCTCGGGCGCTTGGGGGATTGGCAAGGTGGACCACGGAATGATCGGGCTGATCGAGCGCGCGTCCCAGGCCCTGCGCCGGATGCGCATGGACGACCGGGGTGTCACGGCCGTCGAATACGGGGTGATCGCGGCGCTGATTCTGGTCACTTGCATCACCGCGATCGGCTTCCTCGGCAACTCCGTCTTCAACAACCTCTACCTGCAGATCGCGAACGCGACGCAGAACGCGCTTTCGCGCTGAGGTTGCGAGTCAGGGCGCCCCTCGCGCCCACTCGGACGCCTTGCTCGCGAAAATGTGAACTGAGCACTTTCATCTCGCCAACTACGGGAAACCCAGGCTCCGCCTTGCACCCGCCCGTTGCGGTACAGGCTCCGAGGACTCTACAGGTCGCGAAATCTCTTTTTTTAGGCATTCGAATTTTTTTCGACTTGACTGCGTAAATGGAACGTATATCCAACCGTCGCCGGATCGAAGCGGCGTCCACGCCAGTGCGGGGGCGCCACCCCGATCCGACCTACCCCGGAGCTTCGTCCGGGGCTGTCGCAACGACACCAGCTTCCGGTTCGTGGGCAACTGGAAACGAAAGGGGACCTCCTCATGCTCGACAAGATCGGCCTCGCCGGCATGCGTGCCTATGGCGCTCTCTCCCGCATCGGCAAGGACAAGAAGGGCGTGACCGCCGTGGAATACGGCGTGATCGCCGCGCTGATCATCGTGGTCTGCATCGTGGCCATCACCACGGTCGGCACCAACCTGCGCACCACCTTCAACGCGGTCGGCAACAACCTGACCCGCTGATCCGGCAGCGCCGCCCGGCGCCGCCGAACCGGATGGGCCGTCCGCCGCTTCTGTCGCGCCGGACGGCCCAGCCAGGGTCGGTCGCATGTCCCTAGCCGCAGCCCTTGCCGCGATCGCGCTCCTGGGCTTCGCCGCCTGGCGTGACGTCGCGACCCGCACCATCCCCGATGGCGTCAGCATCGCGCTGGCCGGCATCGGTCTTGTCGCCCGCGCCCTGCACGGGCTCGAGGCTGCGGCCTGGTCGCTCGGCGCCGCCCTCCTGCTCGGCCTGTTGCTGGCGCTGCTGCATGCCAGGGGCTGGCTCGGCGGCGGCGACGTCAAGCTCGCCACCGCGCTCGCGGTCGGGCTAGACCCGCTCGACACCTGGGCCATGGTGGTCGCCACCGCGCTTGCCGGCGGGGCCCTCGCCCTCGTCTACCTGATCCTGCAGCGGCTCCTGCCCGCTCCGCGAGGATCAATCCGGCGTGATAACAGATCCCTTCCCGCGCGCCTCCTCTCGGCGGAGGCCTGGCGCATCCGTCGGCGGGGTCCGCTTCCCTATGGTGTCGCCATCGCCGCCGGTGGCACACTGATCATCATGCAATCCATCGCGAGTTGAGGCACATCCATGCGTACGGTCCTCATCCTGGTGCTGTTCCTCATGGCCGCCGGGCTGGGCTACGTGGCCTATGAAGGGATGCAGCCCCGCGAGGTGGCGCAGCCCGCCGTCGCGCCGCCCCCCACCGTCCGGGTCCTGGTGGCCGCCGCGCCGCTCCACCCCGGCACCCTCCTGAAGGACCAGGACATCCGCGACCGCGCCCTGCCGCCGGACGAGGTGCCGGAGAACGCGGTCCCCGCCACGATCGAGCAGCGCGAGGAACTGCGCGGCGCCATGCTGCGGCGCTACCTCGCCCCGGGCGAGATGCTCTCGCGCGAGGACGTGCTGCGCCCGCGCGACCGCGGCTTCCTCGCCGCCGTGCTGCGGCCCGGCATGCGCGCGGTCGCCATCGGCGTGGACGCCCGCACCGGCGCCGCCGGCCTGATCTTCCCGGGCGACCTGGTGGACGTGATCCTCACCCAGAACTTCTCCGGGAACGAGGCCTCCTCCTCCCGCCGGGTGACCGCGGAGACCGTGCTATCGGGCGTGCGCGTCATCGCGGTGGACCAGATGATCACCCAGGGCGCCCCGATCCCCTCCGGCCGCGCCGCCGCGACCGAGGGCGTCGCCCGCACCGTGACGATGGAGGTCTCGCCCGAGCAGTCCGAGCGGGTCGCGGTCGCCGAACGGCTCGGCACGCTGATCCTCGCGCTGCGCCCGATCGACGCGCAGGAGGAGCAGACCGCACGCCCGACGGCCACCACCTTCGGCGGCGACGTCTCGCCCGCGCTCTCCAGCACCGAGGCCCCGGCCGCCCCGCGCATGCGGGTGATCCAGGGCAATGCGGTGAACGATGTAACCTTTCGTTGAACTTGCGGAGGCTTCTTCTTCCCGTAGCCTTCCCCAGGACTTAGAGAAGAGGTCCATGTCCGACACGGCCACGACCGCGCAGACCCGCCCCGCCCCGTCCCAGGACTCGCCCGGCGGACGGCGTTCCTTCGTCGCCTTCGTCAGCGAGGTCGCGTCGGAAGACGTGCTGCGCAGCGGCCTCGTCGACCTCGTCGCCAACCCGCAGGTGCGCCAGGGCGGCATCCGTGCCGCGATCAGGGCCTTCGAGAAGGAAGAGTCGCCGCGCACCCTGCTGGTCGACGTCAGCGCCTCCAACGACCCGATCGCCGAGCTCGACGCGCTGGCCGGCGTCTGCGCCCCCGACACCAAGGTGCTGGTGGTCGGCGAACGCACCGACATCGACTTCTACCGGGAGATCACCCGCCACCTCGGCGCCGACGAATACGTCGCCAAGCCGCTGACCCGCGACAAGGTCGCGACCCTGCTCGGGCCCTACCTCGCCGGCGACGCACCCGATGTCGCGGGCACCCGCGGCGGGCGCGTGGTCTGCGTCTGCGGCGTGCGCGGCGGCGTCGGAGGCACCACGGTCGCGGTCAACCTCGCCCAGCACGTCGCCGACACCACGCGCAGCCATGTCGCGGTGCTCGACCTGCACCTTCGCGGCGGCCACGTCGCGATGATGTCGGGCGTGAAGCCCGCCAGCGCGCTGCGCCATGCGCTCGAGAACCCGCAGGTCGTGGACGGGCTGTTCCTGGAACGCGTCTCCGTCTCCTCTGCCGAGCGCGTGCGGGTCTTTGCCGCCGACGAGCCCTTCGACGCCGATCCCCGCCCGACGCCCGACGGCGTCGCGAAGGTGATCGAGCTGCTGCGCCAGCGCTTCAACGTCATCATCGTGGACATGCCGATCCCGCCCAGCCTGGCCGATCGCCAGGCGCTGGCCGTGGCCCGGCAGACCCTGCTGGTCTTCACCCCCGACATGGCGAGCCTGCGCGACGTCGAGCGCGCGAAGAAGATGGCGAGCACGCTGACCGGCGCGGGGCGCACGTTGCTGGTGCTGAACCGCTCCAACATGCCGGGCGCGCTGAAATCCACCATCATCAACGAGGCGCTCTCCGCCAAGCCCGATGTGGTGATCCCCGACATGCCGAAGCAGATCTCGCGCGCCGGCAACCTCGGCCGCGCCGCACTGAACGACAGCGCCGCGTTGCGCCGCGCTCTCGCGCCGCTGACCCAGGAAGTCTCCGGCATCCGCCAGCGCAAGGGCGGCGGCATCTTCGCGAGGTTCTTCTCCAAATGAGGTCCTTCGGCCGCCGCATCGCGCCGGTCGAATCCGGCCTGCCGCACGAGCATGCCGGGGGCTACGTCCCCCCCGGCACCGGCGTGAACGAGGACGCGCCCCGCAGCGCGCGCATCGTTGGCCCGATCGGCGAGACCGGCACCGGCCAGCAATCGCCCGTCCTCGCCTATGCCGCGCTGAAGCGCCTGCGCGAGGCCGTGCTCGACCGCATCCGCCCCGAGATCGCCGCGCAGATGCCGCCCGAGCAGCTGCGCATCGAGCTCGAGAACCTCATCCACGAGCTCGCCGACCGCGAGCGCGTCGAGCTCTCCGCCCGGGAACAGGCCCGGCTGACGGAGGAATTCGTCAACGAGATGATCGGCTACGGTCCGCTCGAGCCGCTGCTCAAGGACGACCGCATCGCCGATATCATGATCAACGGCCCCGACCGGATCTTCATCGAGATCGCGGGCAAGATCCAGCAATCGGACATCCGCTTCCGCAACAACGACCAGCTCGCCTCCATCGCGCAGAAGATCGCCGGCCAGGTCGGCCGCCGCGTGGATGAGAGCAGCCCGCTCTGCGACTGCCGGCTGCCCGACGGCAGCCGCGTCAACATCGTCTTCCCCCCCCTCGCGCTCGATGGCGTCTGCGTCTCGATCCGCAAGTTCTCCCGCCGCCGTTACGACTTCAACGCGATGATCGAGAACGGCTCGCTCTCCCCCGCCGTCGCCCGCGTGCTGGAGATCGCGGCCCGCGCGCGGCTGAACATGATCGTCTCGGGCGGCACCGGCTCGGGCAAGACGACGATGCTGAACGCGCTCTCTCGCCTGATCGACCACGGCGAGCGGATCGTCACGATCGAGGACGCGGCCGAGCTCCAGCTCCAGCAGCCCCATGTGGTGCGGCTGGAAACCCGCCCGCCCAACCTCGAAGGCTCGGGCGAGATCACGCAGCGCCACCTCGTGCGCAACGCGCTGCGCATGCGGCCCGACCGCATCATCCTCGGCGAGACGCGCGGCCCCGAGGCCTTCGACATGCTGCAGGCCATGAACACCGGCCATGACGGCTCGATTTCGACCATCCACGCCAACACGCCGCGCGACGCGCTGACCCGCATCGAGAACATGGTGCAGATGGCCACCGCCAACCTGCCCCATGACGCGATCCGCACGCAGATCGCCTCCGCCATCGACCTCATCATCCAGATCGAGCGCCAGCGCGACGGCCAGCGCCGCGTCGTCGCGGTGTCGGAGGTCGTCGGCCTCGAAGGCGAGGTCATCACGATGAACGACATCTTCACCTTCGAGTACGAGGGCGAGGACTACTCCGGCAAGATCCAGGGCCGCTACAACACCCACAAGCACCGCCCGAGCTTCGAAAGCCGCCTGCATTACTTCGGCCTCTTCGATGCCTGGATGGACGCGCTGAACCGCGCATGATCACACTCCCGCTCCTGGTCGGCGCCGCGGCCGTCATGCTGGTCCTGGCCGCGCTCGCGCTGATCCCGAGCCGGGCAGAGCGCGACATCCGCAAGCGCGCCGCGCAGCTCGGCATCGGGATCGAGGACGTGCCCATCCGGGCGCGCCAGAGCCTGCGCCAGCTCACGAGCGAGGAGCGGCCGATCTGGCAGAAGGCGCTCGTCGCGCTCGGCCAGAACCCCGAGATCCCGGAGGCCTACCGCACCGCGCCGCTGCTGCTCGTGCTCATCGTCGCGGGCGCCGCGGGGGTCGGCATGTGGGCGGTCGGCGAGCGTTTCGGCCGGCCCGGCGCGCCGCTCGGCGCCGTCATCGCCGGGACCGGCGCGCTGATGTTCATGTTCCGCCGCGAGAAGAACAACTACAACGCCCTCCTCCTCCAGCAGCTGCCCGACGCCATCTCGCTCGTGCTGCGCGCGGTGCGCACCGGCCTGCCGGTGACGGAGGCGATCCGCAGCATCGGCACCGAGTTGCCGGCGCCGACCGGGGGCGAGTTCGACCGCGTCAGCCAGGAGGTCGCGATCGGCGTGCCGATCGACGACAGCATCTGGAACCTCTACGAGCGCACGCTGATCCAGGAATACGCCTTCCTCGCGGTCACCGTCGGCCTGCAGGCCCAGGCCGGCGGCAACCTGACGGAGACGCTGGCAAACCTCGCCGACCTCGTGCGCAAGCGCGTCGCCATGGTCGTCAAGGTCAAGGCCATCACCGCCGAGGCGCGGACCTCGGCGGCCATCCTGATCGGCCTGCCCTTCGTCGTGTCCCTGCTCTTGATGGTCCTGCAGCCGGACTACGTGGGCGAGCTCTTCACCCATCCGAAGGCGGGCGGCCTGCAGGCGCTCTTCGTCATCCTCATGACCTGCGGCATCCTGACCATCAACACCCTCATCGCGCGCGCGACTCGCGACTGATGTTCGAGAACCTCCCCGTCCCGCCCTGGCTGCTGCTCGGCGTCGCCGTCCTGCTGGTGCTCGCCGCGCTCTACCTCGCGCGCGAGATCTCGGACCGCGAGCTCGCGCGCCGCGCCCAGCAGCTCGCCCGCCTCGACGACAGCGAGCTGATCTCCAAGACCGCCGGCGGCGTCGCGCTCGGCGTCGTCGGCAAGCTCGGCAACGCGCTGCGCGGCTCCTTCTTCTTCGCCGACAAGGACATCGAGACGATCGAGAGGACGGCGCGCGCCGCGGGCATGGACCCGCAGCGCGCGGTGCCGATCGTGATGGGCATCAAGGTCCTGATGCTCGTCGCGGGCCCCGCCATCGGCTACGCGCTCGCGGTCTCCTGGAACCTGGAGCTGCTAGGCAAGGTCTTATGCCTCGTGCTCGGCATGGCGATCGGCACCTTCGTGCCGAACTGGACGCTCGCCTTCGCCATCCGCTCCCACCAGGACAGCCTGCGCAAGGGCCTGCCTGACGCGCTCGACCTGCTCGTCGTCTGCGCCGAAGCCGGCCTCGGCCTGGAAAGCGCGCTCGAGCGCGTCGCGATCGAGATGCGCGACGCCAGCCCGAACGTCTCGACGGAGTTCGTCACGCTGCTCGCCGACATGCGCATGTCCACCGACCGCCGCGCCGCGCTGACGCGGCTCGGGGAGCGGACGGGCCTGGTCAGCTTCCAGCGCCTCGGCGGCACGCTGTCGCAGACGCTGCGCTACGGCACGCCCATGGGCCAGGCGCTGCGCGTGCTCGCGCAGGAGATGCGCAACGAGCGCATGATGCGCATCGAGGAGAAGGCGGCGCGCCTGCCCGCCCTGCTCGTGCTGCCGATGATCCTCTTCATCCTGCCCTGCCTCTTTGTCGTGCTGGCGGGGCCCGCGGCGCTGCGCATCATCGACGCCTGGAACGGCACCGGCGGCTGAGTGGCCGCCGGCCGGCCGCCGGACGCAGGGCCGCTCAGGCCAGCGTGCGGTTCAGGAAGGCCAGCGTCCGCTCCTCCGCCAGCTTCGCGTCCGGCGCGCTGTAGCTCGACCGCTCGTCGCAGCCGAAGCCGTGCTGCGCGCCGGGATAGACGAAGATCTCGACGCCGGGCTGCGCGGCGCGGATGGCCTCGACATCCGACATCGGGATGGAGTGATCCTTCTCGCCGAAATGCAGCTGCACCGGGCAGGTCGCGACCTCGTGCCGCGCCGCCGCGATCCCGCCGCCATACCAGCCGCAGGCTGCGGCGAAGGCCCTGGACCGCGTCGCGCCGTGCCAGGCGACGGTGCCGCCCCAGCAATAGCCGACAATGCCGCGCTTCGCGCCGGCGGGCAGCGCGGCGGCCGCGGCCTCGATGTCGAGCAGCGTGCCGGCCTCTGGCACCTTGGCGCGAAGTTCTCGGCCACGCTGCACGTCCTCCGGCGCGTAGCCCAGCTCGACCTTGCGCTCGGTGCGGTCGAACAGCGCCGGGCAGACCACCGCATAGCCTTTCGCGGCCAGGCCCGCGCAGACATGGCGCATGTGGTTGTTGACCCCGAAGATCTCCTGCACGACGACCAGCGCGCGCCGCGCGTCCTTCGGCCCGTCCGCCCAGGCGTCGAGGCGGTGGCCGTCGGCGGCGGTCAGCTCGATCCACATCTCGCGTTCTCTCCGGTTCGCGGTAGAGCAGCGCCCGTCCGGCCGCTTCGCGGTACCGCCGAACGGACGTAAGCTGCTCCAGAATTTACATTTCGGGAGGACCACCTCCCGATCGGATGATTCCACCCGACCGGGGCGTGCTCTAGTGTCGCGGGATGGGCGAGATCGTCAACCTCAGCAAGATCCGCAAGCAGCGCGAGAAGGAAGCCGCGCGCGCCGCGGCGCCGGTGAACCGCGCGAAGCACGGCCGGACCGGCGCGGAGAAGGCGCGCGACCGCGGCGACGCGGCCAGGCGCGAGGCGCTGCTCGACGGTGCAAGGCGCGACGACGCGCCGGAGAAGAACTGAGCCGCGTCCCGCCCGCGCCTGTCGAAATCCCCCCTGCCCGCGCGTCATCATGGCGGCGACGCGCTCCGTCGCCCGGCGGCGGATCCGCGCCGCCGCGACGCAAGGGACACGACACATGCAGGTGATGCTGATGATCTATAGCGAGGAAGCCGGCTGGGGCCGCCTGTCGGACGCCGAGCGCGAGGGCGCGATGGCAGCCTACACCGCCTACACCGACGCGCTGGTGCAGGCCGGCGCCATGCGGGGCGGCAACCGCCTCGCGCCGAGCGGCACGGCGCACACCGTGCGCCTCGGCGCCGGCGCGCCGCAGGTGCTCGATGGCCCCTATGCCGAGACGCGCGAGCAGCTCGGCGGCTATTACCTGCTCGAGGTCGAGGACATGGCCGCCGCGCTGCGCTGGGCCGCGCGCTGCCCCGGCGCCGCGCATGGCATCGTCGAGGTCCGGCCGATCTTCCCGACGTGACCGCGACGCCGGCCGGGGCTGCGGTCGCGCGCCTGGCGCGGGAGGAACGCGGGCGGCTGCTCGCCTTCCTCCTCGCGCGCGGGCACGCCTTCGCCGAGGCCGAGGACGCGCTGGCCGACGCCTTCGCCGCGGCGCTTCGCGCCTGGCCGGAAGCCGGCCTGCCCGACAGGCCCGCGGCCTGGCTGCTGACCGCGGCGCGGCGCCGGCTGCTCGACGGGCATCGCCGCGCCGCGACCGCCGCCGCGGCCCGCGCCGACCTCGCGCGCGGGGACGCCGCCGAGGATGCCGATCCGGATGCGCTGCCCGATCATCGCCTGGCGCTGTTGCTGGCCTGCGCAGCGGAGCCGGTCGAGCCCGCCGCCCGCGCGCCGCTGATGCTGCAATGCGTGCTCGGGCTGGATGCAGCGCGCATCGCCTCCGCCTTCCTGGTCTCGCCGGCGGCCATGGGCCAGCGCCTTGTCCGCGCCAAGCGGCGGCTTGCGGCGTCCGGCGTCCGCTTCGCCCTGCCCGGCCGGGCCGAGGTCGCGGCGCGGCTGCCCGCGGTGCTGGAGGCGATCTACGCCGCCTATACCGCCGGCGCCGCGGATCCCGCCGATGGCGGCGGCCTCGCCGGGGAAGCCGCCTGGCTCGCGCGGCTCTGCGCGGCGCTGGCGCCGGAGGAGCCGGAGGCCGCGGGCCTCGCCGCCCTGCTGCTGCACCTCGAGGCGCGGCGCCCCGCCGCGCGCGACGCGGCCGGCGGCTATGTCCCGCTCTCCGACCAGGTCCCCGCGCGCTGGGACGGGGCGATGCAGGCCGAGGCCGAGCGGCTGCTGCGCGCCGCCGCGCGCCTCGGGCGGCCCGGGCGCTACCAGTGGGAGGCGGCGGTGCAGTCCGTGCACGCCGCCCGCCGCGCCACGGGGCGCACGGACTGGGCGGCGATCCGGCTGCTCTACGACGCGCTGCTCGCCGCCACGAACTCGCCCGTGGTCGCGGTGAACCGCGCCGTGGCCGTCGCCGAGGACGAGGGGCCGGCAGCGGGCCTCGCGGCGCTGCGCGCCATCGGCGACCGGCGGCTCGGGGAGTACCAGCCCTATTGGGCGGCGCTGGCGGCGCTCGCCGGCCGCGCGGGCGAGGCGGAGGCCGCCGCCGCCGCCCGGCGGCGCGCGGCGGGGCTCGCCACCGACCCCGCGGTCCGGCGCTTCCTGCTGTCGGGCGCCGAACCCGTGACGCGGGGATGAGGGCGGCGCGTCCCGCGACGCCGCGATCACGGCACGTTTACATTGCCTGGAATGGTTGCAGCACCGTCCGATCCCGACGCATCGTGCCGCGGGACCGTTGATCCCTGGGGGAAAGACGATGCAGCGTAAACTGGCGGCCGAGTTCATCGGCACCCTGTGGCTCGTGCTTGGCGGATGCGGCAGCGCCGTGCTGGCCGCGAAATTCCCGGAGGTCGGGATCGGCCTGGTCGGCATTTCCTTTGCCTTCGGCCTGACCGTGCTGACCATGGCCTACGCCATCGGCCACATCTCCGGCTGCCACCTGAACCCCGCGGTGACCTGCGGCCTCGTGGCGGCGGGCCGCTTCCCGTCCTCCGACGCGTTGCCCTACATCGTGGCGCAGGTCGCCGGGGCGATCGGCGGCGCGCTGCTGCTCTACCTGATCGCGTCCGGCGCGCCGAACTATGCCGGAAACCTTGGCGCGAACGGCTTCGGCGACGCCTCGCCAGGCAAGTACACCCTGCTGTCGGGCCTGGTGACCGAGATCGTCATGACCTTCTTCTTCCTGGTCATCATCCTCGGCGCGACGCATGGCAAGGCGCCGGCGGGCTTCGCGCCCATCGCCATCGGGCTCGGGCTGACGCTGATCCACCTCGTCTCGATCCCTGTCACCGGCACCTCGGTCAATCCGGCGCGCAGTACGGGGCCGGCGCTGTTCTCCGGCGGCACGGCGATCGCCCAGCTCTGGCTGTTCTGGGTCGCGCCGATCGCCGGCGCGGTCGCCGCCGGCGTCGTGAGCCGCTGGCTGCACGACGACACCTCAGTGGTGGAGGGGCGCGGCTGACGCCGGCACCGGGAGGGGCGCCGTCCCCTCCGGACCCTCCCCGCCGGTGGCGTCCGGGCTAGCCCGCGATCGGTCTGAGTGTGCGCACCGAAGGTGGGCACGCCAGGCCGTGAATCGCCGGGTCAGAGAAGGCTGGACCCGTCCAGCGGCATCGAGAGGCGGAACACCAGCCCGGCCGGCGCATACGCCGTCTGCACGCGCGCGCCGAGGTCGCGCGCGATCGCCTGCTCGATGAGCTGGGAACCGAAGCCGCGCCGCATCGGCTGCTGCACAGGCGGGCCACCGGATTCGCGCCATTCCAGGTCGAGCCGCCTCGCCGCGCCGGCATCGCGCACCGACGTCCAGCGCAGCGCGACCCGGCCGGCCGGCACGGACAGCGCGCCGTATTTCGCGGCGTTGGTCGCGAGTTCATGCGCCAGCATGCCGAAGGCGACGGAGAGCCGGGCGGGCAGCGACACGTCGGGCCCGTCCAGCGTCACGCGTCCCGACCCCGCGGCGTCATGCGCGGCGAGCTCGGTGCTCAGCACGTCCCGCAGTTCCGCATCCCGCCACTGCGCGCCCGACAGCAGGACATGGGTGTGCGCCAGCGCCCGGATGCGCTCGGACAGCCGCAGCTTGAAGTCCTGCACGTCAGCGGCGTGGCGCGCGCTGAGGCGGACCATCGAATCCACCATCGCGAGCGTGTTGCGCACGCGATGGTTCAGCTCATGCACCATCAGCCGCTGCCGCGCGGCGGCGGAGAGGAGCGTCTCTGCGGTCTCGTCGACCTCGCGCACTCCGGTCGTCGGCGGCGCAGAGAGGGCGCCGCCCTCGACGCTCGCGCCGAAGGCCGCGAGGCCGCGGATGGCGCGGGCCAGCCGGTTGCCGAAGGACCACGCGCCGCCCAGGGCGAGGGCGAGCAGCGCGGCGCCGATGCCCGCCGCGGCCCAGAGCCGCCGGCGCAGCGGCGCCTCGATCACCCGCACCGGGGCACCCGCCGCCACCGTCCAGCCGGATCCGGCAAGGCGCCGCTGGGCGGAATAGACCTCCTCGCCGTCGCGCCCGACGAAGCGCAGCGTCGCCTCCTCGCCGGTCATCGGCACCGTCGCGGCGGCGGCCGCGCTCCGCGTGCCGACCGTCTCGTCGTGCCGGGCCCGCCGGGCGAGGATGACGTGGTCGCGGTCGAACAGGCCGATGCCGCCGCCCGGCGGCGCGCGCTGCGCCAGCAGGATGTCGCGCAGCCTGGCCGTCGGCACGCTGACATGCAGCAGCCAGCGCACCTCGCCGCCGAGGACGACCGGCACGACCACCGCGAAGCTGTGCTCCCCGTCGATGCGGCCGCGGTAGTGCCCGGTCACGAAGGGACGCCTGCCGGCGATGATCTCCTCGTCCCATCGCGAGATCGAGCTGCCGGCGGGCATGGCCTCGCCATAGGGCGCGCGCGTGGCCAGCACCTGGCGGCCGGTCGCGTCGCGGAGGTAGATGTCGGCGCCGATCGCCCGCTTCGCCGCGGCGGCATGGGCGTGGAACTCGGCGAGCCGACCTTCCGCGAGCGAAGGTGCGGAGCCCAGGGTGCTGAGCGTCGTGACGAGGGCGTTCAGCTCGCGGTCCACGGCGATCGCCGCGGCCACCGCGCCGTCGCGCACGCCGCGCTCGAACCGTTCGGTCTCCGCCCGCACATAGGCCGCCGCGAGCCCGCCTGCGAGGAGCAGGAGCGGCAGGACCGCCGCGAGCACGACGAGCACGAGGTGCATCCGCACCGTGGTCCGCGCGGAGCGCGTTGGCAGAAGGCCCGGCCCACGGGCAGGCGCGATATGCATGGGCCCTCGTGAAATACGACGAGATTGTCAGCCCCGCCCGCGGCCGGAGTCACGTCACAATGCGGAACGGCGCAACCGCGGCCGGCGCAACGGATCAGCCGCGCAGCACGCGCCCGGCCACCGCGTCGAGCTTCGCGAGCAGCGCGGGATCGCGCCGCTCCGGCGCCGTGATCAGCGCATGATCCAGCGCGCGGTCGCAGCCCGCCGGGCACGGCCCGCGCGGCCGCCCCAGCGCCGGCACCACCTCGGCGACCAGCGCGCGCGCCGCATCGGCGTTGGAGAACAGGACCTTCACGACCTGCTCGACCGTGACGTGGTCGTGGTCGGGATGCCAGCAGTCGAAATCGGTGACCATGGCCACCGTCGCGTAGCAGAGCTCCGCCTCGCGGGCCAACTTGGCCTCCGGCATGTTCGTCATGCCGATCACGCTGCAGCCCCACTGGCGATACAGCTTGCTCTCCGCCTTGGTCGAGAACTGGGGCCCTTCCATCACGAGGTAGGTGCCGCCGCGCGTCACCGGCAGCCCGAGGCCGCGCGCGGCGTGTTCCAGCGCGTCGCCGATGCGCGGGCAGACGGGATGCGCGACCGAGACATGCGCGACGCAGCCCGAGGAGAAGAAGCTCTTCGCGCGGGCGAAGCTGCGGTCGATGAACTGGTCCACGATGACGAAGTGCCCGGGCGGCAGGTCCTCCCGCAGCGATCCCACGGCGGAGAGCGAGACGACGTCCGTGCAGCCGCTGCGCTTCAGCGCGTCGATGTTGGCGCGGTAGTTCAGCTCCGACGGCGGCGTCGGGTG
Source organism: Falsiroseomonas sp. HW251 (assembly GCF_050563545.1). Taxonomy (NCBI): domain Bacteria; kingdom Pseudomonadati; phylum Pseudomonadota; class Alphaproteobacteria; order Acetobacterales; family Roseomonadaceae; genus Falsiroseomonas; species Falsiroseomonas sp. HW251. The sequence continues at coordinate 156,029 of NZ_JBNXUM010000001.1, forward strand.
CCCGCGCCCGTGCCGCGGCAGGAAGCGCACGGGCACGCCGCCGAGCCGGCCGAACAGGATCTCGTCCGACGGATCGCCCCAGGGCGTCGCGACGCGCCGCCATTCCCGGTCCTCGAGCCCCGGTATGTCATACAGGCCCGACCCGCCGATCAGGCCGATGACGGGGGTGATCTCGTCGCTCATGCGCGGGCTCCGGAAGGCGTGGCGCGCGCGTCATAGCGGCCGCGGCGCGGCCTGTCGCGGGGCGGTTTCGGACAGGATTCGCCCGCCCTTCGGGACGCGGCCGCGCCCTTCGCGCTCTGCTGCCCTCGCCGGACAGAGGGAATACGGCCATGCGCGATCACGACAGGCTGCTGCTGGCGGCGTCGGCGGCACTGATGATCATGGTGGGGCTCGTGCTGGGCAGCGCGCTTTACGCTCCGCCCGGCGGGCGGGTGGACGGCGACGCGTGGCTCGCGGCGGAGAGCGCGGCTGGAGACGCCGATTACGCCTGGACATGGTAGGCGGCGTCAGCGGCCGTCGAGCAGCGAGGCGTGCACCCAGCCCCAGGGCTCGGTTTCGCCGACCATCAGCCAGCCGCCCGGCGCCTCGCTGAAGACCTGCAGGACGGAGCCGCGCGGCGCGACGCGCAGGATCGCGCTGCCGCCATTCGGCTCGGCGCGGATGTTGGCGGGCGTCCGCTGGCTTGTCATCACCGCGCCGCGCGGCATGGGCTGGCCGGCCGCGAGCGGCGTGCCGGGCTGCGGCGCCGGTGCGGGCTGGATCAGCGGCGCGTTGGTCGAAGGCAGCGCGGTCGGCGGCGGTGCTCGCAGCGAAGCCGCAACGCCCTCGGCGCCTTGCAGCCCCTCGGGCGCTGGAGGCAGCGGGCGCGCCCCGCCGCGCGGCACCGGCGGGCCGCCGCCGTCGAAGCAGCGGTCCACCATCTCGAAATAGACCCGCGTCGCCTCGGGCGAGGTCAGGGCGAGCACGAGGTCGAGCCGCGCGACCTGCGCGCCCTCGAAGGCGACGACGGCGACATAGGGCAGCCAGGGCGTGTCGGGCCGGCCGGTCGGGTTGACTTGGCCGCAGACCGCGACGGTGTCCGCCAGCAGCTGGCGATGCGCCAGGACGGCACGCAGCGCGAGCGGCCCGTCGATGGACAGGCGCTGGCGCAGCCTCGCCTCGGCCGCGGCCTGCGCCTCGGCATGGCGCGGCGGTGCCGCGGGCGTGCGCGCGGCGGCCGGCGCGTCCTCCTTGCAGGCGGCGAGCCACGGCAGCAGCGCGAGGGTGAGGAGCCGGAGGCCGAGCGTCATCGTTCCAGGTTGAGACCGGCGCGATCTTGGCCGAGCCTTGCCGCATCGCAAAGAGGCGGCGCAGTCACCCCCCCGACAGCGGAAGGGGCCGCCCCTTGCGGAGCGGCCCCTTGCCTCGGCGTCGCGGAGGGCGAAGCCTCAGTGCTTCACGTCGGCCCAGATGCGGCGCTTCACGGCGTAGGTCAGGCCGCCGAGCACGATCAGGAACAGGACGATCTTGATGCCCATGCGGCGCCGCGCCTCGAGCTCGGGCTCGGCCGCCCAGGCCAGGAAGGTGGTGACGTCGCGCGCCATCTGGTCGACGGTCGCCTTGGTGCCGTCGGCGTATTCGATCTGGTCGTCGTTCAGCACGCGGGGCATCGCGATCTGATGGCCGGGGAAGTAGGCGTTGTAGTTCATCCCGTCCATCAGGGTGAAGCCGGCGGGCGGATCCTCGTAGCCGGTCAGCAGGGCGTGGATGTAGTCGGCGTGACCCTCGCGCGCCTTCACGATGACCGACAGGTCGGGCGGCAGGGCACCGTTGTTGGCGGCGCGCGCGGCCTGGTCATTGGCGAAGGGCCGGCGGAAATGATCGGACAGCCGCGCCGGCCGCTCGAACATCTCGCCGGTGTCGTTCGGGCCGTCCATCACCTGGATCTGCGCGGCGATGGCGCGGACCTGCGGCTCCGTCAGGCCGATCTCGAGCAGGTTGCGGTAGTACATCTGCCGCATCGAGTGGCAGTTCGAGCAGACCTCCTTGTAGACCTGGAAGCCGCGCTGCAGAGACGCCCGGTCGAAGGTGCCGAACAGCCCCTCGAAGGAGAAGCGGACGGACGGGATATGGATCTCGCCTTCCGCCGCGCGGGCCGGCGCTGCGTTGAGGGCCGCGGCGGCGCCCAGGACCAGGGCGCCGACCAGGTTACGCAGGCGGGACATCAGGCCTTCTCCATCGGCTTCGCGGCAGCGCCGGCGGGCAGCGGCCCACCCCCCCGCAGCACGGGCAGGGCAATGCTCTCTGGCAGCTTCAGCGGACGCTCCAGCCGGCCGAGCAGCGGCAGGATCACCAGGAAGTAGGCGAAGTAATAGGCGGTCGCGACGCGGGCGATCACCACCGCGATGCCCTCGGGCGGCTTCCCGCCGGCCCAGAGCAGAGCGAAAAAGGACACGGCCCAGAGCAGCAGGAACCACTTCGCCACCGGGCGGAAGCGCATGGAGCGCACCGGCGAGGTGTCGAGCCAGGGCAGGATGAACAGGATCGCGATCGAGCCGAACATCAGCACCACGCCGCCCAGCTTGTCCGGCACCGCGCGCAGGATCGCGTAGAACGGCAGGAAGTACCATTCGGGCACGATATGCGCCGGCGTCACCAGCGGGTTGGCCGGGATGTAGTTGTCGGGGTGGCCCAGGTAGTTCGGGAAGAAGAAGACGATGAAGGCCCAGAAGGTCAGGAACACCACCAGGCCGACGCTGTCCTTGATGGTGTAGTAGGGGTGGAAGGGCAGCGTGTCCTGCGGGCCCTTCGGCTCGATCCCGAGCGGGTTGTTCGACCCCGTCACGTGCAGCGCCGCGACGTGCAGGAACACCACGCCCACGATCACGAAGGGCAGGAGGTAGTGCAGGCTGAAGAAGCGGTTGAGCGTCGGGTTGTCCACGCTGAAGCCGCCCCACAGCCAGGTCACGATGGAGTTGCCGACCACCGGAATGGCGGAGAAGAGGTTGGTGATGACGGTGGCGCCCCAGAAGGACATCTGGCCCCAGGGCAGCACATAGCCCATGAACGCGGTCGCCATCATCAGCAGGAAGATCACGACGCCCAGGATCCACAGGATCTCGCGCGGCGCCTTGTAGGACCCGTACCAGAGCCCCCGCCAGATGTGGATGTAGACCGCGATGAAGAACATCGAGGCGCCGTTGGCGTGCACGTAGCGCAGCAGCCAGCCGTAGTTCACGTCGCGCATGATCCGCTCGACGCTGTCGAAGGCCATCGAGGTGTGCGCGGTGTAGTGCATCGACAGGAAGACGCCGGTCGCGATCATGATGATCAGCGTCACCATGGCGATCGCGCCGAAGTTCCAGAAGTAGTTGAAGTTCCGGGGCGTCGGAAACGTCCCGTACTCCTTCTGCATCATCGTGAATACGGGCAGGCGCGTGTCGATCCAGCGCACCACCGGGTTGGAGAACTCGCTCTGGTGAAGCCCAGCCATCGGACCTTGGCTCCTATTCGTTGTCAGGCGTCAGGGCGGGCGCGGACCATACCGCGCCCGGCATCCGTCAGCCGATGGTGATCTTGTCAGCGGCGGTGAAGGTGTAGGGCGGCACAGGCAGGTTCGCCGGCGCCGGCCCCTTACGGATGCGGCCCGACGTGTCGTACTGGCTGCCGTGGCAGGGGCAGAACCAGCCGCCATACTCGCCCTTCGGATCCGTCGGCTTCTGGCCCAGCGGCACGCAGCCGAGATGCGTGCAGATGCCGATCATCACCAGCCACGGGTCGCGCTGCACGCGCGCCTGGTCGGCCTGCGGATCGGGCAGTTGCGACATCGGTACCTCGCGCGCCTGCTTGACCTCGTCCGCCGTACGGTTGCGCACGAAGATCGGCTTGCCGCGCCAGACCACCGTGATGGCCTGGCCGACCGCGACGGGGGCGAGGTCCACCTCGGTCGTGGAGAGCGCCAGCACGTCCCGCGCGGGGTTCATCGAATCGATGAAGGGCCAGGCGATCGCGCCGACGGTCACGGCGGCGAAGGCCCCGGTCGTGAGCTTCAGGAAGTCCCGGCGGGTCTCGCCAGGCACGGTGTCCTGCCGGGACACCATCGTTTCGGCCATCTGTCGTCCCCTTCCGCGCCGCCCACGCAAGGCGGCACGGCCGCCTTCACGCGGCACGTCCAAGCCGCCTTCACACCGTCCAGTCCGATCGGGCCGTCCGTCGTCGCATGCCCGGTCAGGGGCACGCGCCATCCGTCCCGGCCGCCGGCGACGCTGCGACGCATATAAAGGTGGGGTCGCCAGACTGTAAATCCGGCCGCGATCCTGAAAATGCTGCAATTTTTTCCGCGCTCGACGCCAGTCGCGGGAGGGATCGCGTTCCGATGAAGGCGCTCTTAATCTGCGTCCCGCGCGGCGCGACGACAGCCGCCAGCCCACAGGATCGCAGGCCGCATGACCACCGCCCCCGCCCCGCAGGATCACCCGTTGCTGCCGCGCGCGCGGGCCTGGTTCGAAAGCCTCCGCGACCGGCTATGCGCCGCCTTCGAGGCCTGCGAGGACGCGCTGGAGACCGGGCCGCACGCGCATCTCCCGCCCGGCCGCTTCGTCCGCACCGCCTGGGACCGGCCGGAGGGCGGCGGCGGCGTGATGTCGGTGATGAAGGGCCGCGTCTTCGAAAAGGTGGGCGTCAACGTCTCCACCGTCTTCGGCGAATTCTCCCCCGAGTTCCGCCGCCAGATCCCGGGCGCCGACGCCGATCCGCGCTTCCTGGCCACCGGCGTCTCGCTCGTCGCCCACCCGCGCAACCCGCGCGTGCCGGCGGCGCACATGAACACCCGCTTCATCGTGACGTCCAAGGCCTGGTTCGGCGGCGGCGGCGACATCACCCCGATGGACCACGACGCCCCCCATTCGAAGGAGGACGCGGCCGAGTTCCACGCCGCCTTCAAGGCCGCCTGCGACCGGCATGACGATACCTACTACCCGCGCTTCAAGCAGTGGTGCGACGAGTACTTCTTCCTCCCCCACCGCAACGAGCCGCGCGGCCTGGGCGGCATCTTCTATGACTGGCTCGGCGACCGCACGCCGGGCAAGGGGATCGAAGCCGACTTCGCCTTCACCCGTGACGTCGGCCAGGCTTTCCTCGCGTCCTACCCGGCCATCGTTCGCAAGCGCATGGAGGAGCCCTGGACGGAGGCCGAGCGCGCCCACCAGCTCGTCCGGCGGGGGCGCTATGTCGAGTTCAACCTGCTCTACGACCGCGGCACGATCTTCGGCCTCAAGACCGGCGGGAATGTCGAGGCGATCCTGATGTCGCTCCCGCCCGAGACCGGCTGGCCCTGAGCCGCCCGGCCGGGCAGTCCGGCCGCGCTTCCCCGCCCCCGCAACCGATCCCTCCCGCCGCTGGCGGTGGCGCGGCCGCGTGCCCGCGTCCGGACCGCCGCGATTCCCTTTCCCCGGAGTCCCCGGGCCGCGGAATCAACCCAGGCACGATTTCGGTGGTGCATCCACGCGGAATGAACGATATACAAAATGATTAACGCGTTCGGGGGATGGCAGATGGAACCAGAGCTCATCGTGAAGTTGCGGCAGCCCGCTTCCGCCGCCCGCATGGCCGCCGACCCGGTGCCGCCCGGCGTGGTCGCGCGTCCCTTCGGCTCCTTCCACGACCTGCTTGTCGAGGAAAGCCTGGTCGCGGCGCCGCTGCGCCAGACCTCGGTCTTCATGGCCGCCACCATGGCGCGCCTCGGCGCCGGCGCCCAACGCCGGGTGGACCGCTACTGGCAGGTGCCCGCCCCGCCCGAGCGGCTCGACGCCCTGCTGCCCCGCTTCGCCGCCCTGCCCGAGGTCGAGGCCGTCGTCGTGCTGCCCGCGCCGGAGGCGCCGGCCACGCCCGATTTCAGCGCCGAGCAGCGCTACCGCCTGGCCGCGCCGGGCGGCCTCGACGTCTCCCACGCCTGGGGCCAGCCGGGCGGGCGCGGCAGCGGCATCCGCGTCATCGACATCGAGGGGGCCTGGCAGCTCGACCACGAGGACCTGGTCGGCGCGGTCTCGCCCTCGATCAGCCTGCTGGCGGATGCGGCGGCGAACTGGGGCGGGCTGCAGGACATCCTGACCCAGCACGGCACTGCGGTGCTCGGCCAGATGGCCGCGCGCGACAACGGCTTCGGCGTCACCGGCATCGCGCCCGACGCGACCTATGGCGTGGTGTCGCACCTCCATCGGAACTTCTGGGGCAGCCCGATCGGCCCGGTGGGCGCGATCGCGCGCGCGACCGACTTCCTGCAGGCCGGCGACATCATGCTGCTCGAGATGCACATGCCCGGCCCCCGCTTCGGCTTCCGCCCGATGGCGGGCCAGGAAGGCTACATCTGCGTGGAATGGTGGGAGCCCATCTTCGACGCCATCAGGGACGCGACGGACAAGGGCATCATCGTCGTGCAGGCCGCCGGCAACGGGCGGGAGAACCTGGACGACAGCATCTACGACGTGAACTGCGCCTTCTTCTCCGACAGCTGGCGCAACCCGCTGCGCCGCGCCGACCCGGAGTCCGATTCAGGCGCGATCCTGGTCGGCGCCGGCGCGCCGGCCTCGGGCCATGCCGGGCTGCCGCGCAGCCGGCTGCCCTTCTCCAACTTCGGCGACGCCGTGGACTGCCAGGGCTGGGGCGCGGAGGTCGTGACCACCGGCTATGGCGACCTGCTGGATGAGGGGCCGCACCGCACCTACACCGGGCGGCTCGGCGGCACCTCCGCCGCCGCGCCGATGGTCGCCGCGACGCTGGCCTGCGTGCAGGGCGTCCTGCGCGCCAAGGGCATGCCGCTGCTGACCCCGGCACGGGCGCGCGCGCTGCTGCGCGGCACGGGCTCGGCGCAGCAATGGTCGCAGGGCCAGACGATGCGCGGCGACCGCATCGGCAACCTGCCCGACATCAAGGCCCTGGTCGCGGCCGCGACCGCACCGGCCGAGGTGCAGTTGGCGGCCTGACGCCGCGACGCGCGCCGGGGGCGGGAACTCACCTCCGGCGCAACGCCGGCCGGCGCGCCAGCCAGCGCCGGACCGGCCGGTCGTAGACGCGGTCGAGCAGGGCGGCGACGGCGCCGACGCCGAGCAGCTCATAGGCCGGCATGTGCGTGATGTAGAGCGCGTAGGACAGCTCGCCGAGCCAGGCGGCGGCCTGCCGCCAGGGGCCGCGCAGCTCCATCCGGCCGAGCGCGTAACGGAGCGCGGCCGTTTCACGCACGCCACAAGTTCATTGCGGGCAGCGGATGCCCGGCACGGGGGCGGGACGCCCAGGCATGGCGCACGGCGCGCGCCTCGTGCATGGCGCGGGCAGGAGGATCGCAGCATGCCCACGACCCAGCGCGAGGAGCGCACCCTTCTCGGCCATGACGGCTTCGCCCTCGTCGCGCCGAGCCACCATCCCGCGATCGCGTCCCTGCCGGCCGAGGAGTTGCGCGCGCTCGCCACGCGGCTGCGCACCGAGCATGCGAAGCTCCGCGACCTGATCCGCGAGGGCAAGCGCGCCAGGCGCGGCAAGGGCGAGGCGCGCGCCGCGGCCGGCGCCGAGGCCGGCAAGGCGACGCGCCGCAAGCAGGTCTATGCCGCGGCGCTGAAGCGCGTGAACAAGCGCTTCGAGGAACTCACCCATGAACGCCGCCGCGCAGAGCACCGCGCCGCGCTGAAGGCCGCGCTCGCCCGTCGCCAGGCGCAGCGCGCGCAGCATCCTTCCTCGGGCTTCGGCGCGCGGGACGGCATGCGGAGCAAGGCCAGCGGCAAGGGCGCGCGCGGCGTCCATGGCGCGCGGATCGGCAGCGTCTCCGCGCAGAACAGGCGCGCCCAGGCCGCGCGCGACGGGTAGCTTGCGCGGCTGCGGCCGGCGTGCGAGCGAGGATCCAACCAGACCGGAGGATCGTCGCATGATCGCCCGCCGCAGCCTTCTCGCCGCCTCGGCCGCCGGCCTCGCCGCGCCGGCGCTGGCGCAGTCCGGCGCCTGGCCCAACAAGGCCGTGCGCGTCATCGTGCCCTGGCCGCCCGGCGGCTCCACCGACGTGCTCTGCCGGCTGCTCTGCGAGGGGCTGCAGCAGAAGCTCGGCCAGTCCTTCGTGCTGGAGAACCGGCCCGGCGCCGGCGGCAACATCGGCGCCGACGCGCTCGCGAAATCCGCGCCCGATGGCTACTCCATGGCGCCGCTGACGCTCGGCGCCTGGCACATCAACCAGTTCCTCTACAACCGCCTGCCCTACGACCCGCAGAAGGACTTCCAGCCGATCTCGATGCACTGGCAGCTGCCGAACGTGCTGGTGGTCTCGGCGGCGCACAACCCCGCCAACAGTTTCCAGGAGTTCGTGGCCTGGGCGAAGGCGCAGCGCAACGGCGTCTCCTACGGCTCGCCCGGCGTCGGCACGACGGGGCACCTGTCGGGCGCCATGTTCACCTCCCGCCTCGGCATCGACGGGACGCATGTGCCCTTCCGCGGCGCGGCGCAGATCATCCCGGCGATGCTCTCGGGCGACCTCACCTTCGCGCTCGACAACCTCGCGAGCTACGTGCCGGTCATCCAGGAAGGCCGCTGCAAGGCCTTCGTGCTGACCGGGGCGGAGCGCTGGCCGACGCTGCCGACCATCCCAACGATGGCCGAGGTCGGCGTGCCCGACTTCGTGGTGGAGAGCTGGTGCGCCATGGCCTTCCCCGCCGGCGTGCCCGCGGCGATCGTGGAGCGCGCCTCCGCTGCCATCCGCGAGGTGACGGAGCCTGCCGCGATGCAGGATCGCTTCCTCCGCGCCGGCGCCAAGGGCGTGTGGTCCACGCCGCAGGCCGTGCTCGACCGCGTCACGCGCGAGCGGCCGATGTGGCAGGAGGTCGTGCGGATCTCCGGCGCCCGGCTGGAGTAGCGCCGCCCGGCCACTGCGCGGAACGGCTCCCTCTCCCGCTTGCGGGGGGAGGGTCGGGGTGGGGGCGTGCGGTACCTCTACCGAATCAGATCACTACCCCCGCCGCTCCCCCTTCTTCGCGGGGTCATGCGTATGGTGGCTGTCGCGCTCGCCGCCGCCGCCCGACATCCGCGACTTCGGCGGGTTCGTCGGCTCGCCGGGCTCGGGGTGGTTCTTCTCGTGACGCTCGCGCGTGGCGTGGCCGTGGCTGCCGCCCTGGTGGGAGGAGCCGGGGCCGCCGCCGGTGCGGTCGGTCTCGGGCTTGTGGTCGGTCTGCCGCTGCGTGCTCATTCCTCAGCGGTCCTGCTGGTAGCCCTGGTTGGTCGTATTGGTCTTGATGTTCCCCTGGCGCCCCTGGCTGGCGAGGTTGCGCTCCTTCGATTCCTTGACCGCCTCGGCCTTGTCGGCGGCGATGTCGCCTTCCTGGCGGGCGTTGTCGCCGCCCTGAGGCGCACGGTTGGCGGGCGGCACGGGGGGAAGATGGGCCTTGGACATGGTGGTCCCTCTCGAATGAGAGACCTCAACGCCGCGTTCTCGGGCCCGTTCAGTCCTTGCCGGCCTCGTCCTGGTCCGGCGCGGCGGCGCTGTTGAGCAGGATGTAGCGCTCGATCCCGATCTGCCGGATCAGGTTCGAACTGCCGGTCGAGGTAGTCCTCGTGCTACTCCTCGTCGGCCAGGATCCTCATCAGCAGGTCGCGCGAGACGTAGTCGCGCACGGCTTCGCAATGGGCGATGCCCTCGCGCAGGTCGCCCAGCGCCTTCTCCTCGAGCTTCATGTCGGCCTCGAGGATCTCCTGCACGGACTGCCCGACCAGGACCTGGTTCAGCCGCTGTACGTTGGGCAGACAGCAATTGCGAATTATTCGCAAGTATGCCACGCCCGCCGCTCTGGTCCGCCGGGCGCATCCCGGCCATATCGGCGCCGTGCCCGACCTCTCCTCCCCCATCGGCCGTTCGCGCGCCTGGCTGAACAGCCTGCTGGTGGACCATGCCGTGCTGCGCCTGTCCTGGCGCAACTGGGGCGTGGTGGAGCCCGGGCGGCTGTATCGCTCCAACCACCCCCTGCCCTGGCAGCTTGCCCAGGCCGCACGGCGGCACGGCCTGCGCAGCGTGATCAACCTGCGGGGGCACCGGCAGTCCTGCGGATCCGACGCGCTCGGCCGCGCGCGGGCGGGCGAGCTCGGCCTAATCCATGCCGACGCGCCGTTCGAGAGCCGCGGCGCGCCGCACCGGGACCGCATCCTGCGCCTCGCCGGCCTCTTCGCCGAATTGCCGGAGCCGCTGCTGATCCACTGCAAGTCCGGCGCCGACCGCACCGGCCTCGTCGCCGGCATCTGGCTGCTGCTGCAGGGCCGCCCCGTCGCCGCCGCGCTGGACCAGCTGCACTGGCGCTTCGGCCATGTCTCCTCCAGCCGGACCGGCATCCTCGACGCCTTCTTCCAAGCCTACGGCGCCCACCTCGTGGCGCATGGCCCGAAGCCCTTCCTCGACTGGGTGCGCGAGGATTACGACGAGGCCGCGCTGCGCCAGGCCTTCACCAGCCGGGCCTGGGCGGACCGCCTGGTGGACGGGGTGCTGCGGCGGGAGTGAGCGCGCCGTCGCCCGCGGCCGCCTTCATCAAAGCGCAAGGATAGCCGGGCGAGGATGGCGCCCGCCGGTTCATCGGGACGCCGTCCGTGCTCAATCCGGGCCAACGAACCACAAGCATGCCGCGCCAGGCCGCACAGGCCGAGGCGCCCCAATCCGGCCGCGCCGCGTCGGCGTCCCTTTCCTGCCCTCGTCGCCCGGCTGCACGCCGCCGGGCCAGCCGGAGACACGCCTGATGTCCATCCTTCCGCGCCTCGGCGCGTCCCTGACCGATGCCGCCCGCTTCGCCGCCCTGCGCGACGCCCATGCCGCGATCGAGTTCGCCCCCGACGGCACCATCCTCGGCGCCAACCAGGCCTTCCTCGACGTCATGGGCTACAAGGTCGAGGAGCTGCGCGGGAAGCACCACCGGATCTTCCTGGACCCCGCCGAGACCGGCGCCGAATACGACGCCTTCTGGGCCGCGCTGCGCGCCGGGCAGGTCCAGTCTCGCCGCTTCCGCCGCCTCGCCAAGGGCGGCCGGGAGGTCTGGATCCAGGCCGCCTATTGCCCGGTGCGCGACCGCGCCGGCCGCGTCGCCGGCATCGTCAAGCTCGCCGCCGACGTCACCGCGGAGACGCTGCGCGCCGCGAGCGACGCGGGGCATGTCGCGGCGATCCAGCGCGCCTATGCGGTGATCGAGTTCAGCCTCGATGGCACGATCCTGCACGCCAACGAGAACTTCCTGACCACCACGGGCTACACGCTCGCGGAGCTCAAGGGCGCGCATCACCGCCTCTTCATGCCGCCGGGGGAAGCCGATGGCGCGGCCTACCACGCGTTCTGGGAGGGGCTGCGTGCCGGCCGGGTGAATGCCGGCGAATTCCGCCGCGTCGCCAAGGACGGCAGGGAGTTCTGGCTGCAGGCGACCTACAACCCGGTCCTCGATCCCTCGGGCCGGCCGGTGAAGGTCGTGAAATACGCTGCCGACATCACGGCGATGGTCGTCGCGCGCAGCCGGCACGAGACGATCGGGCGCGAGGTGGATGGCGAGCTCCGGCACCTCGCCGACGCGGTGGCCATCACCAGCACGCGCGCCTCCGGCGCCGCCGACGCGTCCCGCACCACCGCGGGCACCGTCCAGGCCATCTCCGCCGCGGCGGAGGAGCTCTCGAGCTCGGTGCAGGAGATCAGCCGCCAGCTCGCCAGCGCCAGCCGAACCGTCAGCCAGGCGACCGGCGAGGCCGCGGCGGTGAACGGCGTGGTGACGGACCTGGTCGCCGGGGCGGACGCCATCGGCCGCATCGTCTCCCTGATCGGCGCGATCGCCGGGCAGACCAACCTGCTCGCGCTGAACGCGACGATCGAGGCGGCGCGCGCCGGGGAGGCCGGCAAGGGCTTCGCGGTCGTCGCGTCGGAGGTGAAGACGCTCGCCGGGCAGACCGCCAAGGCGACCGCCGACATCTCCGGCATGATCAACGAGATCCAGGGCGCGGTGTCGCGCGCGGCGAGCTCGATCCAGGCGATCGGCCTGTCGATCGGGGAGCTCGACGGCGTCGTCGGCGGCATCGCCTCCGCGGTCGAGGAACAGAGCGCCGTGACGCGGGAGATCTCCTCGCGACTGCACGAATCCGCCGACGCCGTCGGCACCATCAACGACAACCTCGCCGTGATCGCGACGCAGGCGACGGAGGCCGACCGTGCCTCGCAGCGCGCGAGGACGCTCTCGCAGGACCTCGCGGCCTGACGGCGATTGGTGCGCGTCAGAAGCGCGCCGCGAATTTCCTCAGGCGCCGATCTCTCCCTCTCCCGCTTGCGGGGGAGGGTGGCCGCGCAGCGGCCGGGTGGGGGTCGGCGGAACCGAGCAGATGCACGAATGGCCCGCTCACGCGGAAAAGGCCTGCGTCCTGACCAGCCGCGCATAGAGCCCGTCGCGCGCCATCAGCTCGGCATGCGTGCCCTGCTCCACCGCGCGGCCGGCCTCCATCGCGACGATCAGGTCTGCATCGCGCACGGTCGAAAGCCGGTGCGCGATGACCAGCGTCGTGCGGCCCGCGCGCAGCCGCGCGATCGCCTCCTGCACCAGCGCCTCGTTTTCGGCATCCAGCGCGCTCGTCGCCTCGTCCAGCAGCAGGACGCGGGGATTGCGCAGCAGCGCGCGGGCGAGCGCGATGCGCTGGCGCTGGCCGCCCGAAAGCCGCGACCCGCCGGGGCCGAGGATGGTGGCGTAGCGGTCGGGCAGCGCCTCGATGAAGTCATGCGCGGCGGCGGCGCGGGCGGCGTCCTTGACCTGCTCCTCCGTCGCGCCTGGGCGGCCGCAGGCGATGTTGGCCAGCACCGTGTCGTCGAAGATCACCGCGTCCTGCCCGACATAGGCGATGGCGTCGCGCAGGCTGGCCAGCGTGACCGCGCGCAGGTCGGCGCCGTCCAGCGTGATGCGCCCGGCCGTCGCATCGTAGAGCCGCGGCACCAGCGCCAGCGCGGTAGACTTGCCCGCGCCCGACGGCCCGACCAGCGCGACGGTCCGCCCGGGCTCGGCGACGAAGGAAAGCCCGGACAGCGCGGCGTCCGGCACGCCGTCATAGGCGAAGCCGACGGCGTCGAAGACGACGCGCCCCCGGCCCGCGGGCAGCGCGCCGGCGTCCGGCGCATCCTGGATGCGCGGCGTCTCGTCCACCGTCGCGAAGACGCGCGACAGGCCGGCCAGCCCTTCCTGCAGCGCGGCGTTCAGCGAGCCCAGCGCGCGCACCGGCCGTGCCGCGATCAGCAGCGCCGCGACGAAGCCCGTGAAGTCGCCGATGGTCCCGAGGCCCTCGCTGACGCGCCAGCCCACGAAGCCGAGCACGGCGGCGACGGCGATGCCGCCCAGCGCCTCCAGCACGGGATCGAGCCGCGCGCGGCTGCGCTGGATCGCAAAGGTGCTCTCGCGCAGCCGCGCGAAGGCGGCCTCGGCGCGCGCGCGCTCCTGCGCTTCCAGGCGATAGGTGCGAACGACGCGGGCGGCGCCGAAGCTCTCGGTCAGCAGCGCCGCCGTCTCGCCCACGCGGTCCTGCATGCCGGAGGAGGCGCGGCGGATCTTCCGGCCGATCTTCAGGATCGGCACCGCGGCGATGGGGTAGAGCAGCATCCCCAGCAGCGCCATCTTCCAGTCCATCCAGAGCATCGAGCCCACCAGGCCGACGACCGTGAGGATGTCGGCGATGCCCTGGATCGCCTTGGACAGCGCCTCGCGGATCATGGCGGCGTCGGTCGTGAAGCGCGCGGCGTGGCGGGCCGGCGCCTCGCGCGCGACCTGGGCAAGGTCGGCGCGGGTGAGCGCGGCAAAGAGCCGCGACTGCAGCCCCTCGATCACGCGCAGCACGATGGACTGCGTCGCCATGGCCTGGCCGTACATCGCGAGGCCGCGCAGCGAGGTCGCGGCGATGATCACCGGCGGCAGCAGCCAGACCACATCGGGATCGCCGGCGGCGAAGCGGTTGAAGGCCTGCTGGATGATGAGGGGGTAGAGCGCAGTGACGCCGGCGAGCACCAGGGTGCAGGCGATGGCCAGCGCCAGGGCGCTGGGGTAGCGCCGGATTTCCTCCCGCCAGAGCCGCAGCACGAGCGGGACGGAGGCTGCGTCGAAGGCGGGGCGGGCCATGGCGCGGAGGTCTAGCCCGGGGGGAGGTCTGCGGGAACAGCGGCAGGCGGCGATCCCCCCACCCGCGATACCCTGACCGCCCGCTCAGGCAACGCCTGCGATCCATTGCGCAGCCTTAATGTCATCCCGCCGCCCTTGCCTTTCCACGCGGAATGCGCTAGTTCTTGTTTCGTTCCGGGCTTCCCTTGCGTCTGTCAGGTCCTTGGGTGCGCTCTCTGGGGCTTCGGCCCACCGGGATTGGTCGGGGCGGCGGGCCCGTACGCCGCCCCGGCCGTTCACCCCCCGAGTCGCCGGCGTGCCTCGGTCAGGCAGGCGTCGCGGTCGGGTCCGGCGCCGTTCTCCAGCCACCACGCCCGGATCGCCGCCAGCATCTCGCCCACCGCCGGCCCGGGGGTGAGGCCAAGCGCCAGCAGGTCGCGGCCCTGCAGCGGGAAGACTGGCTGCTCCATGGCGGCCACGGCTGCGCGGAGCGCGGACCGGTCCACGCCGTCCCGCGCCTCGGCCAGCCACAATTCGTCCAGCGCACGCGCCTTGTCCCGCTCGGCCAGCCAGGCCCGCAGCGCCGGCACATCGTCCGGGTTTGAGGGGTAAAAGGCTAAAACGCTAAAACGGTAAAGTTGGGCCGCTTCCTCCCGGGACAGCCGCAGCCGCGCGGCGATCCCCAGGGGCTCCGGCACCAGCGCCGCCAGCCGGAGCAACGGGTCGGCCGGCGCCCCGATCGCGACCAGCCTGTCCAGCGCCGCGCCGTCGCCGGCCTCCGGCAGCACGGCCGCCAGCAGCCCGGTCTCGCGCATCAGCCCGACCGCCCCGGTCGGGTCGGGTGCTTCCAGCAGGCGCTTCAGTTCCATCCAGATCCGCTCCGGCGCGATCCGGGCGGCCAGGCCCGGCACGGCGTCGCGAATGGCGGCGAGCGCGGCCGGGTCGGGCTCGCCCCGGCCATAGCGCGCCAGGAAGCGGAAGAAGCGCAGCGCGCGGAGGTAGTCCTCGGCGAGCCTGGTCGCGGCGTCGCCGACGAAGCGCACGCGCCCCGCCGCGAGGTCCTCGCGGCCGCCGAAATAGTCCCAGAGACGGCCCACGGCATCGAGCGACATGGCGTTGATCGTGAAGTCGCGGCGCGCCGCGTCCTCCCGCCAGTCGGTGGTCCATTCGACCTCGGCGTGCCGGCCGTCAGTGGCGACGTCGCGGCGCAACGCCGTGACCTCCACCGGCACGCCGCCCAGCACGGCGGTGACCGTGCCGTGCTTCAGCCCGGTCTCGAAGACCTTGAGCCCGGCGGCCTGCAGCAGCCTGGCGATCTCCTCGGGCGGCAGCGGGGCGGCGACATCGACGTCATGCACGTCGCGCCCGGCCAGGGCATCCCGCACGCAGCCGCCGACCGCGCGCGCGCCGGGCAGCGCGGCCAGCACCGCGGCCGGGGCGGGGCCGGCCAGGAAGGCCGGCGGCGGGATCCTGGCGTGGTGCGGATCCCCGGTCACCGCCGCGTCTCGCCATGGCCCTGGCTGATGCGGCCATCGGGGCCGAGCGTCGCCGGCACATAGGCCTCGTTCGGCGTGAAGGCGCGCGACAGGCCGAACCACACGGCGGCGCCGAGCATCAGCCCGACGCCGAGCAGCAGAACCAGCACCATGCCGGACGACGGCTCCCCCGACCCCGGCCCATAGCGCCGCCAGGCGAGGTAGAGCGCGAAGGGGGTGAGCGTCAGGATGACGGCAACGAAGGCGGCCATGCCGTGACTGATAGCCCGGCCGCTACGCCCTGAGCAGCCGCGACAGCGTCAGCAGCATCTTCGCCGTGGCGCCCCAGACCAGGTGCTCCGGGTGCGGCCAGACCCAGAAGTCGCGCGACCGGCCGCGGATCTCCACCTTCCGCCGCGTCGGCGCCGTGGGGTCGAACAGCGTCGCGAGCGGCAATTCGAAGATCGCCGCGACCTCGCTCGGGTCCGGCGTCAGGGTCAGCGGCGGGTCGAGAAAGGCGACCACCGGCGTCACCCGGAAGCCCGTGCCCGTCATGTGCGGCGGCAGCTGGCCCGCGATCTCCGGCAGCCGGGGATCGAGGCCGACCTCCTCCGCCGCCTCGCGCAGCGCGGCGGCCTCCGCGGTCTCGCCGGGCTCGAGCCTCCCGCCGGGAAAGGCGACCTGGCCGGGATGCTTGGACAGCGCGTCGGAGCGCCGCGTCAGCAGGATGGAGGGCGCGGCATGCCACACGATCGGCACCAGCACCGCGGCGTCGCGCATCGTGCCGGTCTCGGCGGCCCACAGCGCCTCCTCCGAGACGTCGGGCCTCACGGAAGCGAGCAGCGCGGGATCAGCCAGGCGCGCCGCGATCTCGGCGCGCGACGGCAACTCGCCGAGGGGAACCGGCAGCCCCGCCGTCACTCCGCGGCGCGCCGGACGCCCAGGCCCTCGGGCGCCTCGTCAATCGGGAAGAAGACGCCCTCGGACCAGACGCCGAGCAGTTTCCGCCCGTCCACAGTCTCGGGCTGGGCCAGCGCGACCAACTCGTAGAACACCGCGCGGTTGATCCGCGCCTCGAGGCCCGGGCGGACCGTGACATAGGGGCGCGGCTCGCGCGACCTCGGGTCGATGGCGACGCGGATGGGGTGCTCGGAATCCGCGGTGACCATCTCGTCGAGGTTGGTGCGGAAGGTCAGGCACTGCCGCGGCTTGGGATTGGGGACGAAGGGGTCGGCGCAGTCGCGCCAGAACATCTCGACCGCGACGAAGGGGGCGTCCTCGACCTCGATCCGGCCGCGCTCGACCGGGGTTTCGAGGACATAGCCGCCATCGGGCTCCCGCTTCAGCACCGAGGCGAAGAGGCAGACCAGCTCCTTCCGGCCGATGGGACTCCCCCGGTAGAACCAGGTGCCGTCCTTGGCGATCCGCATCGCGAGGTCGCCGCAATCGTGGCGGAGCCTCGGCAGCGCCCGCCCCGGTTTCTCCGCCTGCCCGTCCCTGGCCTGAGCTTCCCTCATGAGCCTTCCCGCATCCGTGCCGCCGCCACGCGCCTGCCCAACAACCGCGATCCTCCCCGCCGGCCCCGAAGTTGCAAGGCCCGACAGCAACCGACCGTAACTGGCGGCCGGTATGGGCAGGGTGGATACTCGGCCCATATGCTCGTCGCCGACATATAGGGAGCCGGCCCCCGATGGTTGAAGTGGCAGATCCGACGGAAGCGAAGGCTTTGGTGGCCGAGGCCGAATCGCTGGCCGCCACCCTGGCCCGCGTCCGCCAGGCGATCGGCCGCGTCATCTTCGGGCAGGAGACGGTGATCGAGCGCACGCTGATCACCCTGCTCTCCGGCGGGCATGTCCTGCTGGTCGGCGTGCCGGGCCTCGGCAAGACCAAGCTGGTGGAGACGCTCGGGACCGTGCTCGGGCTGGACGCCAAGCGCGTGCAGTTCACGCCGGACCTGATGCCGTCGGACATCCTGGGCTCCGAGGTGCTGGAGGAGGACGCCCATGGGAAGCGCCACTTCCGCTTCATCAAGGGCCCGATCTTCTGCCAGCTCCTGATGGCCGACGAGATCAACCGCGCGAGCCCGCGCACGCAATCCGCGCTGCTGCAGGCGATGCAGGAGCACAAGGTGGCCATCGCCGGCGAGGTCCACCCCCTGCCCGCGCCCTTCCATGTGCTGGCCACCCAGAACCCGATCGAGCAGGAAGGCACCTACCCCCTGCCCGAGGCGCAGCTCGACCGCTTCCTGCTGGAGATCGACGTTTCCTACCCCGACCTGGCCGCCGAGCGCGCGATGCTGCTCGCGACCACCGGCGCGGCCGAGGCGAAGCCCGTCCAGGCCATGACGGGCGCGGAGCTGATCACCGCGCAGTCCCTGATCCGGCGGCTTCCCGTCGGCGAGGGCGTGGTGGACGCGATCCTGCGCCTGGTCCGTGGCGCACGCCCCGAGACGACGGAGATCGAGGATGTCCGCCGCCACCTCGCCTACGGGCCGGGGCCCCGTGCGGCGCAGGCGCTGATGCTGGCGACGCGCGCCCGCGCCGTGCTGGACGGTCGGCTCTCACCCAGTGTCGAGGACGTGCTGGCGCTCGTCGAGCCCGTGCTGCGCCACCGCATGGCGCTGAACTTCTCCGCCCGCGCGGATGGCGTGCACCTGTCGGAGGTCCTGGACCGTCTGAAGGCCCAGCTTGGCTAACGCATCCATCACGGTTCCCTGGGCGGAACAGCTCGGCGCGGCGCTGCCGCCGCTGCTGGTGGAGGCCGAGCGCGTTGCCTCGACAGTGATGCCGGGCCTGCATGGCCGCCGCCGCGCCGGGCCCGGCGAGGCCTTCTGGCAGTTCCGCGCCTACGTCCCGGGCGACCAGGCGAACCGCATCGACTGGCGGCAATCCGGCAAGTCCGACCGGCTCTTCATCCGCGAGACGGAGTGGGAGGCCGCGCAGACCGTGGCGCTCTGGACCGCCGCCGGGCCGGGAATGGAGTGGCGCAGCTCCCGGGAAGTGCCGGGCAAGGCGCTGCGCGCGCAACTGCTGCTGCTAGCGCTGGCGTCGCTGCTGCTGCGCGGCGGCGAGCGCGTGCGGCTCTTCGGCCTGCCGCGGCCCTTCGCGGGGCGGCACGCGCTGCCGGCGATCGCGGATTCCCTTGGCCAGATGGCGACGCGGCCGGAGGACCACCGCATCGCGCGCCATGCCCGCGCCGTGCTGTTCGGCGATTTCTGGGAACCGCTTGAGGAGACCCGCGCGGCCATCGCCGCGCTCGCCGCGCAGGGCGTGCGCGGGCACCTGGTGCAGGTGCTCGATCCCGCGGAGGAGACGCTGCCCTATGCCGGCCGCATCCGCTTCGAGCCGGTCGCCGGCAACGTCCCCGCCGCGCTGATCCCGCGCGTGGAAGCCGTGCGGGAGGTCTATGCCGAGCGGCTCGCGCGGCATCGTTCCGCGCTGGTCTCGCTCGCGCAGGGCGCGGGCTGGACCTTCGCGACGCACCGCACGGACCAGCCGCCGGAGGCCGCGCTGATGGCTCTCCATCAAGTGCTGGCGCCGGCGTGATGGCGCAGCGCAGGATGCGTCCTTCCGCCATGGCAGACCGCGAGCGCTTCCCCGCATCGTCGACTCCCTCCCCCGCCCATGACTTCCCTCCCCCGCTTGCGGGGGAGGGCCAGGGTGGGGGTGCTTCGTCGGGCGCCATCTCGATCTTCCGCACCGCCACCCCCTCCCTCCCCCGCAAGCGGGGGAGGGGGCCATTTGGCGGGGGAGGGTCCCGCATTTCGGCTGAGGTCAGCCGATGCTGACCCTTGGCCCCATCGCCTTCGCCGCGCCCTGGCTGCTCATCGCCCTCCCGGCGCTGCCGATCCTCTGGTGGCTGCTGCGCGTCACGCCGCCGGCGCCGAAGCGCCAGGACTTCCCTGCCATCGCGCTGCTGCAGGACCTGCCGGCGCCGGAGGAGACGCCGAACCGCACACCCTGGTGGCTGCTGCTGCTGCGCCTGGCCGCGGCCGCGCTGATCATCATCGGCCTGGCGCGCCCGGTCTGGGGGCCGTCGGTCGCCGCCGGGGGCGATGGCGCGTTGCTGCTCGTGATGGACGACGGCTGGGCCTCCGCCGCCGACTGGCCGGACCGCGTCGCGGCCGCCGATGCCGCGCTGGTCGCGGCCGCGCGCGATGGCCGCCGCGCGGCGCTGCTGCTCACCGCTCCCGTCGTCGGGCCGGAGCCGCTGCGCGCCACCGCGCTGATGCCGGCCGGCGAGTTGCTCTCCCGCCTCGCCGCGATCCGCCCCAAGCCCTGGGCGCCGGACCGCGAGGCCGCGCTCGCGGCCTTCAACGCCTGGCGCGCGCAGAACGCCGGCTCTGTCGCGACGCTCTACGTCGCCGACGGGCTCGAGCACGGCAGCGACGCCTTCGCGCCCTTCTCCACGGCGCTCGCTGCCGGCGGCCCGCTGACCGTCGCGCGCGCCGAGGGCCGGCCGACCCGCCTGCTGCCCCCGCCGCGCGCCGAGGCCGAGCGGCTCATCGTCACGCTGCGCACCACGCCGCTTCCCGTGCCGACCGAGGCGGTCGTGCTCGCCCGCACCGGCGACGGCCGCACGCTCGACCGCGCCGTCGTCGCGATCCTCGCCAATGCGACGGAAGCCGAGGCCGCGCTGCCGCTGCCTCTCGAGATCCGCAACCAGGTCGTGCGGCTCGATCTCGACAATGTCGCCGGCGCCAACGCCACAGTGCTGCTGGATGAGCGCTTCCGCCGCCGCCCCGTCGGCCTGATCTCGGGCGGCGAGGAAACCGCGGCCGACGTGCCGCTGATCGGCGAGCTGTTCTACCTCGACCGTGCGCTGTCGCCCTTCGCGGAGTTGCGGCGCGGCACGGTGGACCAGTTGCTGCAGCGGCGGCTTTCCGTGCTGGTCCTCGCGGACCGCCCGATCTCCGACGAGCGCGAGCGTCAGGCGCTGGCGAAGTGGATCGAGGAAGGCGGCACGCTGGTGCGCTTCGCCGGCGCGCGCGTCGCGGAATCGCCGGACGGGCTGCTGCCGGTGCCGCTGCGCGCGGGCGAGCGGCAGATCGGCGGCGCGCTGTCCTGGGAACAGCCGCAGCGCCTCGCGGCCTTCCCCGAGGGCTCGCCCTTCGCCGGGCTCAACCCGTCGCCGGAAGTCACGGTGGAGCGCCAGGTTCTGGCCGAGCCCTCTGCGCGGCTGACCGGGCGGACCTGGGCGCGGCTCGCGGACGGCACGCCGCTGGTCACGCATGAAAGCCGCGGCGCCGGGCGCATCGTGCTGTTCCACGTCACGGCGAATGCCGACTGGTCGAACCTGCCGCTGTCCGGGCTTTTCGTCGACATGCTGCGGCGGCTGGTGTCGCTGTCCGCCGGCGTCGCGGGATCGGATGGCGAGGCGCCGCTCGCGCCGATCGAGACGCTGGACGGCTTCGGCCGGCTGGGCGCGCCGCCGCCGGGCGCGCAGCCGCTCGCGGCCAACCGCATCGCCGAGGAAGTCGCAAGCCCGCGCCATCCGCCCGGCTGGTACGGCACGGGCGTGACGACGGCCGAGGCGTCGCAGCGCCGCGCGCTGAACCTCGGCGCGGGGATCGCCGCGCCGCGGCTTGCGCCGCCGCCGCCGCCCACGGCGCGGGTGCAGGCGATCGGCGGCGTGCCGGCGGAACGGGACCTCGGGCCCTGGCTGCTGGCGGCGGCGACGCTGCTGCTGGTGGCGGACCTCATTGCCTCGCTGTTCCTGCGCGGCGCGATCGGCCGTCCGGCGCTGCTGGCGCGGGCGGTGCCCCTGGCGTTGGTGCTGATGGGCGCGCCGGCCGTCGCGCAATCGCCGGACGGCAATGCGGCGCTGGCGACGCGGCTGGCCTACGTCCAAACCGGCAACGCCGAGGTGGACGAGATCTCGCGCGCCGGCCTGGTGGGCCTGTCGGATTTCGTGAACCGGCGCACCGCGGCGTCGCTGGCAGATCCCATGGCGGTGGTGCCCGGGCGCGACGACCTCTCGCTCTTCCCGCTGCTCTACTGGCCCGTGCTGGGCGAGGCGGCGCAGCCCGACGCGCAGGCCGTCGCCGCGCTGAACGGCTTCATGCGGTCAGGCGGCATCATCTTCTTCGACACCCGCGACGAGGGCTCGGGCGAGGGCTTCTCGCCGGGGTCGAAGCAGGCGCTGCGGCGGATCACGCGCGACCTCTCCATCCCGCCGCTGGCCCCGGTGGCGGAGGACCATGTGCTGCGCCGCGCCTTCTACCTGCTCTCGGAACTGCCCGGGCGCTTCGCCGGCGGCGTGGTCTGGGCGGCGCGCGAGCAGGACCGCGCCAATGACAGCGTCAGCCCCGTGATCATCGGCGGCCATGACTGGGCCGCGGCCTGGGCGGTGGATGCGCGCGGCAACAACCCTTACGCCACGGTGCCCGGCGGCGCGCGGCAGCGCGTGCTGGCCTATCGCTTCGGCACCAACGTCGTGATGTACGCGCTGACCGGCAACTACAAGGGCGACCAGGTGCACGTGCCGGCCATCCTGGAAAGGCTCGGGAACTGATGGACGCGGCGGTCGAGACCTCGCTGCTGCGCTCGCGCGACGGCCAGGCGCGCGTCACCTATGTCGAGCTCTTCTTCGACCTCGTCTTCGTCTTCGCCATCACGCAGCTGAGCCACGCGCTGCTGGCCGACCTCACGCCGCTCGGCGCGCTGCGGACGCTCGTGCTGTTCCTCGCGGTCTGGTGGGCCTGGGTGAACACGGCCTGGGTGACGAACTGGCTGGATCCCGACCGTGGCGCGACGCGGCTGCTTCTCTTCGTGCTGATGGTCTGCGGCATGCTCGCGGCGATGTCGATCCCGCACGCCTACGACCGGATGGGGCTTGTCTTCGCGCTCGCCTATGTCGCGGTCGAGCTGTCGCGCAGCGCCTTCATGGTCTGGGCGAGCCAGGGCAACGAGTCGCTGCGCCGCAACTTCCAGCGCATCCTCGCCTGGCAGGCCGCGACCGCGCCGTTCTGGCTGATCGGCGCGGCGGTCGAGGACACGGCCCGCCTGGGGGCATGGGTGCTCGCGCTCGGGATCTGGACCGCGGCGCCCACGATCGGCTTCCGCGTGCCGGGCCTCGGCCGGTCGACCACGGCGGATTGGGACGTGGATGGCGGCCACCTCGCGGAGCGATGCGCGCTCTTTGTCATCATCGCGCTCGGCGAATCGCTGCTCGTCACCGGCGCGACCTTCGGCGAGCTCGAATGGACGCCCGGGAACGCGGCGGCCTTTCTCGTCGCGCTCGCCGGCAGCATCGCGATGTGGTGGATCTACTTCCACATCGGCGCCGAGCGCTCCGCGCACCACGCCGAGAAGACCGACGATCCCGGCCACCTCGCGCGGCTCGGCTACACCTATCTGCACATGCCCATCGTCGCAGGCATCGTGGTCGCCGCCGTCGGCGACGAGCGCGTGCTGCACCACCCCGGCGGCCATGCCGAGCCCGGCGACGTCGCGACGCTGCTCGGCGCGCCGGCGCTCTACCTCGCGGGCCTCGCCGCCTTCAAGCGGCTGAGTGCCGCGAACCTGCCGCTGTCGCACCTCGCGGGGCTCGGCCTGCTCGCCTGTCTCGCGGTGGTCGGCGGCTGGTTGTCGCCGCTGCTGCTCGCCGCGCTCGCGGCCGCCACGCTGGTCCTCGTCGCGGCATGGGAGCATGTCTCGCTGAAAGGGACGCGCCAGGCATGAACCAGGTCCTGGCCGGCATCGACTTCGCGCCCGTCCTGCCGCACTGGCTGCTGGTCGCGCTTGCCGTCGTGGTGCTCGCCGCGCTCGCGCCGGCGCTGATCCGCGTCGTCGTCACCGCCGAGGGGCAGCGCCGCATCGCGCCGGCGCGCGGCGCGCTGCTGCGGCTCGCGGCCTTCGCGGCGCTGTTCCTGGCGCTGGCCAATCCCCGCCTGGTGGAGGAGACGCGCGAGA
This sequence comes from Falsiroseomonas sp. HW251, assembly GCF_050563545.1. NCBI lineage: Bacteria > Pseudomonadati > Pseudomonadota > Alphaproteobacteria > Acetobacterales > Roseomonadaceae > Falsiroseomonas > Falsiroseomonas sp. HW251. Next base: position 179,510 of record NZ_JBNXUM010000001.1, read on the forward strand.
CGCGGCCCGACATTGCGCTGCTCGTGGTGGACCGCAGCGACAGCACCGGCGTCGCCGACCGCACCCGCCAGATCGAGGCGGCGCGTGAGGCGCTGGAGGCCCGCGCGCGCCGCCTGCCGGAACTGGAACTGCGCACCGTCGAGGTGCCGGAGGCCGGCAACCAGGGCACGCGGCTCTGGTCCGCGGTGGAACGCGCGCTGGCCGAGGTGCCGCGCGCGCGCCTTGCCGGTGTCATCGCGCTGACCGACGGCCAGGTGCACGACCTGCCGCCGGCGCCGAATCTCGACGCACCCTTCCACCTGCTGCTCCCCGGCAGGGCCGGCGAGGTGGACCGCCGCATCCGCATCGTGGAGGCGCCGGGCTTCGGCATCGTCGGCCGCCAGGTCGAGCTGCGCGTGGTGGTGGAAGACCTGGGCGCGACCCAGCAGGGCGGCGCCGCGCGCCTGACCATCCGCCGCGATGGCGGCGCGCCGCGCGTGGAATCCGTCCCCGTTGGCCGCGAGCACCGCATCGCCTTCACCATCGAGCGCGGCGGCCCGACCGTCGTCGAGATGACGGCCGAGACCCGGCCGGGAGAGGTCAGCGACATCAATAACCGCGCGGTGGTCTCCATCAACGGCGTGCGCGACCGGCTGCGCGTGCTGCTGGTGTCGGGAGAGCCGCATGCGGGCGAGCGGACCTGGCGGCGGCTGCTGAAGGCCGATCCCAACGTGGACCTCGTCCACTTCACCATCCTGCGGCCGCCCGAGAAGGACGACCTGACCCCGCTGCACGAGCTCTCGCTCATCGCCTTTCCGGTGCGCGAGCTCTTCCAGGTGAAGCTGCGCGAATTCGACCTGATCGTCTTCGACCGCTTCGCCAATCGCGGCCTGCTGCCGCCGGTCTACCTGCGCAACATCGCGGACTACGTGCGCTCGGGCGGCGCACTGCTGCTGTCGGTGGGCCCGGAATTCGTGGGGCCGACCAGCCTGGCCTCCACGCCGCTCGGCCAGGTGCTGCCGGCACGGCCGCCGACGGGGTCGGGCGCGGCCCAGGCCGGGCTGGTCGAGCAGCCCTTCCGCCCGCGCGTCACCGCGCTCGGCAGCCGCCATCCCGTGACGGAGAGCCTGCCCGGCGCCAACCCCACGGAAGGCACCGGCGACGCGACATGGGGCCGCTGGTACCGCGCGATGCGCGCCGATGCGCGATCGGGCTCGACTGTGATGGAAGGCCCGAACGGCGCGCCGCTGATGGTGCTCGACCGCGTCGGCGAAGGCCGCGTCGCGCTGATGCTGTCCGACCATATCTGGCTGTGGTCGCGCAACCACGACGGCGGCGGCCCGCAGGCGGAGCTGCTGCGCCGCATCGCGCATTGGACGATGAAGGAACCGGAGCTCGAGGAGGAGGACCTGACGGCCCGCATCGAGCACGGCCACCTCACCGTGCAGCGCCGCAGCCTCGACCCCGGCCCGGCGCCGGAGATCGTGGTCACCGCGCCCGACGGCAGCGTCACGCGCCATCGCGTGGAAGCGCGCGGCGGCCGCGTGACGGTGGAGATGCCGGCGGCCCTCCCGGGCGTCTGGCAGGCGACCGACGGCCAGCGCACCGCCTATGCCGCGGCCGAGGCCGGCAACCCCATGGAGATCGCCGACCTCCGCGCGGACGACGCGAAGCTGCGGCCGCTGACGGTCGCGACCGGCGGGGCGGTGCGCTGGCTCGGCGGGGATGGCGGCGTGCCGGAGCTGCGGCGCACCGCGCCGGGGCGCGACACGCATGGCTCGGGCTGGATCGGGCTGCGCCGCAACGGCGACCACACCGTGACGGGCATCACTGCGCTGCCGCTGCTGCCGCCCTGGCTGGCGCTGCCGATGGTGCTCGGTCTGGCGATCCTGGCCTGGCGGCGGGAAGGGCGATGAGGAGACTAGCCGCGTCGGCGGCGCTCCTGCTCGCGTCCTGCGCGCAGGGGCCGACGCTGGACCAGCAGCTCTCGACCCAGATCGGGCGGAGCGAGCTGGAGCTGGTCAGCGCCTGGGGCGTCCCGACGCGCACCTACGAGGTCGAGGGGCGGCGCTTCCTGGGCTACGACCAGCAGCGCACCATCTTGATGCAGGGCCCTGGCCCCTATGGCCCGCGCTGGGGCTGGCCGGCCGCGGTGCCCGTCGACGTCAGCTGCAGCATCACCTTCGAGCTGCGCGACGGCCGCGTGCAGGGCTTCTCCCACCGCGGCCAGGGCTGCTGAGCGGGCTTCCGCGGCCGCTCCGCTTCGAATAGGGTCCGACCCATGCGCGCATCCCTCCGTCCCCTGCTGCTCGCCCTGCCCCTGCTCGGCCTCGGGGCCGAGGCCATGGCCCAGCCGGCCATCCGGCCGCAGCAGCAGCAGCAGGCCCCGCAGATGACGCCGGCGCCAGCCCTGCCGGGGCTCGCGACGCGCGCCCCCCAGCAGCCCATCCCGGCCGAGCCGGGCGCGCAGAACCTCTCGCCCAACGCGGCGCTGTTCGACGCGATCAACCGCGGCGACCTGGCCGCGGCCCGCGACGCGGTCGGCCGCGGCGCGAGCCTCGAATCGCGCAACGCCATCGGCCTGTCGCCGATCGACGCGGCGGTGGACCAGGGACGGCACGAGATCGCGTTCTATCTTCTGTCGGCGCGCGATCCCGCGCCGAGCGGCTCGCCGGGCGGCGCGCCGCCGCCCGCGCCCAACCGCGCCGGGCTGGACGCGCCGCCGGCGAACCTGTCGAACCCCGGCGGCGGGGCGGCGGTGCTGGCCGCGGCGTCGCAGCGGCGCAACCAGCCAGCCCAGGCGGCGCCGCGGGCGGCGCGGCTCTGGGGCAATGACGGGGGCTCGCCGATCCCGCAGATCGGCTTCCTCGGCTTCGACGCCGGCCGGCCGGAAGGCGGGCGGCGCGGCGGGCGGAGCTAGGGCTCGTCAGATAACGCCGCGCGGGTCGGTCCGGCGGGTCTTTTCCGCCCTGGGTTCGTCAGCCGGCTTGCCGATGGAACAACCATCGGCTGCGCCGTCGGCCTTCGGCGTCGCGGCAGTGCCGCGACCCTGCCCAGGCCGGAAACTCCCTCGCCGACCCTCAGCCGCGGGCATTATCTAACGGGCCCGAGCCCGCGACCGGCCTGGGCGTGCCCACGGGATGTGGGCACGCCCAGGCCGTGAATCGCTGGGCCAAGATCCAGCTCAGGGATCGCTGGCCGCGATGATCCCGCCAGCCAGGCTGGCGGGGATGCGGTTGCGCCAGGACCCGCCATCCACCTGGGTCACGAAGTCCAGCACGGCGCGGTTGAAGGCGTCGGGGTCTTCGAGGTTCATGGTGTGCCCGCATTTCGGCATGACCAGCAGCGCGCTGCTCATGATGGTGCGCTTGAGGTAGAGGCTCGCCTCCAGCGTCGGGTCGTCCTCGTCCCCGGCGACGATCAGCGTCGGCACCGTCATCTTCGAGAACCCCTCCCTGAGGTCGAAGAGGTTCGGCCGGCGCCGCTGCACGCCGTTCATGGTCAGCGCGGAGCCCTCCGTCGAATGCTCGCAGAGCTGCGCCTTGAACTCGGCGTAGCCGCGGGGGTCCTTCTCCTCGAAGACCAGGCGCGTCGGGCCGCGGGCATAGGTCTGGCCGAAGACGGCCATGGTCTCGCTGTGGATGCGGGCGATGGCGGCGTCGGTCTCGGCCTGGAACTGCGCCGTCTTGCCGGGTGCGGCGCCATAGCCGACGCCGGCCGCGACCAGGCTGCGGCAGAGCCCGGCATGCCTCAGCCCCATATGCAACGCCGCGAAGCCGCCCATGGACAGCCCCACGACATGCGCCTGGCCGAGGTTCAGCCCCGTGATGATCGAGGCGATGTCGTCGGTCGCGCGGTCCTGGCTGTACTTCTCGGGGTCGGCCGGGACCTCCGACGGCGGGTAGCCGCGGGCCGAGAAGGTGATGCAGCGGTATCGGCGGGCGAAGAAGCGCATCTGCGCCTCCCAGCTCCGGTGGTCGCCGGCGTATTCGTGCACGAAGACCATGGGGATGCCGGACCCAGCTTCCTCGTAATAGAGGGTGACACCGTCGTCGGTGCGGATGGTCGGCATGTTCTCTCCCGTACTGTTCCGGTCCTGCACCTTGCCGGCGGCATGACGAGGCGGCAAGAAGCGACATCCGCGCCTTGACGAAAAGCCCCCCCGGGCGCATCTGCCAATCCGGACCAATGAGGTCCGGTTTCGAACCCGGGGAGGGTTCCGCGGTGCTGCGGGTCTCCAAGCTGACCGACTACGCTGTGGTGGTGCTCAGCCAGCTCGAGGCCGAGGGCGGGGTGCAGACCGCGCCGGGCCTTGCCGCCGGCACCGGCCTCGGCGAGCCCACCGTCGCCAAGGTGCTGAAGATGCTGTCCCAGGCTGGCCTGGTGGAGGGCCAGCGCGGGGCGCGAGGCGGCTACCGGCTGATGCGCCCGCTGGCAGAACTGCCGCTGTCGGAGGTGATCGTGGCCATCGACGGCCCGATCGCGCTGACGGCCTGCGTGGATGGCGGCATGGGGCTCTGCGACGCCGAGCATCTCTGCCCCGTCCGCGGCCGCTGGGACCCCGTGAACGACGCGATCCGCCGGGCCCTGTCGGGGATCACCGTGGCGCGGATCGCGACCCCGAAAACCGCCTTCGACCCCATTCCCGTCGTCGCCGCCGAATAGGAACGACATGCCAGCCGTCACCGAGACGCTCGAGACCGTCCAGTCCGTCACCGACTCCGGCTACAAGTACGGGTTCGAGACGGATATCGAGATGGAGTTCGCCCCCAAGGGGCTGAACGAGGACATCGTCCGCTTCATCAGCGCGAAGAAGAACGAGCCGGCCTGGCTGCTGGAATGGCGGCTGAAGGCCTTTGCGATGTGGAAGAAGATGGAGGAGCCGCGCTGGGCCGCGGTGAAGTATCCGCCGATCGACTACCAGGACAGCTACTACTATGCCGCGCCGGTGAAGAAGGCCGGGCCGAAGTCGCTGGACGAGGTCGATCCCGAGCTGCTGAAGACCTACGCCAAGCTCGGCATCCCGCTAAAGGAGCAGGCGATCCTGGCCGGCGTCGAGGGCGCGGGCGACAGCCCGTCCGACAGCGGCCGCATGCCGATCGCGGTGGACGCGGTGTTCGACAGCGTCTCCGTCGCGACCTCCTACAAGGAGCGGCTGGGCAGGGAAGGCATCATCTTCTGCTCGATCAGCGAGGCGGTGCAGGAACACCCCGAGCTGGTGCGGCAGTATCTCGGCTCCGTCGTGCCGCAGGGCGACAATTTCTTCGCGGCGCTGAACAGCGCTGTCTTCACCGATGGCAGCTTCGTCTACATCCCGAAGGGCGTGCGCTGCCCGATGGAGCTCAGCACCTATTTCCGCATCAATGCCAAGAGCACCGGCCAGTTCGAGCGCACGCTGATCATCGCCGATGAGCGCAGCCAGGTCAGCTACCTCGAGGGCTGCACGGCGCCGATGCGCGACGAGAACCAGCTGCATGCCGCGGTCGTCGAGCTCGTTGCGCTGGACGATGCGACGATCAAGTACAGCACCGTGCAGAACTGGTACCCCGGCGACGCCGAGGGGCGCGGCGGCATCTACAACTTCGTCACCAAGCGCGGCGCCTGCCGCGGCGCGCGGTCGAAGATCAGCTGGACGCAGGTCGAGACGGGGAGCGCGATCACCTGGAAGTACCCGTCCTGCATTCTGCAGGGCGACGACAGCGTGGGCGAGTTCTACAGCGTCGCGATCACCAACAACCGCCAGCAGGCCGATACCGGGACCAAGATGTTCCATATCGGCCGGAACACGCGCAGCACGATCGTCAGCAAGGGCATCAGCGCGGGCAAGGGGCAGAACACCTATCGGGGCCTGGTGAAGATCAGCCCGAAGGCGCATGGCGCGCGCAACTTCACGCAGTGCGACAGCCTGCTCATCGGCGACAAGTGCGGCGCGCACACCGTGCCCTATATCGAGAACCGCTGCATGTCGGCGAAGGTGGAGCACGAGGCCACCACCAGCCGCATCGCGGAAGATCAGCTCTTCTACTGCCGCCAGCGCGGCCTGAACGAGGAGGAGGCCGTCGGCATGATCGTCAACGGCTTCGCGCGGGAGGTCCTGAAGGAGCTTCCGATGGAGTTCGCGGTGGAAGCGCAGAAGCTGCTGGCGATCAGCCTTGAGGGATCCGTTGGTTAAGATGCTGAAGATCGAGAACCTGCACGCCACTGTCGACGGCAAGCAGATCCTGAATGGGCTGACGCTCGAGATCCCCTCGGGCGAGGTGCACGCGGTGATGGGGCCGAACGGCTCGGGCAAGTCCACGCTCGCCTATGTTCTGTCTGGTCGCGAGGGCTATGAGGTGACGGAAGGCGCCGTGACCTTCGATGGCCAGGACCTGCTGGCAATGGAGCCGGAGGAGCGCGCGGTGGCCGGCATGTTCCTCGCCTTCCAGGCGCCCGTCGAGCTGCCGGGCGTGGGCAACGCCAACTTCCTGCGCACAGCGCTGAACGCGATCCGCCGCGCCAAGGGCGAGGCCGAGATCGACGCGATGCAGTTCCTCAAGCTCGCGCGTGCGCGGATGAAGGTGCTGAACATGCCGGACGACATGCTGAAGCGTCCGGTGAATGTCGGCTTCTCCGGCGGCGAGAAGAAGCGCAACGAGATGTTGCAGATGGCCCTCCTCTCGCCGCGCTTCGCGGTGCTGGACGAGACGGACAGCGGGCTCGATATCGATGCGCTGAAGTTGGTGGCGGACACCGTGAACAGCCTGCGAGGGCCGGATTTCTCCTCGCTCGTCATCACGCATTACCAGCGCCTGCTGAACCACATCGTGCCGGACCGCGTGCACGTCCTCTCGGCCGGGCGGATCATCAAGTCCGGCGGGCCGGAGCTCGCGCAGGAGTTGGAGGCGTCGGGCTACGCCGGCGTCCAGGCCGCGGCATGACGGCTGTCGGTGCAACAGGCGCGGCCGCGTTCCTCGGCCGCTACGAGGGGCTGCGCAGCCGCCTGCCCGGCGCACGCGTCGCCTGGGTGGAAGCGCTGCGCGACCGCGCCGCCGCGGCCTTCCGCGCGCAGGGCTTCCCGACGCGGCGGATCGAGGCGTGGAAGTACACGGACCTTGCGAGCGTGGCCGGTGCGAGCTTCGGCGAGCCGCTGACGGGCGTCGATGATGCGCTGGCCCTGCCCGCCACCGCCAACCCGCGCGCCGTCTTCGTGGATGGGCGCTTCCGGGCCGACCTGTCGTCGCTGGATGGCCTGCCCTTCGCCGTGGAGAGCCTGGCCCAGGCCCTGCCTGGCCTCGAGGGCCGCATCGGCGCGATCGCGACCGTGGAGCAGCAGCCCATGGCCGCGCTGAACGGGATGCTGTTCGAGGATGGGCTGGTGGTGGACGTTCCCGCCGGCGTGTCGGGCGGCGTGCTGGAGATGATCCAGATCGCGACGGAAAGCGAGCGCGCGCCCGCCTACCACCCGCGCCACCTGGTGCGGCTCGGCGTCGGCGCGACGCTGACGCTGATCGACTCCGCGAGTGGTCCGGCCGGCGCGCGCTACCTGCATAATCCCGTCTTCGAGATCGAGGTGGCCCAGGGTGCGCGCCTGTCGCATGGCCGCCTGCAGCAGGAAGGCCATGACGGCGTCTTCCTTTCCACGGTCTACGCCCGCGTCGCGGCGGAGGGCACGTACGACAACTTCACGCTGAACGCCGGCGCCAAGCTCGCACGCAACGAGATCCATGTCGCGCTGAACGGCGCGAAGGCGCAGGCCCACATGAACGGCGTGCAGCTCGTCGGCGACGGGCAGCATGCGGACACCACGACCTCGCTCGATCACGCAGCGCCGGACTGCAGCAGCCGCCAGACCTACAAGACGGTGCTGGCCGGCCGCTCGCGCGGGGTTTTCCAGGGCAAGATCCTCGTCCACCAGGCCGCGCAGAAGACCGACGGCTACCAGATGAACCAGGCGCTGTTGCTGAGCGCCGAGGCCGAAATGGACAGCAAGCCGCAGCTCGAGATCTACGCCGACGACGTGAAGTGCAGCCACGGCGCGACGGTGGGCGAGCTGGATGCCGACCACCTGTTCTTCCTGCGCAGCCGCGGCATCCCCGAGGCGCAGGCGAAGGCGATCCTGGTCGAGGCCTTCCTGACCGAGGCGATCGAGGCCGTGGCCGAGGAGCCCGTGCGCGAGGCGCTGAGCCGCGCCGTCGCGGGCTGGTGGCAGCGCCAGGGCATCGCCGGCGGGATCGAGGTGGCGTGATGGACACGCACGTCACGCCCGGCCTGGATGTCGCGGCGATCCGCGCGGACTTCCCGATCCTGTCGGAGACGATCCGCGGCAAGCCCTTCACCTTCCTCGACAGCGGCGCCTCGGCGCAGAAGCCTCGGCAGGTGATCCAGGCGATGGTGCGGACGATGGAGACGCGCTACGCCAACGTCCATCGCGGCGCCTACTTCATGAGCGAGGCCGCGACGGAAGCGTATGAGGCCGCGCGCGGCGCCGTCGCGCGCTTCATCAATGCCGGCTCGGAACGCGAGATCGTCTTCACGAAGTCCTCGACCGAGGCGATCAACCTCGTCGCGCACAGCTATGGCCGCGGCGTGCTGACGCCTGGCCAGGCCGTGGTGATCAGCGAGCTCGAGCATCACGCCAACATCGTGCCCTGGCAGATGCTGCGGGATGCCCATGGAATCGAGTTGCGCGTCGCCCGCATCACCGACGCGGGCGAGCTCGACATGGACGACCTCGCGCACAAGCTCGCCGACGGCAAGGTCGGGCTGGTCGCGGTCGCGCATATGTCGAACGTACTGGGCACGGTGACGCCGGCCGAGCGCATCGCTGTTATGGCGCATGACGCCGGTGCCAAGGTGCTGTTCGACGGCAGCCAGGCCGCGGTGCATCGCCGCGTCGACGTGCAGGCGCTGGAGGCCGATTTCTACGTCTTCACGGGACACAAGCTGTACGGCCCGACGGGGATCGGCGTTCTCTACGCCAAGGCCGCGCTGCTGGAGGCGATGCCGCCCTTCCTCGGCGGCGGCGACATGATCGCAGAGGTCACGTTCGAACGATCCGTCTGGGCGCCGATCCCCGCGAAGTTCGAGGCCGGCACGCCTCCAATCGTGGAAGCCGTCGGCCTGCACGCCGCGATCGACTACGTCACCGCCGTCGGCATGAACGCGATCGAGGCGCATGAGCGCGCGCTGGTGGACCGCGCCATGGCCCGCCTGCCGCATATCGAGGGCGTGACGCTGCTCGGCCGCGCGCAGGACCGCGGCGGCGTCTTCGCCTTCGCCATCGACACCGCGCATGCCCATGACGTGGCGACGCTGCTGGACCGCGCGGGCATCGCCGTGCGGTCGGGCCGCCACTGCGCGGAGCCGCTGCATGCGCGCTTCGGCGTGGACAGCACCTGCCGCGCCTCCTTCGGCCTCTACACCACGCCCGACGAGGTGGACCTGCTGGCTGAGGCGGTGCGGCAAGCCCGGGAGTTCTTCCGGTGACGGACTTGTTCGGCGACCTGCGCGACCTCTACCAGGAAGTCATCCTGGACCACGGCCGCAAGCCCCGGAACTTCCGGCGGCTGGACGACGCCACGTTGACCTCGCGCGGCGACAACCCGATGTGCGGCGATCGGATGGAGCTGTTCCTCAAGACCGCGCCGGACGGCCATATCGAGGACGCCGCCTTCCAGGGCCGCGGCTGCGCGATCTCCATGGCCAGCGCGTCCCTGATGACCGAGACCGTGAAGGGCAAGACGCCGGCGCAGGCGAAGGACATGGGCGAGCATTTCCGCCAGCTCGCGATGACCGGCACCTGCCCCGAATGCGGCGGCGACATCGCCGACGACATGGAACGCCTGACCCCGCTGTCGGGCGTCCACGAGTTCCCCAGCCGCGTGAAATGCGCGACGCTGGCCTGGCACACGCTGAATGCCGCGCTGGACGGCGCGAAGGAGGCGAGCAGTGAGTGAATCGCCAACGGCACCCGTGCACGGCGCCTGGACACCGGAAGGGTCGACCGAGCCGCCGGTGCGGGTTTCCGAGGACGCGGTCATCGCGGTCTGCAAGACCGTCTTCGACCCCGAGATCCCCGTCGACATCTACGAGCTCGGCCTGATCTATGCGATCGAGATCGCCGACGACGGCCATGTGAAGGTCGAGATGACGCTGACCACGCCGTCCTGCCCATCCGCGCAGGAACTGCCGGCGCAGGTCGAGGAAGCCGTGCGCGCGGTGCCCGGCGTGACCGACGTGACGGTCGAGGTTGTCTGGGATCCGCCCTGGGACCAGAGCCGCATGAGCGAGGACGCGCGCCTCGCCCTGAATATGTACTGACGAGGGAGCGATGATGAGCGCCACGACCGAAGCCCCCCGCCCCAAGCGCGCGCTGCCGCCGCTGATGCAGCTGTCAGACGCTGCGGCGGAGCGGCTGCGCGCCCTCTACGAGAAGGCCGAGCAGGGCAAGACGCTTCGCATCTCCGTCAAGACGAAAGGCTGCTCCGGCCTGTCCTACGACCTGTCCTGGGTGGACGAGGCTGGGCCGGGCGACGAGCGCGTGTCCGACAAGGGCGTGACCGTCCTGGTGGACCGCAAGGCGACGCTGTTCCTGATCGGCACGGTGATGGACTACGAGGTGAAGGCGATGTCCGCCGGCTTCACCTTCACCAACCCCAACGAGAAGGGCCGCTGCGGCTGCGGCGAATCCTTCCACGTTTGAGGGGGCGTCAGCCCGCCAACTCCTCAGCGTGATGGCACGCGACGACGCCGGCGCCGACTGACCGCAGTGCCGGCGCTTCCGTCCGGCAGCGCTCCGTCGCATGGGCGCAGCGCGGGTGGAAATGGCAGCCCGGCGGCGGGTGGGCGGCGTCGGGCACGGATCCCTGCAGCACCACGCGCTTCTGCCGCGTGCGGGGATCGGGATGCGGCACCGCGGACAGCAGCGAGCGCGTGTAGGGATGCAGCGGCCGCGCATAGAGCGCCGCGGTTCCCGCCATCTCCACGATGCGGCCGAGATACATCACGGCCACACGGTCCGCGACGTGCTTCACCACGCTCAGGTCGTGCGCCACGAAGAGCAGCGACAGCTTGAGGCGGTCCTGCAGGTCGAGGATCAGGTTCACGATCTGCGCCTGCACCGAGACGTCGAGCGCGCTGACTGGCTCATCCGCTACGATCAGGCTGGGGTTGAGCGCGAGAGCGCGCGCGATGCCGATGCGCTGGCGCTGCCCGCCGGAGAAGGCGTGGGGGTAGCGGTCCATATAGGACACGGGCAGCTGCACGAGATCGAGCAGTTCCGCGATCCGCCGGCGCCGCGCCTCGCGGTCGTTCCAGCCGTTCAGCAGCAGCGGCTCCCCGATCAGGTCGGCGACGACCATACGCGGGTTCAGCGAGGCATAAGGGTCCTGGAAGACCATCTGCATGTGCCGCCGCAGCGGCCGGATCGCGCGCCGCGGCAGCGCCGCGAGGTCATGCGTGCGGCCATCCACCGTGAAGCGGATAGCGCCCGCGCTCGGCGCCATGGCGCGCAGGATGCAGCGCGAGACCGTCGTCTTGCCGCAGCCGGATTCGCCGACGAGGGCGAGCGTCTCGCCCCGGCTGATCGCGAAGGACACGCCGTCCACCGCGCGCACCGCGCCGACCTGGCGGCGCAGAAACCCCTTGCGGATCGGGAAATACTTCGCGAGGTCCTGGACCTCCAGCACGGTCGCGCTCATGCCGCACCGCCGTAGAGCACGCAGGCGACCTCGCGGCCCTCGCCGAGGCTGACGGCTTCCGGCATGTCGCGGTCGCAGAGCCCGGGCTTCGCACGATCGCAGCGCGGGTGGAAGGGACAACCTGGCGGCCGGTTCAGCGGATGCGGGATCGCCCCCGGCATGGTCGCGAGCCGCGATCGCGGCGTGGCGTCCACGGACGGGATCGAGCGCAGAAGCGCCTGGGTATACGGATGCTTCGGGTCGTGGAAGATCGCGTCAACCGGCCCGGTCTCCACCGCGCGGCCGAGATACATCACCACGACGTCGTCGGCCATCTCAGCGATCACGCCCATGTCGTGCGTGATGATGATGATGGACAGCCCCTCGCGGTCGCGGAGTTCGCGCAGGAGGTCGAGCACCTGCGCCTGGGTCGTGACGTCGAGCGCGGTCGTCGGCTCGTCCGCGATCAGGATGCGCGGGCCGCAGGCCAGCGCCATCGCGATCATCACGCGCTGGCGCAGCCCGCCGGAGAGCTGGAAGGGGTATTCGTCCACGCGGCGTTCCGCGCTCGGGATGCCGACCTGGCGCAGCATCGCGATGGCGCGCGCACGGGCCTGCTTCGCATCGAGGTCGGAATGCAGGCGGATCGCCTCGATGATCTGGTCGCCGACGGTGTAGTACTGGCTGAAGCTCGCCATCGGCTCCTGGAAGATCAGCGCGATCTCCTTGCCGCGGATGGCGCGGATCTCCGGCCCGTCATCGCGCAGCGCGGTCAGCTCCACCGGCGCACGGCCATCGCGGAAGCGCAGCGTGATTGATCCCTCCACGATGCGCCCGGGCGGATCCACGATGCGCAGGATGCTGCGCGTCATCACGGACTTGCCGCAGCCGCTCTCGCCCACGATGCCGAGCGTGCGGCCCGCCGTCACGTCGAAGGACACGCCGTCCACCGCGCGCACCACGCCGTCGCGCGTGGCGAAATGCGTGCGCAGGCCGCGCACCGACAGGATCGGCTCAGCTGCCATAGGGATCGGCCGCATCGCGCAGCCCGTCGCCCAGGAAGTTGAAGGCCAGGATCACCAGGATCACCGGAACCGCGGCGGCCAGCAGCCAGGGGGCGAGGGCGAGCGTCTGGATGTTCTGGGCGTCCTGCAGCAGGATCCCCCAGCTGATCGCAGGCGGCCGCAATCCCAATCCAAGGAAGGACAGCGATGTCTCGCTGATGATCATCGCGGGCAGCGCGAGCGTCGTCGCCGCGATGACATGCGACGCGAAGCTCGGCAGCATGTGCTTGAAGATGATCCGCATCTGGCTCGCGCCGGCGAGCTCGGCCGCCAGCACGAAATCATCGGTCTTGAGCGAGAGGAACTTGCCGCGCACGACGCGCGCCAGGTCCGTCCAGGCGAGGAACGCGATCAGCACGGTGATGGCGAAGTAGATCTGCGTGACCGACCAGTTCGTCGGCAGCGCCGCGACCAGCCCCATCCAGAGCGGGATGGTCGGCAATGACCGGATGATCTCGATCACACGCTGGATCACGAGGTCCACCCAGCCGCCCTGGATCGCGGAAATCCCGCCGAGCAGCACGCCAAGGAACAGGCTGATCGTGACGCCCACCAGGCCGATGGTCAGCGACACGCGCGTCGCCACCATCAGCCGCGACCACAGATCGCGCCCCTGCACGTCGGTGCCGAGCAGGAAGATCCCGTCGGCCGGCCCGGGGTCCTTCAGGCCCAGCAGGTGGATGTTCGTCGGGATCAGGCCGAACAGGTCGTAGTCATAGCCGCGGGCGAAGAACTGCACCTCTACGATGCGGTCGGGGTCGGGGCGGTATTCCAGCCGGAAGGTCTGCATGTTGCGGACGCCGCGCAGCCCCTGGACATGCGGCCTGAACTCGCCGTCCGGCGTGAAGAGCCGGATCATCTGCGGCGGCACGTAACCCCGCCGGGCGTCGGAGGCGTGCGGGTCGGCATAGGCAAGGAGATCGGCGAAGGCCGCGATGAGGTAGAACAGGATCACCACGATCCCGCTGGCGACCGCGAGCCTGTGCTTGCGGAAGCGCCACCAGATCAGCCGCGCCTGGCCCGCGGAAGCGTAGTCCCGCTCGGCCTTCGCACCAGTTTCGACCGCGGTTGCGCTCATGTCACTCCATCTGGTGCCGGATGCGGGGGTCGATCCACATCAGCACGAGGTCGGAGATGAAGGTGCCCACCACCGTCAACGCGCCGAGCAGCAGGATGATGGTACCGGCCAGGAACATGTCCTGCGCGATCAGCGCCTTCACCAGGAGCGGCCCGACCGTCGGCAGGCTCAGCACGATCGAGACGATGACGCTGCCGGAGACGAGATAGGGGAAGAGATAGGCGATGGTGGAAGCAAACGGATTGAGCGCGGCGCGCACAGGGTACTTCACGATCACCCGCCGCTCCGGCAGGCCCTTCGCGCGCGCCGTCACGACATAGGGCTTGCGAAGCTCGTCCAGCAGATTGGCGCGCATGATGCGCACCAGCTGCGCCGTGCCGGCCAGCGCCAGGATCAGGCCTGGCAGCGGCAGGTGCTTCACCAGATCCCAGACCTTCGCCCAGGACCAGGGCGCGAGTTCGAATTCCTGGCTGAACAGCCCGCCCGCGTTCACGCCGAAATAGCGGAAGGCGACATACATGATGACCAGCGCCAGCAGGAAGTTCGGGATCGCCAGGCCGATGAAGCTGACGAAGGTGAAGACGTAGTCGGCCACCGAATACTGCCGCACCGCGGAGATCACGCCAATCGGCAGCGCGATGCCCCAGGTCAGGATCAGCGCGAAGAAGCTGATCAGCACCGTCATCCACAGCCGGTCGCCGATCACCTCGCTGACCGGCCGGCGCCATTCCATGCTCTCGCCGAAATCGCCGACGAGCACGCGGCTGATCCACTTGAAGTACTGCACCCAGATCGGCTGGTCGAGGCCGTAGAGCCGGCGCAGCGCCTCGGCCTCGGCCTGCGAGACGGAGCTGCCACTGGCCGAGAGGTTGGCGATGTAGGTGTCCACGAAGTCGCCGGGCGGCAGCTGGATGATGACGAAGGCCAGCACCGAGATGACGCAGAGCGTCAGCGCAGCGAAGCCGAGGCGTTGCAGCAGGAAGGTCAGCATCGCCCCGGCGTTTCCGCGCTACGACTTGAAGAACCAGGTCTCTGGGTGGGAACCGCCGGGCGTCCTGCAGTGCTGCGCGATGCAGGCGCGCGACGGCGTGTTCTCGATCCGGTTGGACACGACGCGGATGCCCATAAAGGCCGGGCTCTGGCCGACGGTGCCGATTCCGTATTGCTGGTCCACCAAGATCTTCCAGATCTCCTGCGCGATGCGGTTGCGCTCCGGCTCCTTCTGGCTCGCCGCGCTGCGGAACAGGTCGAAGATGCGCTTCATGTTGGGGTCCGTCGGCTCACGCCCCTGCGTCCCGCCCGAGGCGTACCAGGTGGCGAATTCCGGCCCCATGAAGGCCTCGGTCGGATCGACCGGAATGGCGTGGCGGGGGAAGAGGTAGAGCAGCTCCGTCCCGCCATTGGTCCAGACCATGATGTGGTGCTCGTTGTTGCTCACGCGCGCCATGGCCAGGTTGCGCTCGAACTCCCGGACATCGGCGAAGATGCCGATGCGGCGCCATTGCTGCGCGATCATCTCGCATTGCTGCGGCCAGGGCAGGAAGGCGCGCACGGCCTGGATCTGGATCACCAGGCGCTGGCCGTTATCGGTGCGCAGCCGGAAACCCTCGCGGTCCTTGCGGGTCAGCCCGATGCCGTCCAGCAGGCGGTTGGCCTGCGCGGGATCATGCGTGGACCAGCGGTTCCGCCATTCCGCGCCCGGGTTCTGCGGCGAGCTTTCCGCCGGCACCGTCGATCCCGGCGTGCCGAGGCCGAGCCAGAAGGTCTCGTTCAACTGGCCGCGGTCGATGCCGAGCGACAGCGCGCGGCGGAAGTCGACATTGGTCAGCCACTTCGCGACCTCGGGGTCGGCGCGGTAGCTCTGGTTGATCTGCAGCGTCGTGTCGGAGCCGTTGAAGGCGAGGTCGAGATGCACGGCGTAGTTGCCGCGCTGCCGGTTCTCCAGCAGGACGGGCAGCTTGCCGATGTCGATGTGGCGTTCCTGCACCTCGTACTGGCCGGACATGGCGCGCAGGTTCAGCACCTCCAGATCCTCGGCCAGCGTCAGCACGACCTGGTCCATGTAGGGCAGCTGGTTCCCCTGCACGTCCACGGCCCAGTAGAAGGGGTTGCGCTCCAGCACCCAGATCGGCGTGTTGATCGGGCGCACGGTGCGCCACGGCCCGATGGTCGGCAGCTCGGGGTTCAGCGACCAGTCCTTCTTCACATGGATCATGCGGACCCAGTTCTCGAAGCCCTCGCGGCGCGCGCGTTCGTTCAGCTGCGCTTCGGACGAGTATTTCGGCAGGAACTGACGGAGGTAATGCGCCGGCGCATAGGCGCCGAAGGTGGAGCCGTTGCTCTGCCGAACGGATTGCCCGCCGCCGATCAGCGTGTCGCCGGCAAGCATCTCCATGAACAGGAAGTATGGTTCGTCGAAGACGAACTGCACCGTCGTCGCGTCCACCTTCACAACGCGGCCAGGCTTGCCGTTGACCGACATGTCCGCGATGGGGGTCGGGACGATGTTGCGGTTGCCGTAGAGGTCCTCGAACCAGAAGACGAAGTCGTCGGCAGTGAAGGGCGCTCCGTCCGACCACTTCATCCCGCGGCGGAGCTGGATGGTGAAGACCTTGCCGTCCTCGCTCATCGTCACGCCCTTGGCGGCGCTCGGGACGATGCGCGTGCCCTCGGCGTCCCAGAACAGCAGCTTGTCGGATGCGTTGATGCGGTTGCCGTTCTCGACATCGCCCGGGCCGGTGAAGCCGCGGCGCCAAGTGCCGCCGTAGCGACCGATGGCGCGCACGGGCTGCAGCACCATCGGCTCCTCCGGCACGCGCTGCTCCACCGGCGGCAGCCGGCCGGCGCGCACGAGTTCCGTCAGCTGCGGCGCTTCCTTGAGCTGCGCCGGGCGCGGCAGGTCGGCGATCGTCGCGCCCTCCAGCCGCCCGACCAGGCCGGACTGCGCGAGCCCTTGCGCGTCCGCTTCATGCGCCGCCAGCGCGAAGGCGCCGCCGGTGACGATCGCAGCCTGACGGATGAAATCCCGCCTGCCTTCCATGACTGACCTCCCTCGGCCTTGCCGGCGCGTCCTTCGCGGGCGCCATTGGCCTAGGGACGCAGCCTGCCGGCTTCGGGCGTCGGCCGCAATATCTGTCGCGGGGCCCCGCCGGCGCGGATCGGATGCCGAGCGGACGCTATTGCGGGCCGCGGATGTCCACCATGCCGACCCAGTTCGCCAGGCTGTGCGCCATCACGGGATTGCCATTCGGCGCGACGTCCATGTTGCGCACGATGTCGCCGCCGCCCGGGATCGCCCAGGTCTGGAAGCGCTCCGTCGCGGGGTCGAAGCGCACCATCGTGTTCGGCGCCGCCGCGGATTCGCTGTACCAGACCGCGCCCTGCGTGAAGACGATGCCATAGGGCTGCGATCGCGGGCCGGACGGCGACTGCCATTCCTTCACCTCGCCCGTGCGGGGATCGAGCCGGCCGAGGAAACCGCGCGCGTGGTCGGTGTACCAGATCATGTCGTCCGGCCCGATCGCGAGCCGCCGCGGCCGCGCGCCGGCATCGGGCAGCATGAACTCGCGGATGGCCATGGTCTGCCGGTCGATGGTCGCGATCCTGTTCACGCCGAACTCGACGAACCAGATCTCGCCCTTCGAATCCAGCGCCATGCCGTAGGGCCGCGAATTCGCCGTCGGCGAGGTGACGAGGCGCATCTGCCCCGTCGCGGGATCGAGCCGCCCCAGCGTGTTGCCGCGCTGCGCGGTGAACCAGACGATGCCGTCGCGTGCGATCAGCAGCGTGTGCGGATCCGGCACCTCGGGGTTGTCGATGCGGTATTCCGTGACTTCGCCCGTGCGCGGGTCAAGCCGGCCGATCAGCGCGGCGAAGTTGCCGGTGAACCAGACATTGCCGTCGCGGTCCTCCACCAGGCCATGCGGGCCGGTGTAGGGATTGAGCGGATATTCGCGCGCCTGCCCCGTCGCGGGATCGAGCCGCCCCAGCGTGTTCGCGAGCTGCCCCGTCCACCAGACCGATCCGTCGCGCGCCGCCATAGGGTCATGCGGGCGCGATCCCGGCGTCGACACGGGCCAGGTGCGGATCGTGGCCTGGACAGGCCCGCTGATGATCGCGGCCGGCGGGCGCGGTCGTTCCGGAAAATGCTGCGCGAGATAGGCGGTGACGACAGGCAGGTCGTCCGGCGCGATCCGCACGCCGAAATTGTGCATCATCGTCATGACGGTGCGCCAGCCCTCGGGCGTGTAGCCCGCGCGGATGCGCTCGACCTCGTGGCAGGAATTGCAGCTGTTCGCGACGATGTCGCGACCCGGGCCGGGCGGCAGTTCCATTTGAGCCGACGCCGTGCCCGAAAGCCCGAGCGCCGCGGCGGCGCCGAGCAGAGCCATTCCAAGCGAACGCGGTTGCATGGCCGCGGCCTCCCCTGTTCCTGGACAGGGGAAGCCTAGTCCTGAATCGTCAGGCCGCGAAAGCCGGCGCGAAGGGCCGGGCCTGGAGGAAGGACTCGGCCGCGCGCAGCACGAGCGCGTCGGCGCAGCGCGCGCCCGCGATCTGCAGCCCGATCGGCAGCCCGTCCATGGTCCGCCCGCAGGGAACGCTGCACGCCGCGCCATGCGAGAGGTCGAAGGGGTAGGAGAACTCGGCCCAGGCCAGCCAGTCCCAGTCATGCCGGGGCCAGTGCTCCGGCTGCTGCCGCCCGACCGGGAAGGCCGCGACGGAGGCTGCGGGCGTCACCAGCAGGTCCCACCCTTGCGCGAACCAGGTGTTCACCTCCGCGGCGTAGGCGAAGCGTCTGCTCTGCGCGGCATGCGCGTCGAGGAAGCTCATGCCCTCGAATTCCGCGATGCAGGCGGACAGCCCTTCGTCCTGCAAGGCGCGGCGGCCGGTATCTGATTCGATATAGGGCAGCATGGCGCAGCCCCAGATCGGGCGCTCGATCGCCGGCCCCTTCGGGCCCCAGGGCGGCGTCACCTGCTCGACGATCGCGCCCGCTTCCTGGAAGGCGGGCACGGCGGCGCGCACGGCCTCGGCGATTCCGGGGTCCACGCGCGCATGGCCGAGGTCGGGGCTGTAGGCGATGCGAAGCCCGCGCAGGTCGGGGGCGCCGACCCAGTCGCGGCGGAAGCCGCCGGGCAGCGTGACGTGGTCGGCGGGATGCAGGCCGGCGATGACCTCCAGCATCAGCGCGGCGTCGGCGACGCTGCGCGCGATCGGTCCGGCATGCGACAGCGCGCCGTTGTTCGGTGTCGGGACATAGGGCACCAGGCCAAAGGTCGGCTTGTGACCGACAACGCCGCAGAAATGCGCGGGCAGGCGGATCGATCCCGCGCCGTCGGTGCCGACATGCAGCGCGCCGCAGCCCGCGCCGGCCAGCGCCGCCGCGCCGGAGGACGAACCACCCGCCGTCATGCCGTGCTGCCACGGGTTGTGCGTGTGGCCGGTCAGCGGGCTGCTGCTGACCGCGGTCCAGCCCTGCTCGGTCAGGGTCGTCTTGCCCACCACGATCGCGCCGGCGCCCTTCAGCCGCGCGACCAGCGGCGCGTCGTGCTTCGTCGGCGAGGGATCGGACAGCTTCGATCCCCGCCTGGTCGGCAGGCCTTCCACCGCCATGATGTCCTTCACGCTGACCGGCACGCCGTGCAGCGGGCCGAGCGGACTGCCTGCCATCACCGCTTCCTCCGCGCGCCGCGCCGCGGCCATGGCCCGGTCGGCGTCGAGCGCGACAAAGGCGTTCAGCCGAGGCTCCCAGGCGGCGATGCGGTCCAGCACGGCGCGCGTGACCTCGACCGGCGAGGCGCGGCGCGTGCGGACCAGCGCAGCCTGTTCGGTGGCGGTCAGCGTGGCGAGGTCGCTCATGACCAAGCCTGCACGTCGAGGAAGGTGGACTGGTAGCAGGCGCCCTCGCCCATGTCGGTGTAGCGGTCGTCGCAGAGCATGTTGACGGTGCCCTCGACGGTCTCCCCGTCGGGACGCTGGCCCGGGACCAGCACGACGCCCGGCTGGATCTCGTCGCTGATGCGCAGCACCAGGCCGACGCTGCCCCGGTCGTTGAACAGCTTCACCGTCTGGCCGTCGTGAAGGCCGCGTCGTGCGGCGTCCTCGGGGTGGAGGATGCAGGCCGGCGCGCCCTCGCGCTTGCGCAGGAACTCGACGCCGGAGAAGGCGGTGTGCGCCTGGAAATAGCCGGGCGCGGTCAGCAGGCGGAGCGGCCAGCGCGCGGCATCGCGTGTCTCCGTCGCGTCGGGCTGCCAGACCGGCATGGGCGGCAGGCCCTGGGCCTCGAGCGCCGCCGAGAAGATCTCGAGCTTCCCAGACGGCGTGCGGAACTCCTGCGCCGCCGGCGGCGTGACCTTCACCGGGCCATCGAGGACATCAGCGGGATCGATCTCCGCGATCAGGCCCACGCCGCCCTTGAAGAAATGCGGCACCATGTCGCGCGGCGCCATCGAGAAGACAGGATCGGTCAGCCCCATGCGCCGCGCGAGTTCCTGCGCCAGTCGCAGATTCGACCAGGCTTGGCCCTGTGGCACGACGGCGGCCGGCGCATACTGCGTCCAGTAGCAGCCATAGGCGCGGTAGAAATCCTCCGTCTCCAGGTAGGTCGCGGCGGGCAGCACGATGTCGGCATGGCGGGCGGTCGCGGTCAGGAAGGGATCGTGCACGACGGTGAAGAGATCCTCGCGCGACAGCGCGCGGCGCAGGCGCTTCACGTCGGGGTTGGTCACCGCGGGGTTGTTCGCCGCGATGAAGAGACCGCGCAGCGGCGGGTCGCGCATCTCCTCCAGCGCCGCGCCGAGCGCGAGGTGATTCACCATGCGCGTCGCCGCCGGCCCCGAGGGCTTGCGGACCATCGAAAAGTCGAACTCCATGGACGCCGCCGCGAGCAGCAGCGCGCCGCCGCCCTCCCGCCCATAGGCGCCGGTAAGCGCGGGCAGCGTCGCCACCGCACGCAGTGCCTGGCCGCCGCGCGCGAGCCGCGTCATGCCCTCGCCAATGCGAATGAGACTGGTCTTCGCCGCGCCATACAGCGCGGCGAGGCGCTCGACGTCCTCCACGGACAGCCCCGTAATCTCCGCCACGCGCGCGGGCGGGAAGTTCGGCAGCACCTCGGATTCCCAACGGTCGAAGCCGAGCGTGTTCGCGGCGATATAGGCGCGGTCCAGCCTGCCGTCGCGCGCCAGGATGTGCGCGATGCCGATGGCCAGCGCCGCATCCGTGCCGATGCGGATCGGCAGGTGCCAGTCGGCGCGCGCCGCGGTCTGGCTGCGGCGAGGGTCGATCACCACCAGCTTCACGCCGGTCTTCCTGACCTTCTCCAGCAGCGTCCAGAAATGGATGTTCACCGCCATCAGGTCGCAGCCCCAGGCGATGACCAGGTCGGAATGCACCACGGCCTCGGGGTCCGTGCCGCCGACGGGCCCGAGCGTCAGGTCCCACGCGGTTTCGCAGCAGGTGTCGCAGACCGTGCCGGCCTGCAGCCGGCTCGTGCCCAGCGCGTGGAACAGGCCGTTGACGATATGCCGGTTCACCTGGCCCTGGTGGGCGGAGTAGGCGTAGCCCAGCAGCGCGAGCGGCCCGTCCTGCGCGATGATCGTCTTCCAGCGCGCCGTGATCTCGTCCAGCGCCTCGTCCCAGGTGATCGGCGCAAAATCGCCGGAGCCCTTCGGCCCGGTCCGGTGCAGCGGCGTCGCGATCCGCTCCGGCGAATGCACGAGCTCGGCGTCGCGGTTCACCTTCGCGCAGGCATAGCCGTCGGTATAGGGCTGGTTCGGGTCGCCCTGCACGCGGATCACGCGGCCGTTCTCGACGGTCGCGATCAGCGAGCACATGTCGGGGCAGTCATGCGCGCAGACCACGCGGACCTGGGATGTCACCGGCTTGCTCCTTCGCTGCGGCCGCATGGTCGGGCGGGCGGGCCCGCGATGCAACTGCGCCGGCGAGATCGTTGACGTCATCAACCGCCCCTGCGACCTTCCCGCCGTAGCGGGAGGACGCCATGCTCATCCATCGTCGCGGTCTGCTGGTCGCCGCTGCGCTGGCCCTGCCAGGCGTGGCGCGCGCCCAGTCCTGGCCGACGCGCCCGATCCGCTTCATCATCCCCTTCGCCCCCGGCGGCCCGGTGGAGGTGCCCGGGCGCTTCCTGGCGGATCGCCTGTCGCAGACGCTCGGCCAGCCCGTGCTGGTGGAGACGCGGCCCGGCGCGGGCGGCGCGCTCGGCATCCAGAACGTCGTGCAGTCCAATGACGGGCACACCTTCCTCTTCACCACGTCCTCCGTCGTGATCCTGCCCGCGCTGATGCGCGATCCCGGCTACGATCCCTTCCGCGACCTCGTGCCGATCTCCCAGATCACCGACGCGCCCATGGCCTTCGTCGCGCGGGCGGATTGGCCGGTGAGGGACCTCACGGACTTCCTGGCGCAGGCGCGCGCGAACCCCGGCAGGTTCTCCTACGGCTCCTCCGGCGCGGGTTCGACGACGCATCTCGGCGGCGAGCTGCTGAAGGTCAGGGCCGGCATAGACATCCTCCACGTGCCCTATCGCGGTGCGGGCCAGGCGGTGAACGCGCTCTATGCCGGCGACACCGACCTGCTGGTCACCGGCCTCATCGAGACGCAGCGGCATGTGCGCGAAGGCCGCCTGCGCGCAATCGGCGTCACGTCGCCGCGACGCAGCCCGGTCCTGCCGGAGGTGCCGGCGATCGCGGAGCAGGTGCCGGGCTACGAGATCTCGATCTGGTACGCGATGTTCGGCCCGCGCGGCACCCCACCGGAGGTCGTGGACCTGCTCGCCCGCGAGCTCACGACGCAGCGCACGGGATCGCGCCTGGCGGAGCAGATGACCGCGTCGGGCACGGAGCTTCTGCTGGACGGGCCCGGCCCGCTGGCTGCGCGCGTCGCGCGTGAGGTGCCGCAGTGGAAGGAGCTGGTGAGGACCGCGGGGATCAGCCTGGAATGACGCGCTTCAGTATCTCGATCGCGTCATAGGGCGTCGCCGCGGTGTGCGCACCGGCCTCGCGCAGCGCGGCGAGCTTGGCCGCCGCGCTCTCGCGGTCGCTGCCGATCAGCGCGCCGGCATGGCCCATCTGGCGATCGGCCGGCGCATGGCGGCCGACCAGCGTGGCCACGACGGGCTTCGGAAAGCGCGGCAGCGCCTCGGCCAGCGCGTATTCCTTGTCGCCGCCGATCTCGCCGCAATAGAGCACGGCCTTCGTGCGTTCGTCCTGCGCCAGCGCGTCCAGGTAATCGTGCGGGTTGCGCCCGATGACGGCGTCGCCGCCGATATGGATCGCGATGCGCTGGCCGAGGCCCGCGCGCGTCAGCAGCCGCGCGGTCGCGAGCGTCAGCGTCCCGCTGCGCCCGATCAGCGCGACCGGGCCCGGGGCACAGAAGGCCGGGGAGACAGAGCCGAGCAGCCCCTCCCCCGGCATGCAGAGGCCGAGCGTATTCGGCCCGACCAGCCAGGATCCCGCCGCGCGGGCTTCCTGCGCGGCGCGCAGCGAATCATGCAGCGGCACGTATTCCGCCGCCGCGACGATGGCCGGGATACGCGCCGCGGCGCAGAGCCGGATCGCGTCGAGCGTGCCGTCGGGCGGCGTGTAGAGGATAGCCGCGTCGGGCTGCTCGGCGATGTCCGACAGACGGTCGAAGATCGGCAGCCCGTCCAACGTGCCGCCGCCGCGGCCGAGCGCGATGCCACCGATGAAGCCGGTGCCAGCCTCACGCATTGCCGCG
This sequence comes from Falsiroseomonas sp. HW251, assembly GCF_050563545.1. Lineage (NCBI taxonomy): Bacteria > Pseudomonadati > Pseudomonadota > Alphaproteobacteria > Acetobacterales > Roseomonadaceae > Falsiroseomonas > Falsiroseomonas sp. HW251. The sequence continues at coordinate 203,026 of NZ_JBNXUM010000001.1, forward strand.
ATCTGGCGCGCGGCATAGGTACCGGTCGCATTGAACACGACGACGCGGCGGGGAAAGGCGGAGAGGACGGGGAAGCTCATGCCAGCGCCCCCGCCGCCGCGCGCACCAGCGTCAGCGGGTCGTCATGCAGCGCCGCGATGCCGGCCGCACGCAGCCGCGCCGTCGCGGCCTCGACGTCGAAGCCTCGCGTGGCCGATGGCGCGGCTGCGAAGCCGACGAAGAGCGGCTTCGGCGCAGGCTGCTTCGCGAGGAAGGCGAGCAGCCCGTCAATGCGGTCGGACAGCGGTCGCGAGGCAAGTGTCGTGTAGAACAGGATGCCCTTCACCTCGGGCCGCGTCGCGATCTCGAAGGCGGCGGTCAGGCGCGCCTCCGTCGTGTCGGCCGGGCCGCCATGGAGGTTGTCCATGAAGCAGGCCGCGCGCAGGCCGTGATCGGCCAGCAGGTCCATCATGAGCATGCCGAGACCCGCGCCGGCCGAGACCAGCGCGATGTCGCCCGGCATCTCCACCAGCGCGAAGCCGTCGCGGCGCGCGCGGCGTTCCAGCGGCGTCAGCGCGGCATCCTCCAGCGCGGCGCTGGCCATGATGGCGTCCGCGTCGTGGCGATGGCCCGCGACGTCGTCGCGGATGAGCTTCGCGTCGCAGGCCAGCAGGCCCGCCTTCGTCACGGCGAGCGGGTTGATCTCGAGCAGCGAAAGATCCTCATCCCGCGCGATGCGCGCCAGCCGTGCGCCGAGCCGCGCGACGCGGGCCGCCAGTTGCGGCGGGATGTCGTTGCGGAGAACGGCGTGGATCGTTTCCGCCGAGTCCGGCGCATCCACATGCACGGCGACGCGGCGCAGGCGGCCAGCGGTCTCGATCTCGACGCCACCCTCGGCGGAGAAGAGCAGTTCTTGGGTCTGCCTGGTGCCGTCGACACGCAATGCGAGATACAGCTCCCGCTCGATCGCGACGGCTTCCTCGACCAGCACGGGCGCGTCGCCCGCGATGGCGGCGATAGCGGCGCGCGCATCGGCCAATGCGGCGCCGTCCACCACGCGCACCAAGCCACGCTTGCCGCGGCCGCCTTCCAGCACCTGCGCCTTGACCACGACCCGCCCACCGGGATCCGGCGTGGGATCGCCGGCGTTCAGCACGACGCCCGGCGGCACGGCGATGCCATGGCGGCGCAGCAGCGTCTTCCCGTCGGCCTCCGTCAGCCTCACGGCGCCAGGCCCAGGATCTTCACGGCATGGGCGGCGAGCTGCTTCTTCTGGATCTTGGAGCTCGCGGTCATGCCGATGTCGTCGAACCCGGCCACGAGGCGGACGTAGCGCGGCACCTTGAACCCGGCCATGTGCTGCTTCGCCCAGCCGATCAGCTCGTCCTCGGTCGCGGCGGCGCCCTCGTTCAGCACGACGAAGGCGCAGGGCACTTCCATCAGCCGCGGATCCGGCACGCCGACGATGACGGCCTGCTTGATGGCGGGGTGGCGGTGAAGGATGTCCTCGATCTCCGCGGGCGCGACGTTCTCGCCGCCGACACGCACGATCTCCTTCGCACGGCCCGCGAACTCAAGCCGCCCATCCTCGTCCATCCTTCCGAGGTCGCCGGTCGCCAGCCAGCCATCGGCGCCCAGCGCCTCCGCGGTCTCCTTCGGCCTGTCGAAATAGCCCTGCATCACGGACCAGCCGCGCACCATGATCTCGCCGGCCGCGCCCGGCGGGCAGTCCGCGCCGGTCCCGAGGTCGCGGATCCGCAGCTCGATACCGGGCTGCGGGCGCATGCGCGCAGAAACCCGCACCTCCTCCGGCTCCCACCACGCGGATTGCGAGACGTTGGGCGAGGCTTCCGACAGGCCATAGCCCACCACGCATTCCCGCGCGCCAAGCTCATCCACGATGCGTCGGACAATGCTGGCCGAGGCCGCGGCCCAGGCGCCGCGCAGCGCCAGCTTGCGATGCGCGCGGTCGGGATGGTTGAGCAGCATCAGCGCCATGGTGTCGTTGCCGGAGAAATGCGTGCAGCGCTCCTCCTCCATCAGGCGCAGCGCCTCGCCGGCTTCGAAGCGGTCCATGGTGACCAGCGTCGTCACGTGCTGGATGCAGGACAGGATGGACAGCGTCGTGCCGGCGACATGGAAGAAGGGCCGGGCGGAATGGAAGCGGTCGGCGACGCGCAGCCCCATCCGGCCGCCGGAGAAGAAGCCGTTCGCGCACATGCTGCGATGGGTGAGCAGCACGCCCTTGGGGAAGGAGGTGGTGCCGGAGGTGTACTGGATCAGCAGGATGTCATCCGGCGTGCAGACCGCCGGCCGCATCGTGCCGGCGGCCATGAACGCCTCCCACCCGATAGCCGCACGCGGCGCCTCGCCGTCGGCGACGACGACGCGCTTCAGGTCGGGGAAGGCGGGATCGGGCAGCGCGGCGTCCACACCAGGACAGATCCCGCGCAGCATGGCGACGAAGTCGACCTTCAGCACGGACGCCGCCAGGATCAACAGCGACACGCGGGACTGGCGGATGGCATAGGCCATCTCCTCCCCCTTGAAGCGCGTGTTGACGGGCACGGTCACCGCACCGAGCGAGCCGATCGCCAGGAAAGTCGCGACGAAGCGCGGCCCGTTGCCCATGCAGAGCCCGACATGATCGCCGCGCTTCACGCCCGCCGCGACGAGGCCGGCGCGGATGCGCGCGACCTCCTCGGCCAGCGCGCCGAAGGTGACGCGGCCGGCCGGCGCGACGATCGCCTCGACATCCGGCGCGATCGCGACGGCGCGGTCCAGCGCGTCCTGCGTCGTGACCGGGCAGATGCGCGAAAGGTCCATCAGGAGCCGAACCCCGCCATGGATGTCCGCCATTCCGCCGCGGCCAGGCTCTCCTCGATCGCGAGCAGTTCCGTCGCCAGCGCGCCGCGGGGATCGCGTTCCAGCCCCTCGTCGATGCAGCGCTTGGCCAGCGCCAGCGCCGTGGCTGGCGCCTTGGCGATGGTGGCGGCGATCTCGGCGATCGTCGCTTCCAGCGCGTCCGGCGCGACGACGCGGGAGACGAGGCCTGCCTCACGCGCTTCCTCAGCAGCCAGTGCCCGGCCCGTGAACATCATGTCCTTCGCCAGGCGCTTGCCGATCACGCGCGCCAGTCGCTGTGTCGCGCCGACCGTGCCCCACAGCGCTTCCGGCGTCCTGAAGCTGGCCGCGGGCGTCGCGACGACGAAGTCGCAGGCGGCGGCGATCTCGGCGCCCGAACCCACGGCAGGGCCTTCGACGGCGGCGATGACGGGCATCGGCAGGCGCTCGATCGCGTCGTAGGCCGCAAAGGCCTTCACGCGGCGCGCCCGGACGGCGTCGTCGGACATGCCCTTGCGTTCCTTGAGGTCCGCGCCGGCGCAGAAGACCGGGCCCTTGGCGCGCAGCACCAGCAGCTTTGCGCCATCCGCCACGGTGCGCCGCGTAGCGGCCAGTAGCGCCTCGCACAGCGCGGTGTTCAGAGCGTTGCGCGCCTCCGGCCGGTTCAGCGTCAGCGTTGCGACACCGTCCTCGCCCAGCGCGTAGACCGCCGCCGCTTCGTCGCTCATATCGCGCCTGCCTCCCTGAGTGCCGCAATGCGCACCGCATCGTAGCCAAGCCTCTGCGCCAGGATCTCGTCCGTGTGCTCCCCGAGCAGTGGCGGGCGGCCGACCTCGGGCTGGTCCCAGCCATCGAACTTGAGCGGCACGGGCAGCGCCGGGAAGCCGCCCAATGCCGGATGATCGAAGCGCGCGACCATGCCGCGCGCGTTGACGTGCTCGTCGGCCAGCACCTCGTCCAGCGCCAGCACCGGGCCGTTGGGCACATCCGCCGCGTCCAACAGCGCGACTGCCTCGGCGCGCGTCAGCGCCGCCATTGCCGATGTCAGCGCCGCCATCACCTCCTCGCGCCGCGCCAGGCGGCCGGCATTGGTCGCGAGGCCCGCATCCCCGGCCAGCGCCTCCAGATTCAGCGCGCGGCAGAGCGGCAGCCAGTGCTGGTCGCTGCAGGTGATGTGCAGGAACCGGCCGTCCCGGCACCGAAAGCTCGCGGTCGGCACGCGGCCCGGATGTTCCGTGCCGAGGCGTGGTGGCACTTCGGCCAGCGCGAAGAAACGCGCGGCGGCGATGGTCAGCAGCGACACCTGGCCGTCCAGCATCGAGAAATCGACGAAGCCGCCCTGCCCCGTCGCGTCCCGCCCCCGTAGGGCCGAAAGGATCGCGATCGCGACCCAGAGGCCGGAGGTCAGGTCCGCCACTGGCAAGCCGGGCTTCACCGGCCCGCCGCCGCGCTCGCCCGTCAGGCCCATCAGCCCGCCCATGGCCTGGAAGACCGTGTCGTAGCCCTTTCGCCTGGCATAGGGGCCGGTCTGCCCGAAGCCCGTGCAGGAGAGATAGACGAGGCGCGGGTTGACCGGCTTCAGGGATACCCAGTCCAGCCCGCGCCGCCTTAGCGTGCCGACCGGGAAGTTCTCCACCAGCACATCGGCCTGCGCAGCCAGGCCGCGGATGATCTCCCGCCCCTCGTCGTGCCGCATGTTGACCGTGATGCTGCGCTTCGACCGGTTGCAGGCCATGTAGTAGCCGCTGACCTCGCCGCCCGGACCGGAGGCGAAGGGTTCGAAGGTGCGGGTCTCGTCGCCGCTGCCGGGCTGCTCGACCTTGATGACCTCGGCGCCGAGCTCGGCCAGGATCATCGAGGCGAAGGGGCATGCCAGCACGCGTGACAGGTCGAGGATCGTGACGCCCTCCAGCGGCTTCATGCGACGAGCCTCATCCGCGCTGCCTCGGTTTCGGCAACCAGGCGATGCACCAGCTCCTCCGCGCCTGGCAGGTCGTCGATCAGCCCCGCGCTCTGTCCGGCCTCCACCTTGCCCCAGTCCACGTCGCCATCCAGCGCGGCGTCCTTCAGCGAGCGTGACTTGATCAGCGCGTCGAGCTCCGCAGCCGGCATGCCCGCGCGCTCCGACGCGTCCACCTGCGCGCTGAAGGCGTTGCGCAACTGCCGGATCGGCAGCCCGCCGCGGCCGACTAGCGTGGTGTCGCCGATCCCCGCCGCACGCACGCGGTCCTTGTAGGCCGCGTGCACGGTCGCCTCCCGCGTCATCAGGAAGCGCGTGCCGAGCTGCGCGCCCTCCGCCCCCAGCGCGAACATCGCGGCGATCCCCGCGCCATCCGCCACGCCGCCAGCGCCGATGACGGGGATCGAGACCGCCTTCACCACCGCGCGGACCAGCACCATCGCCGAGACCTCGTCCGGCGCGGGATGGCCGCCGGCCTCGCCGCCCACCGCGATCACCGCGTCCACGCCCGCCGCTTCCGCCTTTGCGGCATGCAGGGGCGATGCCACCACATGCAGCCACTTCGTCCCGATTGCGCGGAAACGTGGCAGCGCCTTCGGCCCGCCCTGCGAGGCGATCAGCACCGGCACGCGCTCCGCCTCCGCGATGTCGAGGAACTCCGCAGACCGCTTGTTGTAGAGCGGCACATTCACTGCGAAGGGATTGTCCGTTCCCGCGCGCACCGCGCGGATCGCCGCGACGAGGTCGTCCGGCCGCATCGGCCCCGCCGCGATGACGCCGAGCGCGCCCGCGCGCGAAACCGCGAGCGGCAGCGCCGCGCAGGACGACGCCCAGCTCATGCCGCCCTGCAGGATGGGATGCGCAATGCCGAGCAGCGCGGGCAGGCGGGAGCGGAAGGTCATGCGTCCTCCCCGACCAGCGCGGCCTGGCGCCGCGCCTCGGCTTCCAGCCGCGCGATGGCGCCGGTCAGCACGGCGCGTTCCTGCTCCGTCAGGCAGGCGCGGAAGGCGTCGTCGCGTTCCGTCGCGGCGCGCATCAGCCCGTGGTGCACGCGCCGGCCAGCCGGCGTCAGGCGCAGCGCGATCTCGCGGCCATCGTCGCGCCCGGTCTCGCGCAGCACCAGGCGACGTTCCACCAGCCCCGCCACGGCGCGGCTCGCCAGCGACTTGTCGAGCCCGCTCTCCTTCGCGAGCTGCTTCAGCGTCATCGGCGCGAAGCTGCCGAGCAGCGCGATGATGCGCCATTCCATCAGGCTGACGTCAAAGTCGCGGCGGTAGCGCGTGGCTGCGCCGCGCGACAGCGCATTGGCCAGGCGGTGGATGCGATAGGACAGCAGGTCGCGGATCGTCCTCTCCGACATGCTCAGTCCTCGAAGAAGGGCGTCTCGCCGCCCGCGGCGTCGTGCAGCAGCAGATCCAGGCGGAAGGCGGGCACGCCCTTCTCCTCGCTGTCCGGCGCGGCAATGAGGCGCGGCCGAAGCGGCGCGGGCAGCGACAGCAGCACGGGATCGGCGAGGTTGGCAGGCTCGTCCGGGAAGAACAGCGTGGTCTGCAGCCGCCCCATGATGCCGGAGCCGATGACCATGATGTTCACATGCGGCGCGCGGCGGCCGGCGGGGTCGTCATAGCCGCCCGGGCGGATGGTGCGGAACTCGAAGCGGCCGTCCTCGTCGGTCCAGGCGCGCCCCCAGCCCAGGAAGCCGGGATCGGCGTCGCGCCCCTCCGGGTCAAGCGGATGGGCGAAGCGGCCTTCGGCATCGGCCTGCCAGGCCTCGAGCACGGCGTTGACGCAGGGCGCGCCGCCTTCCTCCAGCACGCGGCCGCGCAGGACGATGCGCTGGCCGCGCGCGGCGCCGCGGTTCAGGTCGTTGTCGCCGTCGTGGAAGAAGGTGCGGGGGAAGAAGGGGCCGATGGTGTGCCACGGCGTCGGGATCGCACGCATCAATCGAGCTCCGGCGTTGCGTGTCTTCCGCGCAGCACGAGGTCGTGCACGAAGCCCAGCCATTCGCCCGGGATATCGGCGGGGTGCAGCTGGCGCGAGACGAGGCCCTCCCGCGCCCGCGCGTCGCCGATCGAGTTCAGCAGCCGGTCATGCGCGTTCAGCGGATCGCCGGGAAAGTACATCTGCGTCACCAGGCGCGACAGGCTGGACGGCCCGAGCACCGACATGTGGATGTGCGGCGGCCGCCACCAACGCCCGGAATCCGGAACGGGATAGGCACCGGGCTTGATGGTGAAGAAGGCGTAGCGCCCGTCGCCGTCGGTGAGCGTGCGCCCGTTGCCGACGAAATCGGGATCGAGCGGCGCGTCGCGCTGGTCGATCGGGTGGAAATAGCGGCCGGCCGCATTCGCCTGCCAGAGCTCCACGATCGCGCCACGCACGGGGCGCCCGCCCTCATCCAGGACGCGGCCTTCGACGCGGATCAGCTGCCCCAGCGCCACGCGGCCGGGCTTCAGCCGGGCGAGATCATTGTCGCCTGGCCGCAGCCGCGGCGAGAGGTCCGTCGGCCCCGTCAGCTCGCTGCGCGTCAGCGGTCGCCGGAACAGCGCGCCGCGCGGGTTGCGCCGCCAGGTATTGGGATAGCCTTCGATCGGCACGCGGGGCTGCCACGCCGGATCGAGCGGGTCGAAGCGCCCCGGCGGGCTTTGGTCAGGCATGCTCAGGCTCCCGCGGGTTGACCAGCTCCTGCCCAATGGTTTACTTCATCAACCAATCCGCAGCAAGGCCACGCATGCCACCGCCCGACGTGACGTTCTGCGAGTGCTTCGCCCGGGATGGGCTGCAGCACGAAGTCGATGTGATCCCCGCCGAGGCGAAGGCCGCGATGCTGGACCGCATCGCCGATTGCGGCTTCCGCCGGATCGAGATCACGTCCTTCGCGCATCCGAAATACGTCCCGCAATTCGCCGATGCCGATGCGGTGCTGGACGCGGTGAGGCCGCGCGCCGGGGTGCTGTTCAAGGCGACCTGTCCCAACCCGCAGGCCGTGGCGCGTGCGCGCGCCGCGCAGGAACGCGGGCGCGGGCCTGAGGAGCTGAGCTTCCTCGTCTCGGCGTCCGAGGGCCACACGCGCAGGAACCTTCGCCGCTCGCGCGAGGAGCAGTGGGCGAATGTCGAGGAGATGGCGCGCCTGGCCGGCGATGCCTTCACGCTGGTCGGCACGATCTCCGTCGCCTTCGACTGCCCGTTCGACGGCCCGACGCCGGCCGACACGGTCCTGGCGGATGCGCGGCGCTTCGCGTCGCTCGGCGTGACGCGCATCGCGATCGGTGACACCATCGGTAGCGCGACGCCGCCGCGGGTGAAGGCGCTGGTGTGGCGGCTCCGGGACGCGCTGCCCGAGGCCACCTTCATCGCCCATTTCCACGACAGCCGCGGAACGGGCATCGCGAACTGCGTCGCGGCGCTGGAAGCGGGCCTGACGCATTTCGACACCGCCCTCGGCGGCACCGGCGGGCATCCCGCGGGCATCGCCTATGGCGAGGGCTTCACCGGCAACGTCTGCACGGAGGACCTGGCGACGCTGTTCGAGGCAATGGGCGTCGCCACGGGGCTCGACATGGCCCGCCTTCGCGAAGCCGGCCTCGCGGCGGAGGCGATGCTCGGCCGCACCCTCCATTCCAAGTCGATCCGCATCAAGGACGCCGCCCATGTCTGACGAGAGCCCCCTGCTGGTCCGGCGCGAGGGCGCGGTGGTGCACGCCGTGCTGAACCGCCCGGCCCGCCGCAATGCAATGAGCACGGCGATGGTGGCGCGGATCGACGAGCTCGTCGCCGGGCTCGCCAAGGACACGACGGCGCGCGTGCTGGTGTTGTCGGGCGCGGCCGGGCATTTCTGCGCGGGCCTCGACCTGACCGAGGTCGCCGAGCCTGCCGCGACGCCGGAGGCCAAGCTGGCGCAGCAGCTCGAGCGCAACCGCCGGACCGGTGCGCGCTTCGCCGCGATTGCCGCCCTGCCGCAGGTCGTGATCGCGGCGGTCGAGGGCAGCGCATTCGCCGGCGGACTTGGCTTCGTCTGCGCCGCCGACATCGCGCTGGCGAGTGCCGAGGCGCGGTTCTCGGCGCCGGAAGTGCGGCGCGGCCTGGTGCCGGCGCAGATCCTGCCCTGGCTGGCGCGCCGCATGGGCCGCAGCGCCGCGACGCGCCTCGTGCTGCAGGGCAACGTCATCGGTGCCGCGGAGGCGCTGCGCGTCGGCCTGGTCCACGAGGTCTTCGCCGATGCGGCGGCGTTGCAGGCCGGCGTCGCCGCGGTGCTGCGCGACGTCATGCAGGGCGGGCCTAGGGCGCTGGCGGAGACGAAGGCGCTGATCGGCGCGCTCGGACCGGTGGCGCCGGATGACTATGGCGATGCGGCCGCACAGGCCTTCGCGCGTGGCGCGGCGAGCTCCGAGGCCGCGGAGGGCATCGCGGCCTTCAAGGCGAAGCGCCCGGCGCCCTGGGCAAGCTAGAGGGTCTTCGCCCAGGCCAGCAGAACGAAGAACCCGGCGATGCCGACGACGATGTGGACGGCGAGCGCCGCATCCACGCCGCGGCGCCGGATGCCAGGGATGCGCGGCGCCGCATAGCCGATCGCAACCGCTGCCGCGAGCATCAGCAGCGGCAGGACGGACGGCGGCCCGCCACCGCGCGACGTGCCGGTCGCCAGCACGGCCGTCACCAGTGCGACGGCCGAGAGCGCGACATAGAGGTGCAGCTTCGTCCAGCGATGCCGCCGAGCGCGCTGCAGGTACATCGCACCGACCAGCACGCCGAGCGCGATGGTCGCGACCGTCGCCGCGATTGCCCAGGCGGGGCTCATGTCGGATCGTCCTTCACGCTGTTGTGCGGCGTAGAAGGCCAGTGATCCGCCCCCGTCAAGGTCCGCTGGCCGGGATGATGGCCGGCGGGATGGTCATGCCGCCAGGCTCGCGCGCCGCCAAGGCCCCAGGCAGGGCTGCGCGACGGAGAGGAGCAGCATGCGCGTGCCCGGATCGTAGATCGCGCCGGACATGGTGGCGGTATCGGCATCATGCCGGCAGATCGGCGCGCCGCCAGCCTGTTCCGCATGCTCCGAGAGCAGCGCGGCGCAATCCGCGATGTCCCAGTCCGATGCATCGGCAATGCGCTGACGAAGGCGTGCCAGCCGGCTTTCGGAATGAACGCGCGCTGCGCAGCCGGGCCGCTCCCTCAGCGATGCCGAGAGCGTTTCGTCCAGCACGTGGTTGGTGCGCGTCATCGAGCGCGGGCCGTCCGGCCGCGTGACCGCGACGCGGCGATGTCCGATCTCCACGGCGGCGATCGTGCCGCCGGCGTCGGACAGCAAAAGGTTGCCGCCGCCGACATGGGGCAATCGCGTGATCATCGCGAGTGCCTGCGCGACATCGCCGCAGCGGATCAGCAGCGCCTCCATGAGGTCATAGCGCAGCACGCCGATGCCGAGATCGTCGGTCCGCACCGCCGTGTCCGCCACGCAAAGGCCATCGGTGTTCATGCCGCTGGATGCCGAGGGCATGCTGCCGAAGCTGCCGACGCAGAGGATCTGGCGCCCGTCCCACGCCGGATCGGATTGCCGCAGCAGCGTCTGCAAGCTGCGCAGGCCGACGGGGTTGTCGCGGTTCTTGGCAAGCAGCGTCGTGCCGTCGGCACGCGTCACCGCGAAGACGGAACAGCCGTCATCAGGGATCGGCGGCGCGTCGTGGCGATCCTCGATGGCGTAGCGGAGATGCGCGGCGAAGAGCGCGTCGGAGGGCACGCCGTAGCCATCGGCCATGCCATCCACGAAGGCCGCGATCTCCGGTAGCAGGTCGCGCTGGGCTTGGCGCTGCGCGGCGACCCACTCGGCCGAGCCGGTTCGAGCGAGCAGCTTCATGACCGAATGCACGCGCGCCTGTACGGCACCGCGATGCGCCTCGCCCGCCCACGCGAAGGCGAGGCCGCGGCTGCGTGCGTCGCCGTGGACGACGAGCGGCGTGGCGGGCTGCACGATCATGCGACGAGGTGGCACGCGACGCGACGGCCATCCTCGGCGGGTCGCAGCGCCGGCACCTCCTCCCGGCAGCGCGGGATCGCCAGGGGGCAGCGCGTGTGGAAGCGGCAGCCCGGCGGCGGCGCGAGCGGCGAGGGCGGGTCGCCCTGCAGCGGGATGCGCGACCGGCGCGCCGCACGGCTGCGCTGCGGCAACGCCGACAGCAGCGCCGTGGTGTAGGGATGCAGGGGCCGGCGCAGCAGCGGCCGGCCCGGCCCGATCTCCACGATGGTGCCGAGATACATCACCGCGATCTCGTCGCTCAGCATCCCGACCACCGCGAGGTTATGCGAGACGAACACATAGGCCAGGCCGAGCTCGTCCTGCAGCGCCTTCAGCAGCGCCAGGATCTGTGCCTGCACGGAGACGTCGAGCGCGGAGACCGGCTCGTCGCAGACCACGAGGTCGGGATGCGAGATCAGCGCGCGCGCGATCGCGATGCGCTGGCGCTGGCCGCCGGAGAACTGGTGGGGGTAGCGAAGCGCGTGCTCCGGCGCGAGGCCGACGCGCCGGAGCATTCCCGCGATCCGGTCGCGCCGCTCGGCCGGCGGGCAGGCATCGTGCAGCGCCAGCGGCAGCCCGACGGTCTGCGCCACGGTGCGGCGCGGATTGAGCGAGGCATAGGGATCCTGGAAGACGATCTGCATCCGCCGGCGCAACCGCGTCATCTCGGCCGATGGCAGGGCCAGCACATCCGTCCCGTCGAACACCACGCGGCCGGAGGTCGGCTCCTGCAGCCGCAGCAACGCGCGGCCGAGGGTGGACTTGCCGCAGCCGCTCTCGCCGATGATGCCGAGGGTGCGGCCGCGATCGAGCGTGAAGCTCACGCCGTCCAGCGCGCGCACCATCGCGCCATCCGGCTTGCGGTACAGCGCCTGCAGCCCGCGCCTGGTGTCGTAGTGCTTGCGGAGATCCTCGACCGCCAGCAGCGCGGTCATGGCACGTCCAGCGGGCGGATGCAGCGGAACGCGCGCGGCCCGTCCTGCGCAAGCGCGATCGGCGCGGCGCAGGCCTCTTCGCGCCTCGGGCAGCGCGCGGCGAAGCGGCAGCCCGCGGGTGGCGCGATCAGGCTCGGCACCACGCCTGGCATCGGTCGCCAATTCTCCTCCAGCGCATCGAGCCAGGGCGCGGAGGCGAGCAGCCCCGCAGTGTAGGGATGGCGCGGCGCCGCGATCACCTGCTCCGTCGGGCCGGTCTCGACGACCTGGCCGGCATACATCACGGCGACGCGGTCGCAGCGTTCGGCCACGACGCCGAGGTCATGCGTGATCAGGACGACGGCCGTGCCGAGGTCCCGCCGGATCTCGTCCAGCAGGTCCAGCACTTGCGCCTGGATCGTGACGTCAAGCGCACTGGTCGGCTCGTCCGCGATCAGCAGGCGCGGTCGGCAGGCCAGCGCGATCGCGATCATGATGCGCTGGCGCATGCCGCCGGAGAACTGGTGGGGGTAGTCCGCGATCCGCGTCTCCGGCGCGGGGATGCCGACCAGGCGCAGCAGGTCAAGCGCGCGGTCGCGCAGCGCGGCACGGCCGGCCCGTGGGCCCTCGGCATGCGCCAGCAGGACTTCCGTTATCTGCTCCTCGACGCGGAGCGCGGGGTTCAACGCGGTCTGCGCGTCCTGGAAAGTCAGCGCGATCGCCTTGCCGCGCAGCGCGCGCATCGCGTCCGGCGACAGCGCGCGCAGCTCATGGCCCTGGAAGACCACGCTGCCACCCGCCACGCGCCCCGGCGCGCGCACCAGGCCGAGCACGCTGAGAAAGGTGACGGATTTGCCGGAGCCGGACTCGCCGACGACGCCCAGGCACTCGCCCGGGAACACGTCGAGGTCCACGTCCTCCACCGCGACGACCAGCCCGTCATCGGTCGGGAATTCCGTTCGAAGGCCACGGATCGCCAGCAGCGGGGTCATCGCGCCAGCCTCGGGTCGAAGGCGTCGCGCAGTCCCTGGCTCGTGAGGTTCACCGACAGCACCAGCAGGAAGATCGCGAGACCGGGAAAGGTGCTGACCCACCAGGCATCCATCATGAAGCCGCGCCCGTCCGCGATCATCGACCCCCAGGCCGGCGTCGGCGGCTGCACGCCGATGCCGAGGAAGGACAGCGAGGCCTCCGTCATGATGATCGTCGCCATGCGGATCGTGGCGACCACGATGACCGGCGAGAGGATGTTGGGCAGGATCTCCCGCGTCATGACGTGCCAGCGCGACGCACCGACGGCGACCGCGGCTTCCACGTATTCCTTGTCCCGCACGTCCAGCGTCTGTCCGCGCACCAGGCGGCAGGTGATGACCCAGTCCTTCAGCACCAGCGCCAGGATGATGTTGAGCAGGCCCGGCCCCATCATGCCCATCAGCCCGATCGCGAAGATCAGCAGCGGGAAGGCGAACAGCACGTCCACGATTCGGGAGATCACGGCATCCACCACCCCGCCCGCGAGGCCAGCCAGCAGCCCCAGCGTCGTCCCGAAGCACGAAGCGACCAGCGCGACCACGACACCGATCGAGATCGAGACCCGCGCCCCATGGAGCAGCCGCGACAGGATGTCGCGCCCCAGCGCGTCGCAGCCCAGCGGATAGGCCCACTCGCCATCCTCCATCCAGCCCGGCGGCTGCAGGCGCCGCAGCAGCGATCCCGCCGCGGGGTCGTGCGGCGCCAGCAGCGGCGCGAAGATCGCGGCCAGCAGGAACAGTGCGAAGACCACGCCCCAGGCCAGCGACGCCCGGTCGCGACGGAAGCGCCGGAGGTTGCGGCCGAGGATGCTGTCCGATGCCGCGGCGCTCACAGCCGGATCCGCGGATTGAGCACGGTATAGAGGATGTCGGCGACGAAGTTCACGAGGATGTAGATCACGGCGAACAGCAGCACGCCGGCCTGCACCAGCGGGTAGTTCCGCGCGAAGACGCCTTCCACCAGCACGCGGGCTATGCCGGGCCACGCGAAGACGGATTCGACCACGACGCTGCCCGCCAGCAGGCTGCCGATGTCGATTGCCGTCACCGTCACGATCGGCACCAGCGCGTTGCGGAGCGCATGGCGCACCAGCACGCGGCGCGGCGAAAGGCCCTTCGCATGCGCGAAGGCAACGTAGTCCTGGCCGAGAACCTCGATCATCGAGCTCCGCGTCACCCGCATCAGCAGCGCCGCGAGCCCGGTGCCGAGCGTGACCGCCGGCAGCACGAGGTGCGCGCAGGCATCCAGGAAGGCTGCGGGATCGCGCGCAAGCAGCGTGTCCAGCAGCAGGAAGCCGGTGACGGCCGGGATCTCGAAGCCCGAGGAGATGCGTCCCGACACCGGCAGCGCGCCCCATTCCACCGACACCCACATGATCAGCAGCAGGCCGAGCCAGAAGCTCGGCAGCGCCACGCCGGCGACGGAGACGATGGTCACGATCCGGTCGAGCAATCTGCCCCGCCGCAGCGCCGCGATCACGCCGCAGGGGATCGCGATGGCCAGCCCCACCAGTATCGCGGCCAGGGTCAGTTCGATCGTGGCGGGCAGGCGTTCCAGCAGCACGTCCGCGACGGGACGGCGATGGAAGAAGCTCAGCCCGAAATCGCCGGTCACGGCATTGCCCAGGAAATGCAGGAAGCGCGTGTGCAGCGGCAGGTCGACCCCCATGTCGGCACGCAGCCGCGCCTCCTGCTCCGCTGTGTGGGGTTCGTTGCCGAGCATGATCTCCACGGGGTCGCCCGGCGTCAGCGTGGTCATCAGGAACACGACCAGCGCCGCGCCGAGCAGCACTGGGATCAGCTGCAGCAGCCGCTCGATGAAGCTGCGCGGCGTCATGCCGGCGTCAGCGCGACACCGTCGCCCGGTGCAGGTAGATCATCGCGCTGGGCTGCGGTTCCCAGTTCTGCACAGCGCGGCTGACGCCATAGATGTCCTGCGGCACCCACAGGAAGACCCAGGGCGCCTCCCGGTTCACGATGGCCTGGGCGTCGCGGTAGAGCTGCACGCGCCGTGCATCGTCGAACTCGGTCTCGGCTGCGGTCAGCATGCGGTCGACCTCGGCGTTCGAATAGCCCGAGGAGTTGCCGCGGCCGCGCGTCATCAGGGTCGGCGTGAAGATGCCCGTCGGCTCCAGCGCGCCGCTGCCCCAGGAGCCCAGCAGCATGTCGCGTTCCTTGCGGTCGGGGTTCTGCCAGAGCGGCGTCAGCACCGCGCCTTCCCAGACCTGCACGCGGGTGCGGATGCCGACCTCGGTCAGCATCTGGGCCAGCGCCTCCGCGATGTCGCGCTGGGCGCCGATCGTGTCCATGGTGACGTCGAAGCCGTTGGGGTGCCCCGCCTCCGCCAGCAGCCGCCGCGCGCGCGCCTGGTCGAAGCCATAGGCCGGCAGGTCGGGGTTGAAGCCGTAGGATTCGGGGCTCAGCACGCCGTTGATCGCGGTCGCGGTGCCCGCCATCACGCGGTCGATGATGAGCTGGCGGTTGACCGCGTGGTTCGCGGCCTGGCGGACACGGAGGTCGTTGAAGGGCGGCTTCGTGTTGTTCAGCGCGATGAAGAAGCTGCGCGTGCCGTTCACCGCGGCGACGCGCGTGCGCGCGTTGCGCTGGATCTGCGCGCGCATGTGCACCGGCACGTCGGTCGCGATGTCGATCTCCCCGGCCAGCAGCGCCGCGACGCGCGTGGTCGTCTCCGGGATCACGCGGAAGGTCACGCGGTCCACCCGCGCAGGGCCGGCGGGCGGCAGCTCGGCCGGACCGCCGTAATAGTCGGGGAAGCGCTCCATCACCACGCTGTCGCCGCGGTTCCAGGCCACCAGGCGGAAAGGGCCGGTGCCGTTGACGCGCGTGGCCATGCCGGCCGGCCCCTGGGCCTCGGCGAAGGCGCGGCTGACCACGGATTCCGTGGACATCATGCTCGTCATCACGGGCCAGGGGCCCGACAGGTTCAGCCGTATGCGGTCAGGTCCCACGACCTCCACCGACGACAGCGGCGCGAGAAGGCTGCGGCGTGGGCTCGATTGCCCGCCGATCATGCCGGGCTGCAGGATGCGGTCGAAGGAGAACTTGATGTCCTCCACCGTCATCGGCGTGCCGTCGTGGAAGCGCACGCCTTGGCGGATCGTCGCCTCGAAGGTGCGGCCGTCCAGCTGGCGCAGCTCACTGATCAGCGCGTTGTTGCTGTTGTCTCCGAGCTTCAGGAACAGCCCGTCATAGAGGTTGCCGAGCACGGTCTGCGTCACGCGTTCGCGGTAGTTGTGGGGATCGAGCGTCAGTACATCCGACACCACGCCGACGCGCAGTTCCGTCGGGCGGGGCTGCGCCTGGGCAGCGGGGATAAGCAGCAGCGCCGCCAGTGTGAAGCCGGCGATAGCAGGCAAGGTGCGCATCCCTTCGTCTCCTTCTTCCGGCGGGCTTGCGGCGAGGTTACGGGCTGCGCCGCGCGTTTGACCAGAGGCAATGCCAGGCCTAGCCTTTCCCGCGGACGGAGGGGCCCAGGTCATGTCGCGTGACCAGATGCGGATCATGATCTCGACCGGGCATCTCGGCACCGCGCCGTCGGGGCTGGAAAGCTTCATGGCGGCGATCGAGACCAGGCCGGACTACCTGGTGGCCGACGGCGGCAGCTCGGATCCCGGGCCCGTCTATCTCGGCGCCAACATCACGCTCGGCCACTTCATCCGCGACGAGCTCGAGCTGTTCCTGGTGGAATCCCGCAAGCGGGGCATCCCTCTGATCATCGGCTCGGCCGGTGACGCTGGCAGCAACCACGGCGTGGACGTCACCGTGCGCATGCTGCGGGAGATCGCGCAGCAGCACGGCATCCCGAAGTTCCGGCTCGGCTATTTCTATTCGGAAGTGCCGGCGGAGCAGGTCAAGGCGAAGCTCGCCGCCGGGCGCCTGGCCGGCCTCGGCGGCTTCCTCGACCTGACAGCGGAGGAAGTGGACCGCGCGACGCGGGTGGTCGCGGTGGCCGGCGTGCATCCCTTCATGAAGCTGCTCGACATGGGCGCGGACGTCATCGTCGGCGGGCGCTGCGGCGACGTCGCCTTCACCGCCGCGCCCTGCATCCGCGCGGGTTTTCCTGAGTCGCTCGCCTATCACATGGGCAAGATGATCGAATGCGCCTCCCTCGTCGCCGAACCCTTCATGGGCAAGGAGACGGTGGTGGGCACGATCACGCGGAACGACATCACCATCACGCCGTTCCATCCCGGCCAGCGCGTGACGGTGGCCTCCGCCGCCGGCCATTCCATGTACGAACGCGAGACGCCCTTTCGCGAGCACGCGCTGGGCGGCGTGCTGGACATGAGTGGCTGCGACTACCGCGAGGTGGACGGGCGCTCCACCCGCATCACCGGCGCGCGATGGATCCCGGCGGAAACGCTGCAGGTCAAGCTGGAAGGCGCGCGCAAGGTCGGAGAGCGGTACATGGGGATTGTCGCAATCCGCGACCCCCACATCATCCGCAACGTGGACGCCGCGATCGAATGGTCGCGCGGGTCGGTCGCGAAGCGCTTCGGGAACGAGGAGTACGAGATCCATTACCATGTCTTCGGCCGCAACGGCGTGCTGAAGGGGATGGAGCCGGTGAAATCAGCGCACCCCCACGAGCTCTGCATCGTGGTCGAAGGCCTGGCGCAGACCGATGCTCTCGCGCAGAAGCTGACGGATTTCGCGACGCGGATGTTCTTCCTCGCCCGCGTGCCGGGTTCGAAGGGATCGAGCGGCCTGGCGGCAACGACGAAGGAGACGATGCGCTCCTCTCCCGGCTATGTCTGGAACGTCAACCACCTCATGCCGGTGGACGACCCGATGGAGCTCTTTCCCGTGCACATAACCGAAGCAGGAGTGTGAGGGGATGCCGACGCTCTACGACGTCGCCACGACCATCCGCAGCAAGAACGCCGGGGTGAACCAGGTCACCTTCGACATCATCTTCCCCGACCGCGGCAGCTACGAACGCGTGCGCGACAGCGGCGCGGTGACGCGAAGCACCGTCGCGACGCTCTACGGCATCCCGGAAAGCCGCATCTCAGACTTCGTGACCTTCGACATCGCGAACGCCATCAAGTTCACGATCTACCGGGAGAAGCCCTCCGGCAGCCCCGGCGACTGGGACATACTGGGCTGCCAGTTCTACGGGCCGCTGATGGACCTGCAGGTCCCGGACTGAAGGTCAGCCCGCGCGCGCGAGGATGTCCTCCGCGCGGCGGACCACCGGCGGATCGGCCATGCGGCCGTCCACCATGAAGGCGCCGCGGCCCTCGGCGCGCGCCTTCGCACCCGCCTCGACCACGCGCTTTGCCCAGGCGATCTCGTCGGCGGTGGGGGTGAAGGCCTCGTTCAGGATAGCGACCTGCGCGGGATGCACGATCATCGCGCCGCGGAAGCCGAGCCGCCGCGCCTGCTGCGCCTGTGCCGACAGCGCGGCGAGATCCGTGGTGTTGGCGAGACTCCCGACGAACCCCAGCGGCAGGATCCCCGCCGCGCGCGCGGCCAGCAGCACGGCGTAGCTCGGCTGGAACAGCACCTCGGGCTCGGACACGGCGCCGAGGGCGGCGACGTAGTCCTCCGGCCCCAGCGTCATCGCAGCGACGCGGGGATGGGCGCCGGCGATGGCGGGCAGCGCGAACATCGCGGCCGGCGTCTCGACCTGCAGCACCAGGCGAACGGTCCCCGGCGCGATGCCGCGCTCGGCCTCCAACCCGTCGATCGCGTCCGCGACCTCCCGCACGAAGCCCGCATCCTCGACCTTCGGCAGCACGATCGCGGCCAGGCCCGGCACGACCGCGGCCTCCAGGTCGCGCGCGAGGTCGCGCAGGCCGTGGTTGGCGCGCACCATTGCCGCGACGCCGTTGCGCCCAACCGAGGCGACGGACGCCGCCAGGCGCTCGCGCGCGCCCGCCTTCTCCGCCGCCGGCACCGCGTCCTCGAGGTCGAGGATGATGCCGTCGGCGCCGCGTTCATGCGCGCGCGCGACGAAGCGCTCGACATGGGACGGCACGAAGAGCAGCGAACGCCAGCGCAGCGCGGTCATGCGCGGTCAACCCCTCAGGTGGCAGGCGACCCAGTGGCCGGGCCGCGTCTCGCGCAGTTCCGGCGTCTCGGTCCGGCAGATGCCGGCATTGGCGATCGGGCAGCGCGTGTGGAAGTGGCAGCCTGAGGGAGGGTTGAGCGGGCTCGGCACGTCGCCCTGCAGGCGGATACGGTTGCGCTTGATCGTGGGATCGGGGATCGGCACGGCCGACAGCAGCGCCTCGGTGTAGGGATGCAGCGGCGTGGTGTAGAGGTCGCGCGACGCCGCGATCTCCACGATGCGGCCGAGATACATCACGGCGACGCGGTCGGAGATGTGCTCCACCACCGACAGGTCATGCGCGATGAAGAGGAAGGTGAGCCCGAACTTCTCCTGCAGGTCCTCAAGCAGGTTCACCACCTGCGCCTGGATCGAGACGTCGAGCGCGCTGACCGGCTCGTCGCAGATGACGAGCTTGGGCGAGACCGCGAGCGCGCGCGCGATGCCGATGCGCTGGCGCTGGCCGCCGGAGAATTCATGCGGGAAGCGCCGCATCTGGTCGGCGTTCAGCCCGACCGTCTCCAGCAGATCCACCACGCGATCCTCGCGCTCGCGAGCGGTCTTCAGCAGGCCGTGGATGACCAGCGCCTCGCCGATGATCTGCCCGACTGTCATGCGCGGGTTCAGCGAGGCATAGGGATCCTGGAAGATGATCTGCATGTCGCGCCTGAGCGCCGTCATCTGGTCGTGGTTCAGCGCGGTGACGTCCTTGCCCTCGAACCAGACCTGGCCCGAGGTCGGCTCGATCAGGCGCAGGATCAGCCGGCCGGTCGTGGACTTGCCGCAGCCGGATTCGCCGACCAGGCCCAGCGTTTCGCCGGGCTGCATGGCGAAGCTGACGCCTGACACCGCATGGACCTGCGCCACGGTGCGGCGCAGCAGCCCGCCCTTCACGTCGAAGCGCTTGACCAGGTTCTCGACGCGGAGAAGGGCCTCGCTCATGCCACGGCGTCCTGCCGGATGCAGGCCACCCTGTGGCCAGGCGCGACGTCCAGCAGCGGCGGCTCCGCCGCACGGCAATCCTCCACCGCGAAGCGGCAGCGGGCGGCGAAGCGGCAGCCAACGGGCGGGTTGAGCAGGCTCGGCACCGAACCCGGGATCGCCTCCAGCCGGCGATGCTCCGTCGCAGCGAGGTCGAGGCGCGGGATCGAACGGATCAGCCCCTGCGTGTAGGGATGCCGCGGATTGGCGAAGAGCTCGTTGACCGGCGCCTCCTCCACCACCTTGCCGGCGTACATGACGACCACGCGCTGCGCGACTTCCGCCACGACACCCATGGCATGGGTTATCAGCATCACCGCCATGCCGAGGCGATCCTTCATCTCCTCCAGCAGGTCGAGGATCTGCGCCTGGATCGTGACGTCGAGCGCCGTCGTGGGCTCGTCCGCGATGACGAGCTTCGGGTTGCAGGCGAGCGCCATCGCGATCATCACGCGCTGGCGCATGCCGCCTGAGAACTGGTGGGGATAGTCGTGGATGCGCCGCTGCGGGTTCGGGATGTTGACCAGCCGCAGCATCTCCGCCGCGCGATCGAGTGCTGCCTTGCGCGACAGGCCTTCGTGGAGGCGCAGCGTTTCCGCGATCTGCTCGCCGACGGTGTAGACGGGGTTCAGCGAGGTCATCGGCTCCTGGAAGATGAAGCCGATCTCCTTGGCGCGGATGTCGCGCATCTGCGCGGGGCTCATCGGCACGATGTCGCGGCCCTGCCACATGATCGTCCCCGCCGCGATCTTGCCCGGCGGCATGTCGATGAGCTTCAGGATCGTCTTGGCGGTGACGGTCTTGCCGCAGCCGGATTCGCCGACGACGCAGAGCGTCTCTCCCGCGCCGACGCCGAGGTCGATGCCGTCCACCGCGCGGACCCAGCCATCGTCGGTCTTGAAGTGGACCTTGAGGCCCTTGATGTCGAGCATGCGCGGGGCGTTCACACCACTCACTGCACGCGCCTCGGGTCCAGCGCGTCGCGCAATCCGTCGCCGACATAGTTGATGGACAGCACGGTCAGGAAGATCGCGAGGCCCGGGAAAAGCGCCCAGTGCGGCGCGAAGTCCAGGTGGTCCTTCGCGTCGAACAGCAGCCGCCCCCAGGTCGGGATGTCGGGCGGGAAGCCGAGGCCGAGAAAGGACAGCGTGCTCTCCGCGATGATCGCGGCCGCGACGTCGATGGTCGCCGCCACGATCACCGGCCCCAGGGCATTGGGCAGGATGTGGCGCACCACCAGCCGCGTGCGGGACGCGCCGAGCGCGCGCGCGGCCTCCACGAATTCCTTCTCGCGCAGCGACAGGAACTGCGCGCGCACCAGGCGGGCGACCGGCATCCAGCGGAAGCCCCCGATCACGGCGACGATCAGGATGAAGACCCCCATTTCGGGCCCGACGACTTCCTTCAGGCTTTCGCGGAAAAGGTAGATGATCAGGAGCAGCAGCGGCAGCGGCGGCAGCGCCAGGAACAGGTCGGTCAGCCACATCAGCGCCGCGTCCACCCGCCCGCCGGCCATGCCGGAGACCGCGCCGACCAGCACGCCGACGCAGACCGCGACCGCCATCGCTGCGAAGCCGACCGCGAGCGAGATCCGCCCGCCATACAGCATGCGCGCCAGCAGGTCCTGGCCGAGGTCGTCGGTGCCGAGCGGATGCTCCCAGGACGGCCCCTTCAGCCGCGCAGAGAAGTCGATCTCGTCGATCGGCAGGGTCCAGACCAGCGGCCCGACCAGCACCGCCAGGATCAGCAGCAGCAGGATAACGCCGCAGGCCACCGCCAGGCGGTGCTTGCGGTAGCGCCGCCAGACCTCCTCCCAGGGGCCGATCCGCTTGCGGGCGGGTACCGCGCTAGCTGTAGCTGATGCGGGGATCGAGCCAGCCATACAGGATGTCCGCGAGCAGGTTGAACAGGATGACCAGGGCGGCGAAGACGAAGGTGATCGCCATGATCACCGGCGTGTCGTTGGCCAGGATGGAGGTGATGAGCAGGCTGCCGATGCCGGGCACACGGAAGATCTGCTCGGTCACGATGGCGCCGCCGAAGACCGCCGGCATCTGCAGCGCGACCAACGTGACCACGGGGATCATCGCGTTGCGCACCACATGCTTCATCGTGACCGTGCGTTCCGTCAGCCCCTTCGACCGCGCCGTCGTGACGTAGTCCAGCCGGATCACGTCGAGCACCGCCGACCGTACGAAGCGCGTCAGCGCCGCGCCCTGGAACAGGCCGAGCACGGTGACCGGCATGATGCTCTGGCGGAACTGCTCCCACCACCAGCGCCAGCCCGTGGCGTCGAGGTTCGTGCGGTAAACGAAGGGCAGCCAGTCCAGCGTGATGGAGAACAGCAGGATCAGCAGCAGCCCCGTGAAGAAGGTCGGCAGCGAGAAGCCGATGAAGGCGAAGGTGTTGGCGACCTGGTCGAAGATGGAATAAGGCCTGGTCGCAGCGAAGATGCCGACAGGCAGCGCGACGGCGAGCGCGAGGACCTGGGACGCGCCGATCACCAGCAGCGTGGTCGGCACCCGCTGCAGGATCAGCTGGTCCACCGGGATGCGGCTGACGAAGGAATAGCCCCAGTCGCCCTTCAGCATCGCCGTCAGCCAGGACAGGTAACGCAGGTAGATCGGATCATCCAGCCCGAGGCTGGCGCGCAGGTTGGCGCGCACCTCGGGCGGGATGGCGGGGTTCGTGGTCAACTCCCCGAAAGGATCGCCAGGCGCCAGCGCCAGCACGACGAACAGGATCACGCTGATCCCGAGCAGGCTCGGGATCGCGATCAGCAGGCGACGGGCGAGGTAGTTGGCCACGAGGGGATCAGGTCTCCTTGAACCAGTCGGCGATCATCCAGTGGTAGTTCTCCCAGCCGCTCAGCATGACGTTCATCTGGTTGGTCCGCCCGCCGACATTCGGGCGGTTCAGCAGCGGGATGATGTGGTTGCTGTTGCAGACGATGTCGTTCAGCCGGATGATCAACGCGGCGCGCTTGACGGGATCCATCTCGCTGTCGGCCTCGCGGAAGACGCGGTCGTATTCCTCGCTGCGGAAGCGCAGCACGTTGCGCCCCTGCCAGCTGTTGGCCTTGGACGAAATCTCCCAGGACACGTACTGGTTCATGAAGGTCTGGGGGTCGGCCTCGGTCATCGTCGTCGTGTACATCTGCATGTCGCAGTAGAACTTCGGATAGGTATCGGGATTGCCGACGTCGGAGGAGAAGAAGACGCTCGCGACCACCGACTTCAGCTCGAGGTCAATGCCCGCGCGCTGCGCGGCCTGCTTGATCAGCGCCTGGGTGCGCTGGCGCGGCGCGTTGACGGAGGTCTGGTAGACGAAGCGCAGGCGGACGTTGTTCTTGGCGCGGATGCCGTCGCGGCCGCGCACCCAGCCCGCGCGGTCCAGCACGTCGTTCGCCTTCTGGATGCTGAACTCCCACTTCGTGTTGGGGGAGCGGAAGCGCGGCGGGTTGTTCAGGAAGTTCGAGGTCACGATGCCGGCGCGGCCGTAGATGAACTGCTGCAGCGAGGTCTTGTCGCAGAGATAGGTCATGGCCTCGCGCACCGCCGGGTCGGAGAAAGCGGGATGCGTGGTGCGGATGGACGACCGCTCGCCGTCCACTTCCTGGTTGGGGTCGGTGGGATTGAGCTGGATGAACTCGATGTTCGCGGTCTCGGCGAGCACGACCTTGCCGCGGCCCGCGGCTTCCATGCGCGCGAGCACCTCTTCCTCGACCTGCAGGTTCCAGGCGAAGTCGAAATCGCCGGTCTGCAGCACCGCGCGCGCCGCGGACACCGCGTCGCCGCCGCCCTTGATCTCGATGGTGTCGAAGAAGGGCCGGTTCTCCCGGTGGTAGTTCGGGTTGCGCTCGCCGCGCAGCAGGTCGCCCGGGGCGAAGCTGATGAAGCGGTAGGGGCCGGTGCCCACGGGGCGCAGATTGGCCGGCGCGTCGCGCGAAGTCGCGCCCACGAAGTTCTGGAACAGGTGCTTCGGGATGATCATCCCGCGCGAGGCCACGAAGGCGTCGGCCCAGAACGGGGTGGGCTTCGGGAACTCGATCCGGACGGTGAGGTCGTCGACCTTCACCACGTTGATGCCGGTGTAGCTGCCTGAGGTGACGGCCGCCGTCGCGGGGTTCTTCGCGTATTCCCAGTTGAAGACGACATCGTCGGCTGTGAAGGGCGTGCCGTCATGCCAGCGCACGTTGGGCTTCAGCTTCCAGATCACGAAGCGGCCGGCATTGTCGAGCGTGCCGTTGTCCGTGCTCGGGATCTCGGCCGCGAGGATCGGCACCAGCGTTCCGTCGGCGGCCCAGCCGGCCAGCGGCTCGTAGAAGACGCGCGCGGCTTCCTGGTTGGTGCTGCCGTTCGCGAAATGCGGGTTCAGCAGCGTCGCGGCCTGCCAATAGAGGATCTTCAGCGGCCCGCCGCCGCCGGCGCGCGTCGCCCGGTAGCCCGACTGGAAGGTGGATTGCGCATGCGCGGCGCCCGTCACCGCGAGAAGCTGGGTCGCCATCGGCGCGGTCAGGCCGAAGGCGGCGACCCGGCTCATGAAGCCGCGGCGTGACAGCTTGCCATCCTTCACGCGGCCGATCAGCCGGCGGAGCTTGTCCTCGATCATGTCTCGTTCTCCCTTGCCTCCGGCGGCGAAGACCTGCCGCCTGCTTACGCGATGCGCACGCTAGCCGGGAACCGCCCGGCCCGCGAGTTTTTCCGCCCTCGCACGGATCAGCCCTGCGGACTGCCCAGTTCCTGTTCCACCACGCCCACCCACCAGGCAACCCCCATCGGGATGATGTCGTCGTTGAAGTCGAAATGCGGGGTATGAAGATTGGCCGACCTGCCGTCCGGCCCGGCCCCCGCGCCGATGAACATGAAGGCGCCGGGCCGCTTCTCCAGCATCAGCGCGAAATCCTCGCCGCCGGTCACGGGCGGGAAATGCGCGTCCACCTCGGACGCATCCACCAGGCCGCGCGCCGCTTCCAGCGCGACATCGGTCTGCTCGGCGTGGTTGACCAGCGCGGGCACGCCGCGTCGGTAGCTCGCCTCAGCCGTGCAGCCATGCGTCGCGGCCAGGCCCTGGGCGAGTTCCGCGATGCGGCGCTCCAGCAGGTCGCGGATGGCCGGCGAATAGCTGCGCGACGTCCCGGTGACCGTCAGCTCCGCCGGCATGACATTGGGCGAGATCGGCGAACCGCCTTCGATCGAGCCGACGGACAGCACCGCCGCTTCCACCGCCGGCACGTT
This sequence comes from Falsiroseomonas sp. HW251, assembly GCF_050563545.1. Lineage (NCBI taxonomy): Bacteria > Pseudomonadati > Pseudomonadota > Alphaproteobacteria > Acetobacterales > Roseomonadaceae > Falsiroseomonas > Falsiroseomonas sp. HW251. Next base: position 228,055 of record NZ_JBNXUM010000001.1, read on the forward strand.
GCGCCCGACGATGGTCTGCAGGGCGAGGACGAAATGCGCCTGCACGATCGTCACGTCGGTCGCGAGGTGCGGCGTCGATCCGCCATGCCCGCCGGTGCCGCGGAACACCACCTTCCAGCTGTCCGCGGCCGCCAGCGCCGGGCCCTTCCGCGTCGCGAAGGTGCCGGCCGCGATGGTCGGCTTGTTGTGCAGGCCATAGACCGCGTCGCAGGGAAAGCGGTCGAACAGCGCGTCGTCCAGCATGGCCTGCGCGCCGCCGCGACCTTCCTCGGCGGGCTGGAAGATCAGGTGGACGGTGCCGCCGAAGTCGCGGTGGGCCGCCAGCCAGCGCGCCGCGCCGAGCAGCATGGTGGTGTGCCCGTCATGCCCGCAGGCATGCATCACGCCGGGACGCTTCGACGCATAGGGCTTGCCCGTGGCCTCCGGGATCTGCAGCGCGTCCATGTCGGCGCGCAGCCCGACGGAGCGATTGCCCGGCCGCGTGCCGCGGATCGTCCCGACCACGCCGAACCGGCCGACGCCCTCGGTCACCTCGATGCCGAGCGAGCGGAGTTCCTGCGCCACCAGGGCCGAGGTCCGCGCTTCCTCCATGCCGAGCTCGGGGTGGGCGTGGATGTCGCGCCGGATGGCGACGAGGTCCGCCGCAAAGGCGCGCACGCCCTCGACCACCGGATGTCCCATGGAAGCTTCCCTGTTCATTGAGGACAGCATGGACCGGGATGAGCCGGCAGGCCAGACGGGGGGCGTCACTTGCCCGCCCGGCCGACCAGCGCCGTCAGCCGCCGGGACGCCGCGCGCTGCGCCGCCTTCTCGATCGCGCGATAATCCGCGACCAGCTTCCGTCCGGCCTCGGTCAGGCTGGCCCCGCCGCCGCGATGCCCGCCCGGCGCGGCCTCCACCACCGCGGTGCCGAGCAGACGGTTCAGCGCATCCACCAGTTCCCAGGCCCGGCGGTAGCTCATCCCCAGCGCGCGGCCGCCCGCGGAGATCGAGCCCTCGCGCCCGATCGCCTCCAGAAGCGCGATCTTGCCCGGACCGATCCGCCCGCGCGGCAGGTCGATCCGCAGGCTCAGCGATCCCCGGGTCACGGCCCCTGCCTCATGGAGGCGTCACCACGCGGTGATCGAAGGTCACGGCCTTGATCAGCGCGAAGATCGCCTGCCCCTCCCGCAGGCCGAGCTCGGCGACCGCTTCGCGCGTCACGCGCGCCAGGATCGGCGTCGGGCCGACCAGCAGCCGGAGGAACACTTCCTGCGGCTCGCCGCCAGGCGCAATGGCGGCGAGCGTTGCGGGCAGGATGTTGCGGATCGACACGCCGCGCGGCGCCTCGGTGGCGACGGAGACGTCGCGCGCGCGCAGCCGCAGGCGAAGCCGCGTGCCCGGCGGGCCGGGCCGATGCGAGGTCAGCAATTCGCCGCCGTCGAACACCAGGCGGATCAGCTCGCCGCGCGGCTCCGCCACGACGCAGGTGACCAGCACGCCGGCATCACGGCGCCAGGCGAGCGGCAGATCGGTGCGGGCAGCGAGTTCCTCCACCGCGCCGACGGCCAGCGCGCGGCCGCGCTCCATCAGCACCAGCGTATCGGCCAGCGCGTCCACCTCCTCCAGCGCATGGGTGACAAGGAGAATGGGGAGCCGCGCGACGTCGCGCAGGCGGGCGAGGAAGGGCAGCACCTCCCCCCGCCGCGCCGCATCGAGCGAGGCCAGCGGCTCGTCCATGAGCAGCAGGCGCGGCCGCGCGAGCAGCGCGCGGCCGAGGGCGACGCGCTGCCTCTCCCCGCCCGAGAGACCCGCGGGCCGTCGCGCGAGAAGATGGTCCAGGCCGAGCAGTGCGACGACCTCCTCGAAGCCCGGGCCTTCCGCGTCGCGCGGCGCGCGGCGCAGGCCGTATCGCAGGTTGGTCGCAACGCTGAGATGCGGAAAAAGCCGCGCATCCTGGAACACCACGGCGCAGCGCCGGCGCTCGGCGGGCAGGTCGAGGCCGCGCGCGGTGTCCAGCAGCGCCGTGCTGCCGACCGCGATGCGGCCGGATTGCGGCCTCAGCAGCCCCGCGACGGCCGAGAGCACCGTCGTCTTGCCGCAGCCCGAGGGTCCGAAGAGAGCGGTCACGCCCGCTGCCGGCACTGCGAAGCCGACATCGAGCGCGAAGCCGTCCGGCCCGAAGCGATGGCGCAGCGCGACCTCCAGCATCAGCCGCGCCCGAGCCAGCGATGCATCCGCCGCGCCAGCAGCTCCGCCAGCAGCAGCCCGCCGATCGCCAGCGCGAAGGAGACTGCCGCAAGCCGCGCCGCGATCGCCTCCCCGCCCGGAACCTGCGTCGCGGAATAGATCGCGAGCGGCAGCGTCTGCGTCTCGCCGGGGATGTTGGAGACGAAGGTGATGACGGCGCCAAACTCGCCGAGGCCGGCCGCGAACGCCGTGACCGCGCCGGCCAGGATGCCCGGCGACATCAGCGGCAGGGTGACCGTGGCGAAGCGGTCCAGCGGCCCGGCGCCGAGGGTACACGCCGCGGCCTCCAGGCCGGGATCCACGTTCTCCAGCCCCAGCCGCACCGCGCGCACGATCAGCGGGAAGGACATCACCGCCGTCGCCAGCGCCGCGCCGTCGGTGGTGAACACCAGGCGGATGCCGAACCACTCGTTCAGCGGTGCGCCGATCGGGCCGCGCACGCCGAACAGCATCAGCAGCGCCCAGCCCACCACCACGGGCGGCACCACCAGCGGCAGGTGCACCAGCGCATCGAGCAGCGTGCGGCCGGGAAAGCGCCCGCGCGCCAGCAGCCAGGCGATCCCGACCGCCGGCAGCAGTGAGACCAGGACGGAGCGCGTCGCGACGTCGAGGCTCAGCCTGACGGCCTGCCATTCCTCCGGGGAGAGGCCGATCACCGGGCCAGCGAGAAGCCGAAGCGCTGCCAGGTCGGCGCCGCGGCGTCACCGGTGATGTGCGCGAGGAAGCCGCGGGCCTGCGCGTTCCCGGCCGCGCGGCGCGTCAGGGCGAAGGGATAGGTGATGGGCGGGTGGCTCTCGGCCGGGAATGTGCCGGCGATGCGCACGCCCGGGCTGGCCGCGGCGTCGGTGGCGTAGACGATGCCGAACGGCGCCTCGCCGCGTTCGACCAGCAGCAGGGCGGCGCGGACATTCTCCGCGCGCGCCAGCCGCGGCGCGATCGCGTTCCACTGCCCCATCCATTCCAGCGCGGCCTGGGCGTAGCGGCCGACCGGCACATGCGCGGGATCGCCGGTGGCGAGGCGCCGGTTGCCGAGGAGCGCGGCGAGGTCGGTGCCGCGCGCAAGGTCCACGCTGCCCGTCGTGCCGGCCGGCGCGACCAGCACCAGCGCGTTGCCGATCGGCGAAACGCGGGTCGCCTCCACGATCAGGCCGCGGCTCTGGACGTAGTCCATCCAGGGCTCGTCGGCAGAGAGGAACAGGTCGGCCGGCGCCCCCTGCTCGATCTGCCGCGCGAGCGCCGAGGACGCCGCAAAGGACAGCCGCGGCGCGGGGTTGCCGCGCTCGGCCCAGTCGTGGGCGAGCGCCCGCAACGCGTCGGTCAGGCTCGCCGCGGCGAAGACCGTCAGCGGCGCCTGAGCGCGCGCCGCCGCCGGCAGCGCGGCGCCAAGGGCGACGAGAGCGCGTCGGGAGAGCATGGGCGTTTCCCGGCCGTTGTGTCCGGCCGGATATAGCGCCCTGCCCTGCCCCGGTCCAGTCGCGGCCTATTCCGCCGGCGCGTGCCCAGTGGCGAGCCGCACCGGCGCGTCCTGCTGCGGGACCATCCGCGCGTGGGAAAACAGCCCCGCCGCGACCACGGCATAAGCGAAGGCGATGCCGGGGGTGACGGCGAAGCCCACGGCTTCCCCGTGCATGAAGCCGAAGAAGGTCAGCACGGCGCCGGCGGCGGCGAAGCCCGCGGCCTTGGCGAATTCCCGCTCGATCACGAAGACCGCGATGGCGGGCAGCACGAGGCCGGTCAGGATCGCGCCCTCGCCGAGCTTCGCGAGCCCGGGATAGAGCACCCCCATCTGCGCGAGCTTGTCGTAGCCCACCGCCGCGGCCGAGGTGCCCGCGGCGCCCAACGCGCCATCGATCAGCGTCTTCGCCCAGGCCGCGAGGTGCGGCACGAAGGCCAGCGCGATCGCCGGCGCGTGGTGGCGCGGGCTTTCCTGGAAGGCCTGCGCACCGATCAGCATGCCGATGTAAAGCAGGATCGGCGCGATCGCGACGACGGGCACCAGGTCGAGCAGCACCGAAGCGATGCCGAGCCAGGTCAGCACCAGCACCGCGACGCCGGTCGCGGCGGAATAGCCGATGCGCCCGCCCATCGCCTTCCAGCCGGGATGGCCGATATAGACCGCGTTGATGAAGGGGTTGCCCATCAGGCAGCCCACCATGCTGACCACGCCATCCGCCGTCAGCACGCGCGTGGTGGGATAGACGTCGCCGGCCGCCTCCGCCGACTCCACGTTGTCCATCGCCTCGACCAGGTCGTAGATGCCGAAGGGGATGGCGGTCACCAGGATGATGCCGAGGAACTCGAAGCCGCCGAAGACATGGTCGAAGGCCGGGATCGGCACGGAGAAGCCGAGATTGGCGAAGGACGCGCCGAGCCGCGCGAGCGACATGTTCCCGATGCCGAGGTCGAGCAGCGCCGAGCCCCAGCCGATGATGCAGCCCGCGATGATGGCGATCAGGCCCGCGGGCAGCCCGCGGGGATAGCGGATGCCGCCGAACCAGCCGCCGAGGATGATCGCGAAGCACAGCACGCCGATCACCGGCGTCATGTACATCTCGAGCGCCGGGCGCATGGAGATGAAGGTGATGGACACGCCCGCCAGCGTCCCGAGCAGTGCCGCGCGCGGCGTGATGCGCCGGATATAGGGCGCGACGAAGCCGCCGATCATCAGGATGATGGACTGTATGAAGACCCAGGTGAGGCCGGCTTCCCACGCCTTCACGGGGTCGCCCGTGCGCCCGAGGATCGGCAGCATGATGACGAAGGTCACGATGAACATGTGCGGGACCGACACGCCCGAAGGCAGCGCGCAGACGTCGCCGCGCCCGGTCTGCTTCGCCAGCCTGTAGGCCAGCCAGGCATAGTAGCCCGTGGACAGGAACAGCATGAGCCCGAGCGCCGGCAGGATGCGCCCGAAGACCAATTCGCCCGGCATCTGCAGCACGAAGCGCAGCAGCCCCGTCAGCACGATCAGGTTGACCAGGATGTTCGTGCCGAAGCCGAAGAAGGCGTTCCAGTCGCCCGGCGTCCAGAGCGCCGGACGCGCCTCGCCAGTGGTCGTGCTCATGCCGCCTTCTCCGTGACGCGGGGTTGCAGCGCGCGCCCGATCGCGGCGACCTCGGCGACCCAGCCGAAGATGCCGCCCTGGGCGCAGACCATCTCCAGCGCCGCGGCGTGGAAATGCGGGAAGTAGGAGCCGCAGGCGTCCGCCGCGACGATGCAGCGGAAGCCGCGGTCGTTCGCCTCGCGCACGGTGGTGTGGACGCAGACCTCGGTCGTGACGCCGGCGACGATCAGCGTCGCGATGCCGCGGTGGCGCAGCATGGGCTCGAGGTCCGTCGCGTAGAACGCCCCCTTGCCCGGCTTGTCGATCACCGGTTCGCCCGGCAGCGGCGCGCAGTCCGGCACGATGTCGTGGCCGGGCTCGCCGCGGACCAGGATGCGCCCCATCGGGCCGGGATCGCCGATCCGCATGCCGGGCGGGGAGCGGTCGAGCTTCGCGGGCGGCGCATCCGCCAGGTCCGGGCGATGCCCTTCCCGCGTGTGCATCACCGCGATGCCGGCGGCGCGCGCGATGGCGAGCAGGTCGCGGCAGGGCACGATGCAGGACGCCAGCATCGAGACGTCATTGCCCAGCGCCTCGCCGAAGCCGCCGGGCTCCAGGAAGTCGCGCTGCATGTCGATCACCAGCAGCGCGGTGCTGCCGGGATCGATCGCGATCGGACCGGGACGGGCCTCGATGACGGCCATGCCGATGCCTCCGGGGCGTGGGGCCCCCGGAAGGCTCAAGCAACTACCGTGCCTCCCTGCTGCTGGAGGTTCCAGACCGGGACGGACCGGAATCCGAGCAGGCCTGCATCAGGCCTGGGCAGCCTCTGCCTCGATGGCGGTGTCCACGCAGGCCGCGAAGCCGGGCTCCCGCGCGATCGCGCCGGCGCCGAGCATCGCCGCCTGCAGCCGGTCGAAAGCCGCCTGCGGGAAGCGCGGCGCGCGCGCCCAGATGCCGAGCGACTGGTACCGCGAAATGCCCGTCGCCAGTCGCGCGGGGTCGAGTTCCCCGAAGAAGCGCGGCCCCACCGTCGCTGCGATCCCGGACGCGGACGTGGCGTGCAGCCAGGCCAGCGTCTCCGCCATGCCGCGCACCATGCCGGTGACGGCCGCGCGCCGCGCCGCGACGCCGTCCCTTGTCGCATAGAAGGCGGTGTAGGAAGTCGGCCCGCGCGAGGCCTGGGCGTGCCAGACCGTCGCGCCCTCGGTCTCCAGCCCCGACGCGAAGGGCTCGAAGACCTGCACGAGGTCGATCTCGCCCGCCAGCAGCGCCGCCGCGTTCTCTGCCATCGTCCGGCCCGTCACGACGTCGAGCGTCGCGGGGTCCACCCCGAGCCGTCGCAGGTCGTCCTGAAGGCACCACCAGGGCGTGGGCACCTCGCTGACGACACCGAGCTTCAGGCGGGACAGGGCGCGCAGCGAGAAGCCCGAAGGCGCCTGCCCGCGCCCCATCAGGAGGAAAGGATCGCCCATCACCACCGCACCGAAGCTGACCAGCCGCGTGTCGCCGCGCGCGTGTTCCCGGATCACCCGCATCGGCCCGCTCCAGGCGAGGTCCGCGGCGCCGGACAGCAGGTTCGCCGCGGCCTTGTCGGGATCGCCGACGGTCAGCAGCTCCACCGCGATCCCCTGCCGCGCGAAGGCGTCGCGGGCCAGCGCCACATAGAAGGGCGTGTAGAAGACCGCCCGGAAGGGCTCCTGCAGGATCAATCTCTCGGCCATCGGGTTCCCTCCATCGCGCCGCGACAATATCTTCCGCCGCGCCGGATAGAAGGGGGCCCGCCGATGATCGCTCGACGTTCGCTGCTGGGCGCGCTGGCGCCCGCTGGGCTGGCGCGGCCCGCGCTGGCGCAGCCCTATCCGAACCGGCCGATCCGCGTCGTCGTGCCCTTCGCCGCGGGCGGGCTCACCGACGTCGTCGCACGCATCGTGGTGGAGCCGATGGCCGCGACCCTCGGCCGGCCCATGGTGATCGAGAACCAGGGCGGCGCCGGCAGCACGATCGGCGCGCTGACGGTCGGCCGCGCGGCGCCCGACGGCTACACCATCATGGTCGGCAGCGTCGGGCACACCGTGATGGACGTGCTCTATCCCGGCTTCCCGTATTCCCCGAGCCGCGACTTCGCTCCCGTCGCGCTGCTGACGCAGCAGCCCTTCGTCGTCGCGCTGCATCCCTCCATCCCCGCGACCGACGTGCCGTCCTTCCTGGCCTGGCTGCGCTCGCGCAACGGCGAGGCGAATTTCGGCACGGCGGGCATCGGCGCGAGCTCCCACCTCGCGGCGGAGCTCCTGCGCAAGCTCGCCGGCGTGCAGTTCACCGTCGTGCCCTACCGCGGCACGCCGCAGGCCGTCAGCGACCTGACCGCCGGCCGCGTGGACTTCATGATCGACAGCCAGACGCTGCTCGCGCCGCTGATGGCGGACAGCCGGGTGCGCGGCATCGCGGTGACGACGGCGCAGCGCTCCACCATGCTGCCGGCCCTGCCCACGCTCGCCGAGGGCGGGGTCGCGGGCTACGACGCCGCGGCCTGGCAGGCGATCTACGCGCCCGCCGGCACGCCCGCCGAGATCCGCCGCACCCTGTCCGAGGCTGCGACCCGCGCGATGCGCGAGCCCGCCGTGATCCGCCGCCTGAACGAGGCCGGCGTGGACGTCACCCCCGACAACTCGCCCGAGGCGGCGGCGCGGCACCTGGAGACCGAGGTCGCGAAATGGAGCGAGCTCGTCCGCACGCTTGGCATCCGAGGGACGTGATCAGCACTCGATCACGTTCACCGCAAGGCCGCCGAGCGACGTCTCCTTGTACTTGTGCGACATGTCGAGCCCGGTCTGGCGCATCGTCGCCACGACCTGGTCGAGGCTGACGAGGTGCCGCCCGTCGCCATGCAGCGCGAGCCGCGCGGCGTTGATCGCCTTCACCGCGCCGATCGCGTTGCGCTCGATGCAGGGCACCTGCACCAGGCCGGCGACGGGGTCGCAGGTGAGGCCGAGATTGTGCTCCAGCGCGATCTCCGCGGCGTTCTCGACCTGCGCATTCGTGCCCCAAAGCGCAGCGGCCAGGCCCGCGGCGGCCATGGCGCAGGCCGAGCCGACCTCGCCCTGGCAGCCGACCTCCGCACCCGACAGCGAGGCGTTTCGCTTGATGATCGCGCCGATCGCGGCGGCAGCGAGGAAGAAATCCTCGATCCCGGCCGGCGTCGCTTCCGGCACGAAGCGCTCGTAGTAGTGCAGCACGGCGGGCACGATGCCGGCGGCGCCGTTCGTCGGCGCGGTGACGACGCGGCCGCCCGCGGCGTTCTCCTCGTTCACCGCCAGCGCCCACAGATTCACCCAGTCCATCGCCATCAACGGATCGGCGGTATTTCGGGCAGCCTGTTCGTTCAGCCGCTGCAGCAGCCCCGGCGCGCGGCGCCGCACGCGCAGGCCGCCCGGCAATTCGCCGGTGTTGCGCAGCCCGCGCGCGGCGCAGGCGCGCATGGCGTCGCGGATGCGCGCGATGCCGGCGGACAGCTCGGCGGGGCTGCGCAGCGCCGTCTCGTTCGCGCGCATCAGCGCGGCGATGGAAAGCCCGGCGGCCTCGGCGCGGGCCAGCAGTTCCGCGGCGTCGGTGAAGGAATGCGGCACCGAAGCCGTCGCGCCGCCTTCGCCGAGCGGCCTTCCGTCCTCATCCACCACGAAGCCGCCGCCGACTGAATAGTAGGTGCGCGCGACATCGCCCGCCGTCAGCCGCAGCGCGTTCGGGTGGAAGGGCAGGGTCTCGCGCGGGCGGAAGACGATGTCGCTGTCGGGATCGAATCCGATGCGCCGCCCGTCCGGCAGCGTGATCCGCCGCGTCCGCCTCACCTCCGCCACCACCACCACGGCATCGTCGGGATCGAGCGTGTCGGGCCGCACGCCGGTCAGGCCGAGGATGACGGCGGTGTCCGTGCCATGCCCCTTCCCCGTCAGCGCGAGCGAGCCGAACAGCTCCACCGTTACCGAATCCCCGCGCAGATCGGCGGCGAAATGCGCGGCCGCGACCATGGGCCCGACCGTGTGGGAGCTGGACGGGCCGACACCGACGCGGAACAGCTCGAACAGGCCGATCCAGCCCTCGCTCATCGCGCCGGCACCAGCACGACGAAGCGGCGATACACCCAGCCCAGCGCGATGAGCGCAAGTCCCAGCCCGAGGAAGCTCAGCACGCGCCACAGCCCCTCGAGCCCGCTCATGTCCACCAGGAAGGCCTTCGCGATCGCCACCGCCATCACCCCGAGGCCCGACAGCCGCAACGCCGGCACCTTCCCCCGGATGCCGAGCGCCAGCAGCACGCCCGCCAGCAGCAGCCAGGCGCCGCTGTAGGCATAGAGCTCGGCCTCGCCGGGACCGCGGCGCCAGAAGGGGTTCAGCACCATGTCGTCGGGGTTGAAGGCGTGGCGAACCTCCAGCGTCGTCCAGGCGAAGACCCCGACGACGGCGTAGGCGCCGAGCGCGTTGCGGATCCAGCGCTCGACCTGCGTCGCGCGCGCCGCCAGCGCGGCCAGCAGCGCGGGCAGCAGATAGGCGAAGAGCAGTTCGTTGAAGACGGGCCAGGGCAGCAGCGGCTTCTGCCGCTCGATCATGGGGTTCCGCATCAGCAGCATGATGCCGAACACGACCGCCAGCCCCTGCAGCAGCTGCCAGCCCGTCGCGACCACCGGCCGCCCGCCGAGCCGCGCATCCAGCCCGCGCAGCAGCGTGGCGAGCACCGCCAGGCCCGTCACCTGGAACGCCGCCTCCCGGAAGGTCATGATGCCGTTCACCGCACCGCCACCCATGGCATGGCGGATCTCGAGCATCGTCAGCACCGCAGCGAAGGCGATCGCGCCGGCCTCCAGCACCGCGACCGTCACATCGTCGCCGCGCCGGCGGAACATGACGGAGGCCAGCGCGAAGCTCGCGGCCGGCACGCCGTAGCCGAGGAGCAACCCGTTCAGCACGGGCGCGTCGCCGAATTCGTACTCCGCCACCCAGGGGTTCAGCAGCAGCCGCGCGAGCACGACGCCGGCAACGACGAGCGCGACCTTGCGCAGCGCAGGGAGGTCGGCGCGCCCCTCGATCCAGGCCAGTGGCGGCAGGAACAGCGCGACGGCCAGCGTCAGCCACTGCTCCGACAGCACCATCGCCGCGGCCAGCGCCAGAGCCGCGGTCGCGCCCGCGGCATGCGCGCCGGCGCGTCGGGGATCGCCCTCGCGCATCGCCAACGCCGCGGTGCCGACCAGTGCGCCGGCCAGCGCCAGCGCCGCGAAGCCCCAGCCGAGGTCGAGCGCAAAGCCGCGCGCGCGGGCATAGGCGGCCAGCAGCACCAGCACCGGCACCGCGGCGACCAGCCCGGCCCAGCGCAGGGCATGCGGTGCGCGGCGTTCGAACCACAGCCCTGCCGCCGCGTGCATGGCGGCCAGCACGACGGCGCCGGCGAGGAAGGGCATCAGCGCGGCGGGCGGCCAGGGATCGCCGGGCAGGATGGCCTGGACCATGCCCTCGACGGTCACGCGCTCGCCCGGCGCGACCCAGGCGGCGATCGGCCAGGCCAGCAGCAGCAGCAGCCCCGCCAGCGCCGCCAGCCAGGGCATGCGGTCCAGCCGTGCCTCCCGCGCGCCCGCCAGCACCGCGACCGGCGTCAGCAGCAGCAGGCCCGTCGCGGGGCCGAGGCTCGTCGTGCCGCCGGTGACCAGCATCAGCCCCGCACCGGCGAGCACCGCGAAGGGAACCCAGGCCAGGCGCCGTCCGGCCTCGCTCTCCAGCGCCGTGCCCGGCAGCAGGAAGAGGTGCAGCGCCGCCGCGGCCGGCACGAAGAGCGCCGGCGCCCAGAGATCGCCCGCAGACGGCGCCATCATCCCGCCGACGATGACCCAGAGCGCCGCCGCGATCGTCGCCGCCCAGCCCAGCCAGACCGCCGCGACCTGGCGCAGCACCGCCAGCGCCGCCGCCGTGACGACCAGCAGATAGGCGAAGAGCCCGGGCAGCGACGGATCGCCCGTCGCCACCAGGATCGGCGTGGCATAGGCGCCGAGGATGCCGACCGCGGCGACCAGCGGCCCGTGCAGCAGCGCCAGCGCGATCCCCGCCAGCGCGACCACGGCCAGCAGCACGAAGCCGACCAGTGGCGGCAGCAGCGCGTAGAGCTCCGTCGCCGCATAAGCCGCACCGAACAGCGTCGCGACGCCGCCGGCGGCGAGTGCGGCCGGCACCTGGTCCGGCCAGGGGATGTTGGGGCGGTCCGGCAGCGGCCGGCGGCGCAGCCATTCCGCCGCGCCGACCAGCGCGAGCCCGAGCAGCGCCGCCAGGAAGCAGCGCATCGCGGGGCCGAGCCAGCCTTCCTCGATCGCGAAGCGCACCAGGAAGACGCCGGCCAGCAGCAGCGCGCCGGCACCAAGCCAGGTCCCCCAGCGCAGGGTCAGCAGCGCCTCGAGCCCCGGGCCGGCGGGCGCGGGGGGTGGCGCGGCCGCGGCCGCGGCCGGCACGGCCCAGGGGTTGGGCAGCGCAGCGGCTTCGGCGGTGGCGGGCTCGGGCGGCGGCGGCGCGGGTTCGGCGGCCGGCACGGGCGGTGGCGCCTGGAACGGCGCGGCGCCGGGCACCACGATGCCCTGCGCGGCCAGCGTCTGCCGCAGCGCGTGCAGCTCGCGCTCCAGCCGGCCCGCGCGGCGCCAGCCCTGGATGCCCAGCACCCAGCCCACCACCAGGCCGACCGGAATCCCCAGGCCGAGAAGGATCAGCAGGCCTTCCATTACGCCACGCTCCACGCAAGGCGCGCGGCGGTCAACTACTCCTTGATGCCATAGACCCGCATCGCGTTGTCGCGCAGGAATTTCCGCATTGGCCCGGGCCGAAGCCCCAAGGCCGCGACCTCGTCGCGCATGCGCTTGAAGAACAGCACGGGGAAGTCGGTGCCGAACATCACCTTGTCCTGCCCGTAGCTGTCGATGTAGCGCACGAAGCTGGCCGGCCAGTGCTTCGGCGCATGCGCGTCCGCGACGATGAAGACGTTGCTGTGCTTCCAGGCCATGGCGATCATCTCGTCATGCCAGGGGATGCCGATATGGATCCCGACGAGCTTGAGTTCCGGGAAGTCGCAGGCGACGGCATCGAGTGCGATGGGACGCCCGACGGAGCGCAGCGGACGCCTCGGCTCGTAGACCAGGGACTGGCCGACCTGCAGCTGGATCGGCACGCCGAGCTCGCAGCATTCCGCGTAGAACGGGTACCACCGCGCGTGGTCGGGCGGCAGCTCGAACCAGTGGGGGTATCCATGCGCGCCGATGAAGCCGTGCTCGCGCACCCAGCGGCGCAGCTCCCGCACGCCCTGCATGCCCTGGGTGGGATCGAGGCCGAGCATCCCGCTGAAGCGCTCCGGCCGCCACTGCACGAGATCGGCAACCCGCGCGGGATCGAGGTGATGGGACCCCACCAGGCCGAGCTGGCCGATCTTCGCCGCGACGAGGAAGGCGCGGCCGATCCCGGCCTCGTCCATCATCGCAAGCGTCTCCTCCTTCGTGTAGCCCGCGCGCACGCGGTCCGCATTGCGGAAGGTACCGGTGTGGAAGTCGCCGCTCCAGGAAGGTCGCGCGGCGGCGATCTCCGGCGTCAGCGGGTTGACGACGGTGTCGATGGCGAGGATGTCGTCCGGCACGTCCCGTCCCTTGGCAGCCCACGGCTTCGGCGCGAGGATCGGTCGGGACCGGGAGCAAGTCCAGCATGCCGGACGGTGTGTTCGACGAGGCACTGATCGCGCGGGTGAGAGCGCGGCGCGGTGGGCGCGTGCATGTCACGACGCGGATCAACCCCGCGCGGACGGCGCTGGTGGTGATCGACATGCAGCGCGCCTTCACGAAGGACGGCGCGCCTTCGGGGTCCGGCGGCACGACCTCCGTGATCCCCGCCATCAATGCGATCGCCGGCGCCCTGCGCGCGGGCGGCGGGCAGGTCGCCTTCTCCCGCGCGACCTTCGACGCCAGCGAGGATGGCGGCTGGCCCGGCTTCTACCGCCGCATGGTGGCGCCAGGCCTGGCGCAGGGGATCCTGGCGGCGTTGCGCGAGGGGAACGAGCTGCACGCGCTGGACCCCGCGCTGCATGTGGCGGCGGGCGACTTCGTCTTCCCGAAATGCCGCTACTCGGCGTTTGCGCCGGGCGCGTCGCCCTTGCCGGGGTGGCTCGAGGCGCGCGGGATCGCGACGGTGATCGTCGTCGGCACGCTGACCAACATCTGCTGCGAAAGCACCGCGCGCGACGCGATGCAGTGGGGCTACGAGACGATCATGGTCTCGGATGCGAACGCCGCGCGCGACCGTGCGGCGCATGAGGCGACGCTGCGGACCTTCCTGGAGTTCTTCGGGGATGTGCTGACGACGGCGCAGGTGCTGGATCTGTTGGCGGGCGGCGAACTGCGCGACTGAGCGTCTCGCAGACCCCCACCCCAGCCCTCCCCCGCAAGCGGGAAAGGGAGCGGTCGGCGGCAATTTCCCTCCCCCCGCTTGCTGGGAAGGGCTGGGACAGGGGTCAGCGCACCCTGACAGACACCAACGCCTGCGTTCCGCCGCGCACCGTCGCGATCGCCTCCTCCAGCGCCGCGTCCAGATCCGCGGCGCCCTCCACCCGCCAGCCCCTGCCGCCGCACGCCTCCACGATCCGCACGTGATCCGGCACGACGCCAAAATCGCTGAGCGGGATCGTCCCCGATGCCACCGCCGCGCCCTGCGGATACATCGCCGTCGTCGCCCGCTTCACCGCGCCGTAGCCGCCATTGTCGAACACCACTGACAGCACGGGCAGCCCCTCCGCCGCCGAGGCCTGGTGACACACCACCGGGTTGGCAAACAGATACGACCCGTCCCCCAGCGCCGCGACGACCAGCTTGTCCGGCGCCGCCAGCTTCGCCCCCAGCGCCGCCGGCAAGCCCCAGCCCAGCGATCCCACCGGCGAGGAGCCGAAGAAACCCGCCTCGTGCCGCAACGTCATCGCCGGCCGCACCAGCGGGTATTCGTTGACCAGCATCACCCCGGGCCCCGGCCCGCCCAGCGCGGCGGCCAGCCGCGCCGTGACATATGCCATCGACATCGCGTCGCCGGCGGCACGCCCCGCGGCCAGCCCGCCTTCCCGCGTTCCCGCATGCGCCGCCGCCATCGCCGTCCGTCGCGCGGCGATGCGCGCTTCATGCGGCCGCGCCGCGTCGCCCAGCGCCACCGCCAGCGCGTCGAGCACCGCGCCGGCCCGGGCCGCCACCGCAGCCTCGCCGCCGAAGCCGCGCATGGGATAGCGCCCGAACAGCGGATCCGGCCCGGCATGGAAGACCCGCGCCTCCGGCCGCGGCGAGCGGATCGCGGGAATCCAGGGCACGTCGCATTCCAGCACCAGGATCGCGTCGGCCTCCGGGAGCCAGGGATCCACCTCGAACCCGCCATGCATGGCATGCGCGTTGTCCAGGCTGTGGAAGCGCGGGCGGAATTCCACCACGCGCAGCGCAAAGCGCTCCGCCAGCGCCGCCAGCTTCGCCGGCACCGCGACATCCCGCCCCGCCGATGCCGTGATCACCATCGGGCGTTCTGCTCCGGCGAGCGCCTCCGCCATGAGCGCGATCGCACCCGCATCGGGCGCCGCCGGCGCGACCGCCGGCAGATCCGGCACCACGCCCTCCGACGCGGCCTCGGCCAGCACCTCGCGCGGCAGCAGCAGCGCGACAGGCCCCTGTGGGTCCGACATCGCGATGGCCAGCGCGCGCGCCGCCGCGACCTCGGCCTGCGATGCGCGGCGCAGCTCGTAGTCCCATTTCACGGCCTCTCGCAGCATGCCGGCCTGGTCGAACATCTCCTGCGCCCAGTGGATATTCAGGCTCCGCGCGCCCGGCGCGCCGGATTCCAGCACCGGCGTCCGGCCCGCCATGAACACCATCGGCACGAAGTCCCGCGCCGCGTTGAACAGCCCGCCGAGCGCATTCGCGGCGCCCACGTTCACATGCACCATCACAGCCTGCGGCCGGCCCGACACCATGGCATGGCCATGCGCCATCCCGACGGCCAGGTTCTCATGCGCGCAGAGGATCGGCCGCGGCAGCGCTTCCGGCCTCCTGGCATAGGCCTCGATGACGGAGGGAAAATCCGTTCCGGAATTGGCGAAGAGGCAGTCCACGCCGCGCGCCGCCAGCGCCTCCAGCAGCGCCTCGCCGGCGTTGCGCCCGTCGGCCATGCGGTCCTCCTGCCTTGCCCGTCCTCCGGGGCGAACCTAAGCTTCCCGCCACACCGGGGGAAGGAGAGCCACGATGCTCCGCCGCAGGACGCTTGCCGCCGGCGTGCTCGCCGCCATCGCGGGCCGCGCGCAGGCGCAGTCCCGCACCACCGTGCAGTTCGGCATTCTCACCGCGCTCTCGGGCCCGCTCGCCGCGCCCGGCAAGTTCCAGATGAACGGCTTCAACCTGGCCGTGGACGAGCTGAACGAAGGCGGCGGGATCGAGGTCGGCGGCCGCCGGCTCCGCGCGGAGCTCAAGACCTACGACACCCGCGGCAATCCCGCGGAGGGGTCGTCCGCCATGCAGCGCCTATGCAGCGTGGACCGCGTGCCCGTCGTGCTAGGCGAGCTCTCCTCGGCCGTCGTCCCCGCCGTCGCGCCGATCGCGGAAGAGAACGAGGTGCCCTTCGTCATGACGGTGCCGACCGGCCCGTCGCTGACGAAGCAGCGCAACCGCTGGGTCTTCCGCGTCAATGCGCACAACGACCAGCTGGGCAGGTCGATCGCGGATTTCGTGGTGCAGCGGGACTGGAAGCCGCTGGCCTTCATCGCCTGGAACAACGATGCCGGCCGCGGCGGCGTGCAGGGCATCCGCGACGCGCTGCCGCCGGGCTTCCCCATCGCCTACACCGGCTTCTTCAACGTGGGCGAGGTGGATTTCTCCGCCCACATCACGAACATCCGCAATGCCGGCGCGAAGGCCGTGATGCTCTTCATGGACGAGGAGCCCGGGAGCCTGGCGATCAGCCAGATCCGCGCGGCCGGGCTGCAGGTGCAGCTGATCGGCACGCTGGCCATGGGATCCGACCGCTTCCTGCAAAGGTTGGACGCGCAGCGGCTGAACGGGATGGTGCAGTACAACGCCTTCCCGCCCAACGCGCCGATCCCGCGCATCCAGGCCTTCTCCCAGCGCTACCGCGCCCGCTTCAACGAGGAAGCGCATGGCTTCGCCGCGCAATCCTATGACGGCCTGATGATGGCCGCCGCCGCGATCCGCGCGGCCAACAGCGTCGAAGGCAAGCGCGTGCGCGACGCGCTGGCCCGCATCACGCATGAAGGCGTGACCGGCACGCTGCGCTTCGACGCCGAGGGCCAGGCCAACCCGCCGGTCTATGTCACGGAATGGTGCGCCGACGGCCGTCGCAGCATCCTCTTCCCGCCCGATCTCGCTGCCGCCTGCGGCGCGGGCTGAATGCTCGCTTTCGCCGAGCAGGCCGTGAACGGCCTGATGATGGGCTCGATCTACGTCTTCGTCGCGCTCGGCATGATGCTGATCTACGGCGTCATGCATGTCCTGAACTTCGCGCATGGCGCGCTGTTCATGCTAGGCGCCTATGTCGCGCAGACCGTGTTCACGAAGGTGATCGGCAACTACCCTCTCTCGGTGCTCACGGCCGGGCTGTTCCTGGTGCTGGTCGGCGCGGGGCTGGAACGCGGCGTCTTCGCCCCGCTGCGGGGAAACCTCCGCAACCAGGTCATCGCCTCATTGGGCCTGGTGCTGGTCATCCAGAACGCGGTGGTCGCGATCTTCGGGCCGAACGCGCTGCAGTTCCCGGTGCAGGCGACGCGCGCGACGGTGCACCTCGGGCCGCTCGCCTTCGCCGTGCAGCACCTGCTGATCATCGCGGTCGGCTTCGCCTGCGTCGCGGCGCTGTTCGCCTTCCTGCAACGGACGAAACTCGGCACCGCGCTGCGCGCCGTGTCCCAGAATCCGCGAGGCGCGCTTGTCGTCGGCATCGACGTGGAGGCGACGCACCGCATCGCCTTCGCCCTGTCCATGGCGCTGGCCGCGATTGGCGGAGCGCTGCTGGGGCCGCTGTTCCTGGTCTTCCCTGGGATGGGCGACCTGCCGCTGGTGAAGGGCCTGGCCGGCATCGTGCTGGGCGGCATGGGATCCATTCCGGGCGCGGTGATCGGCGGGCTCGCCATCGGCGTGATCGAGGCGACCTCCACCCTCGTCCTACCGACGGACTGGAAGGACGTGGTGGTCTTCGCGATCATCGTCGTCGTGCTGCTGGTCCGCCCGCAGGGCCTGTTCGGCCAGCGCGTGCGGGACGAACATTGATGCATCCCGCAGGCGTCCTCGCCTTCTGCGTGATCGCGCCGGCGCTGGTCCTGCTCGTCGGGCAGGCCGACCTGCCGCCCTATCTCGTGCACATCGTCACGCTGGCCTGCACCTACGCGATTCCCGCGATCGGGCTGAACATCATGCTGGGCTATGCCGGCCTGGTGTGCCTGGGGCATGCCGCCTTCGTGGGGCTTGGCGCGTACGCCTTGGGGATCCTCGCGGTGGACCGCGGCTGGAGCTTCTGGGCCGCGCTGCCGATTGCCGCCCTCGTCGCCGGCGCGGCGGGTGCCGGGCTCGGTGCCGTGACGCTAAGGCTGCGCACGCATTTCTTCATGATCTCGACGCTCGCCTTCGGCCTGGTGTTCCACGCCGTTGCGAACAACTGGGACGGCCTGACCCGCGGCGCCGTCGGCCTGCCCGGCATTCCCCGCCCGGAGGGCTTCGCCTTTCTCGGCTTCGACTTCGCCTTCCGCCGCCTGCCGGATTTCGGCGCCTTCGCGGTCGGCGCGACCGCCATCGCCTTCGCGCTCTCCGCCCTGCTCATCCGCTCCGACTTCGGGCGCATGCTGAGCGCGCTGCGGCAGGACGAGACGCTGGCCGCGGCGAAGGGCGTGAACGTCACCGCCGGGAAGATCCTGGCCTTCGCCATCGGCGCCGCCATCGCCGGCGCCGGCGGGGCGGTGAAGGCGGCGTTCCTGCGCGTCGCCGCGCCGGCCAGCTTCGAATATCTCGAGGGCATCAACCTCGTGCTGATCGTGATCATCGGCGGGGCGGGGCGGCTGCCCGGGCCGATCCTTGGCGCGCTGCTCTTCGTGGCGCTGCCCGAATACCTCCGCGTCGCCGCGGAATGGCGCCTGGTCTTCTTCGGCATCGCGCTGGTCCTGCTGATGCGCTTCGCGCCGGAGGGCCTGGCCGGCATCGCCGCGAAGATCCTCCGCCGCCGCGCCGCGCCCGCATGAGCCTCCTCGCCGTCGAGGACGTCCACAAGCATTTCGGCGGCGTGCGCGCGCTGGACGGCGCGGGCTTCGCGATCGAGCAGCCCGGCATTGTCGGCCTGATCGGCCCGAACGGCGCGGGCAAGACCACGCTCTTCGACATGATCGCCGGGCGGCAGTTCCCCGATACCGGCCGCATCGCGTTGGCCGGCCAGGACGCGACCGCGCTGCCGCCGCACGCCCGGGCCGCGCTCGGCCTCCAGCGCAGCTTCCAGGAATGCCGCGTCTTCCCGGAATGGACCTTGCGCGAGAACCTGCTCTTTGCCGCGCGCCCGCGCAGCTTCGGCTCCGCACTGCTGCGCGCCTTCACCCGACGCGAGGCGCTGCCAGACCAGGCCGAGACGCGCGCCGACGAACTGCTGAGGCTCGCCACCCTCGACGCCTATGCGGACGCGCCCGCCTCCATCCTCTCCTTCGGTCAGCGCCGCATGCTGGAGATCGCGAGCGCGCTCATGACCCGCCCGCGCTGGCTGCTGCTGGACGAGCCCGCCGCCGGCATCAATCCCGGCCTGCTCGACGCGCTCGGGCGCTTCCTGCGCGCGGCGCATGAAGCCCAGGGCGGCCTGTTCCTGATCGTCGAGCACAACATGGAATTCATCATGGGCCTGGCCGGCCGCATTATCGTGATGCACCAGGGCGCGGTGCTGGAGGACGGCACCCCCGCCGCCATCCAGGCATCCTCCCGCGTCATCGAAGCCTATCTCGGATAGCGGGAATGCTGCGCGCCGACACCGTTTCGGCCGGCTATGGCGGCCGCACCATCGTGGATGGCGTGACGCTGTCCGTCGAGGCCGGCGAGGTCGTGGCGCTGCTCGGCCACAACGGCGCGGGCAAGTCCACGCTGCTCCGCGCCTTCTTCGGCCTGCTGCCGGGCCGCAGCGGTCATGTGGAGGTCGAGGGCCGCAGCCTGGACGGCCTGCCGCCGCGTGGCGTGCTGCTCGCTGGCCTCGCCTATGTCCCGCAGGAGCGCAGCGTCTTCCCGCGGCTGACCGTGCTCGAGAACCTGCGCATGGGCGGCTATGCCCTGACCGATGCCGGGTTGCTGGCGCAGCGGATCGAGCAGGCGCTGGACCTGTTTCCCCGTCTGCGCGAACGCGCGGGGCAACTCGCCGGCACGCTCTCCGGCGGGGAGCAGCGCATGCTGGAGGTCGCGCGCACCCTTCTGCTCGACCCTCGCGCGGTGATGCTGGACGAGCCGTCCATCGGCCTGGCGCCACGGCTCGCGGAGCAGGTCTTCGCGACGATCCGCGACCTCGCCGCGCAGGGGCGCGCCGTCCTGCTGGTCGAGCAGTCGGTCAAGCGCGCGCTGGCGATCGCCGACCGGGCGGTGGTCATGGAGATGGGCCGCATCGTGCTGGAGGACAGCGCGGCGTCGCTCATGGCCGACGACCGCGTCGCGAAGCTCTACATGGGGGCGGCCGGGAAGGCGTTCGGGACGTAGCGAATCACCCCCACCCCTAGATGCGCTTATCGATCCACCGTTTCGCCTTCCACGACGCGCTGTCCAGTGCTTCGACCAGCACGACCCTCGGCGTGACGCCGATCGCGGACTTCACCTTCGCTGCCAATTCGGCCTCCGGCGCCGCGCCCGGCTCCGGCACGACCAGCAGCGCGAGGTCGTCCATCCCCAGCACGCCCTCCCGCGCGATCTCGAAGCGGAAGTCGTGCACGGCGGCCACACCCTCCACCGCCGCCACCGCGAGCGCCGGGTTCACCAGCATCCCGCGCACCTTCGTGAGTTCATCGGCGCGCCGCAGCGGCCCGACGATCCGCTCCGTCACCCGGCCGCAATGCGGGCAGGGCGCGGTGCTGCGCACGCCGAGGTCCCCCACGGCATAGCGCAGCAGCAGCGTTCCGCGCCGGCGCATATGCGAGACCAGGATCAGCCCTTCCTGCCCATCCGGCAAAGGCCGGTGCGTCTCGGGGTCCACGACATCCACCGCGATGGCCTCGGGGTGCGGGTTGTGCAGCCCGGCGCCGGCCGCGCATTCCACCAGCCCGCCCTGGATCTCCGTCATCCCATAGCTGATCGAGACCTGCGCACCCGTCGCGCCCGCGGCCGTCAGCCGCGCCAGCAGCTCGCCGCGGCCTTCCTCCGACAGGCCCTCCCCTGTCACGAAGACCAGCCGGACGTCCGGCAGCGCGATGCCGAGCTCCGCCGCGCGCGCCACGACGCGCCGCATGTAGGACGGCACGCCCCAGAGTATCGTCGGCGGGTGGCGCGCGAGCGTCTCCACCACGCCGTCCAGCTCCTGCCCGACCGCGAAACCGGGGCCGGGATTGCCGGGCAGCGCGCTGACCACGGGAATGTGCAGCGCCGCGGCGGCATGCAGCACGCGGAAGAAGCCGCCATGCGGATGGCGCGTAAGCGGAAAGAGGTTCGCGATGCGGTCGCGTTCCGTCACGCCGCGGATCCGCAGCATGCGCCGCTGCAGCAGCAGGATGTCCCAGAAATCGCTCGTCGTGTTGACGAAGGGCGTGGGACGGCCGCTGGTGCTGCCGGTGGTGTACATCGTGTCCCAGACGATGCGCTGCTCCTCCGGCACCTCCGCCCCGTCGAGGTCCAGCACCGCGTCATGCGGCGCGGCCATCAGCTCCGCCTTGGTCGTGACCGGCAGCCTGGCCAGGTCCGCCGGCGCCGCGATATCAGCGCGCGTCAGCCCGGCCTCGGCCAGCTTGCGCCGCGTCAGCGCGTGCCGCGTCGCCGCCAGGTCCATCGTCGCGGCCAGCGCCACGCGCCGCGCCGCCTCGATCGCTGGCCAGTCAGGGGGGAAGTCGTCCGATGCCATGGCGCGATGCTGGCCCCGGGGCGCCACGCCCCGCAATGCCTTGACCTCCACCCCGTGGCAGGCACCATGGCCTGCCCTCCGAGGAAACCGCGATGGCGCCAGCCCCGCCCATGCCATCGCGGACTGAGACCCGATGACCAAGCATCGCCTCTTCCTAGCCGCGCCGCCCGGCGACGAACGCGCCGCCTTCCGCGCCCGCGCGCTGTCGTCGCTCGGGCCCATGGCGCTGGCCGCCGCGCCGCTGCAGGCGCTGTCGGTGGACCTGGTGGACGCAACGCCCGCCGCCCCGCCCTGGCAGCGCCCTGGCGAACCCGCCGCCAATCAGGAACCGGACTACGACGCGATGCTCGACCTCCGGGGCGAGCCCGCCGCGATCGAGGCGGCGATCGCCGAGGTGCGCGGCGCCGCCGGCAGCGCGCCGGTGGTCTCCGTGCGCGTGGCGGAGACGATCGAGAAGGACGAACTCCTCCGTCCTGGCGGCCGGGCGCCCGGCGTAAAGTTCCTATCGCTCATGACCTTCCAGCCCGACCTTCCGCCCGCCGCCGCGCGCCGGCTCTGGGCGCATCACGCAGCGCTCGCGCTGCGCGTCCACATCGGCATGGACCGCTACGTCAGGGACTGGGTCGTCGAAGGCGAGGCCGGCTTCCACGGCATCGCCGAGCTCCACTTCCCCTCGGTCGAGGCCATGATGACGCGCTGGTTCGACAGCGAGGCCGGCCGCGCCGCGATCGCCCATGACGTCGGCCATTTCCTGCTGCGCGCGACCCGGCTCTACACCACGGAGCACGTCCTGAAGCCCGGTCCTTGATCCCCGGGCCGTTCTCGCTCAGGCTCGCCGGCTCACGACCCATGGGCAGGCGGGATGAGCGGCAGGGCACGCTGGCGCATCGGCTTCGATATCGGCGGTACCTTCACGGATTTCATCCTATATGACTCCGCGGAAGGCGCGCTGCGGTTGCACAAGCGCCTGACAAGTGTCCCTGATCCCTCCGACGCCGCGTTGGCAGGGCTGGAGGAGCTGGTCTCCATGGCCGGCATCCAGCTCGCGGATGTGGGCGAACTGCTGCACGGCACCACGCTGGTGACGAACGCGGTGATCGAGCGCCGCGGCGCGCCGCTCGGCCTGATCACCACCGCGGGGTTCCGCGATGTGCTCGAGATGGGGATCGAGCAGCGCTACGACATCTACGACCTGTTCCTCACCTTCCCCGATCCGATGGTCCCGCGCGCGCGCCGCATCGGCGTGCCGGAACGGCTGGACCGCGACGGGCAAGTGCTGACGCCGCTCGACCTTGATGCCGTGCGCGCCGCGCTGACAGGCTTCGTGAAGGACGGCGTGCAGGCCGTCGCCGTCTGCTTCCTGCACAGCTACCGCAACCCCGCGCATGAACAGGCCGTCGCCGCGCTGATCCGCGAGGAATTCCCGCAGATCGCGGTGTCGCTGTCGAGCGAGGTCGTGGCGGAGCTCCGGGAATACCAGCGCTGCGCCACCACCTGCGCCAACGCCTATGTCCAGCCGCTGATGGATCGGTATCTCGGCCGGCTGGAGGCGGCGCTGGCCGCGCGCGGCTTCCGCGGCGCCTTCCGGCTGATGCACAGCGCGGGCGGCCTGGTCTCGCCCGCCGCGGCGCGCGCCTTCCCGATCCGGCTGCTGGAATCCGGCCCCGCCGGCGGCGGCCTGGCCACCGCGCTGTTCGGCGATCTCGCGGGACACCGGGACGTCATCTCCTTCGACATGGGCGGCACCACCGCCAAGGCCTGCCTGATCGAGCACGGCCGCGCCGAGATCGCGGCCGAGATGGAAGCCGGGCGCACGCACCGCTTCAAGAAGGGCTCCGGCCTGCCGATCAAGGCGCCGACCATCGACATGATCGAGATCGGCGCCGGCGGCGGATCGATTGCCTCCATCGACGAGGTCGGGCTGCTGCGCGTCGGGCCGCATTCCGCGGGCTCCGCGCCCGGGCCGGCCTGCTACGGCCGCGGCGGCACGCAGCCCACGGTGACGGATGCGAACTTGCTGCTCGGCTACTACGACCCCGGCTTCTTCCTGGGCGGCCGCATGTCGCTGGATCTGGAGGCCGCACGCTGCGCCGTCGGCGCGCTGGGCGACAAGCTCGGCCTAACGGTCGAGGAGACCGCGCACGGCATCCAGAAGGTGGTGGTCGAGAGCATGGCCGCCGCCGCGCGCGTCCACCTCGTCGAGAAGGGCAAGGATCCCCGCAACTACGCCATGGTCGGCTTCGGCGGCGCCGGGCCCGCCCACGCGGCCGAGGTCGCGCGCGCGTTGGGCGTGAAGGAGGTGATTGTGCCGCCGGCCTCCGGCGCTGCCTCGGCGCTCGGCTTCCTCGCGGCACCGCTCTCGTTCGAGACGGTGCGCTCGCACCCCGTCGAGTTCACCGCCCCCTTCGACGGCGCCGCGCTGGCCGCGGTGCTGGCGCAGCTGGAAGCGCAAGGCCGCGCGCTGCTGCTGGAAGCCGGCGTCGCGCCGGGCGACGTCACGGTCGAGCGCAGCGCGGACATGCGCCTGGTCGGCCAGATGCACGAGATCACGGTGCCGCTGCCCGACGGCGCCCTCACGCCGGACCGCGTCGAGGAGATCCGCGCTTCCTTCGTCGCGACCTATGCCACGCGCTACGCCACCCCGCCCGCCGGCGCGCGCTTCGAGGCCATCAACTTCCGCGTCCGCTGCGTCGGCCCGACGCCGACGCTCGTGCTGCACGGCGCCGTCGGCGGCGCGACCGACGCGCCGAAGCGCAAGGGCACGCGCCGCGCCTGGTTCGCCCATGCCTGGCACGACACGCTGGTGCTGGACCGCTACGCCCTGACGCCGGGCGACGCCTTCGACGGCCCCGCCATCATCGAGGAACGCGAGGCCACGACGATCCTCGCCCCCGGGGATCGCTTGTCCGTGGACGAGGCGTTGAACCTTCGCATCGCCGTCGCGCAGACCACCGCCGCGCCGGCGCGCATCACGCGCGACACGCCGGTGCAAGACGCGATGCAGATCATCGAATCCGATCCCATCGGCCTCGAGATCATGTGGAGCCGCCTGGTCACGGTGGTGGAGGAGATGTGGTGGACGGTCTGCCGCACCGCCTTCTCCCTGGTAATCTCCGAGGCCCAGGACTTCGCCTGCGAGATGCTGGACGCCAGTGGCGAGCCGCTGGCCCATTCGCCGCGCGCCATGCCGGTCTTCAACCTGACGCTACCGCGCGCGGTGAAGGCGCTGCTGGCCGCCTATCCCGCGGAGACGCTGCGGCCGGGCGACGTGCTGGTCACCAACGATCCCTGGCTCTGCGCCGGGCATCTCTATGACATCGCCGTCGTCACGCCGGTGTTCCACGAGAACCGGCTGATCGCGCTGATGGGCACCGTCGGCCATGTCTCCGATATCGGCGGCGCGCGCGATTCCATGCGCGCGCGGGAGATCTTCGACGAGGGGCTGCAGATTCCGCCGATGAAGCTGGCGGAGCGCGGCGTGCCCAACGAGACGCTGTGGCGCCTGCTGCGGGAGAATGTCCGCAACCCCGACCAGGTGCTGGGGGACGTGCAGTCCTTCCTGTCCGCGAACGCGCTCGGCGCCGAACGCCTGGCCGCCTTCGTCCGCGAATACGGGATGCACGACCTCCGCGCGTTGGCCGCCGTAGTGCAGGGGCGGTCGGAACGCGCGATGCGCGATGCGATCCGCGCCATCCCGGACGGCACCTACAGCGCCGTCACCGTCAACAACCCCGCGGGCGAGAAGTTGTCCTATCCGCTCAAGCTGACCGTCACCGGCGACGAAATCGAGCTGGATTTCGATGGCGCGCCCCCGCAGCAGCCGCGCGGCGCGATCAACTGCACGCTCAACTACACCGAGGCGCATGCGACCTACCCACTCAAATGCATGCTGACCCCCGGCGTGCGCGGCAATGCCGGCTGCTACCGGCCCTTCCGCGTCAAAGCGCCGGAGGGATCCATCCTTAACGCACGACGCCCTGCCGCGGTGAACATGCGCACGCGTAGCGGCTGGTACCTCTCGCCCTCCATCTTCCGCGCGTTGAGCGACGCCGCGCCGGACCGCGTGCAGGCCTTCACCGGCCTGCCGATCGCCGTGAACATCTACGGGCTGAACGCCGAAGGGCAGCCCTATTCCGACATCCTCTTCACCGGCGGCGGACAGGGCGCGTCGGCCGCGCGCGACGGCAAGTCCGGCCTGCTCTGGCCGACATCGGCCTCCAACACCTCGATCGAGTTGCTGGAATCCCGCGTCCCCGTGCTGATTGAGGAGAAGGAGTACACGACGGATTCCGGCGGCCCCGGCCGATTCCGCGGCGGTCTCGGCCAGCGCGTGAAGCTCCGCAAGCTGAGCGACGACGGGCTGACGACGCTGCTTGCCATCTTTCCCGAAAGCATCGGCGTGGACACGCCGGGCCTCTTTGGCGGGCATCATGGCGGTCGGTCCTCCGGCATCCTACGGCGACCGGACGGCACGATGATCCGCGACCTCGGCGTGGGCGAGCTGCTGCAACTCTCCCGTGCGGACGAGGTGCTGGACATCCACGTCCCCGGCGGCGCCGGCTTCGGCGATCCCGCGGAGCGCTCCCGCATCGCGGTGGCCGACGACGTCGCGGCCGGATTGGTTTCGCCGGGCGCCGCGCGGAAGGAGTACGGTGCGGATGAACGCGCGCTGGCGGCCGCGATGGCCCCACGCGAAGCCGCGGACTAGGAGGACCGAGAGATGAAGCGTCGCACCCTGTTCGGACTGGCCGGCGGAACGCTGCTCGCCGCCCCTAACCTCGCCCAGGCGCAGCGCGGGCAGCGGCGCGTGCTGGTCATCGCGTCCGGCGCCGACGTGCCGGACCTCGATCCGCATCTCGGAACGGGCTACGCGCCGGCGGCCTTCTACCGCAACCTGTATGAGACGCTGGTGCGCGTGGAGGGCAATCCGCCGCGCGTCGTGCCGATGCTGGCGGAAAGCTGGACCGCCTCGGCCGACGGCATGGAATACGTCTTCAGGCTGAATCCCGCTGCGAAGTTCAACGACGGCAGCCCCGTGAACGCCGAGGCGATCCGCTATTCCTTCAACCGCGCGCTCCGGCTCGGCCGCGGCAATGCCTGGATGATCTCCGGTGCGCTGGACGGGAACAGCGTCACCGCGGTGGATGCGACGACCGTGCGGATGAAGCTGATCCGTCCCTTCGCGCCCTTCCTGACCGTGCTGCCCTGGATCTTCATCGTGAACCCCACGGTGGTCGAGGCGAACAAGGGCAGCGACGACGGCGCGGGGTATCTCCGCACCAATGTCGCGGGCTCCGGCGCCTTCCGCATCACGCGGCAGGAGGTCGGCAGCATCTACGAATTCGAGCGCGTGGCGAACCACTGGCGCCCGGGCGGCGGCAACCTCAACGGCGCGATCTGGCGGCTGGTGCGGGAGACCACCACCCAGCGCCTGCTCGTCCAGCGCGGCGAGGCGCATATGGCGCTCGATCTGACGAGTGAGGACATGGATGCGCTGGCCGGCCGGCCCGGCCTGAAGCTGATCAGCGAGCCGGAATTCCGCACCTTCTCCATCAAGATGAACACGCGCTTCGGCCCGCTGATGGACATAGAGCTGCGGCGCGCGATCTCCTATGCCTTCAACTACCAGAGCATGCTGGACAGCGCGGGCCAGGCGCGGCTGATGGTGGGACCGCTGCCGCACGGCATCCTGGGCCACGACCCGAACCTGGACGTGCCGCGCACCGACATGGCCAAGGCGCGGGAGCACCTGGCCCGCAGCACGCAGATGCGCCCGGGGCTCAAGCTGAAGGTCGTCCATGTCGTCGGCCTGGAGCAGCAACGCCGCTGGAGCCTGGTGATGCTGGACAGCCTGCGTCAGCTCGGCATCGATCTCGACGTGCAGGCCATGCCCTGGCCGGACATGGTGGCCTCCGCCCGTTCGCCGGAAACGACGGCCGACTTCTTCATGGTCTACCAGACCGCCAACTACGCCGATCCCGACAACATCGCCTTCGCGGCCTATCATTCGTCGCGCAACGGCGGCTGGCAGAATCCGGTCTACCGCAACCCCGAGGTGGACGCGCTGATCGAGCGCGGCCGCAGCGAGACCAACGAGGCGACGCGCATCGCGATCTACCGCGAGATGCAGCAGAAGGTCGTCGCCGACGCGCCCGACATCTTCGGCGTGCTGGAGACCCGCAAGCTGGCGTTCCGCGACAATGTGGACGGCTTCGTCTTCACGCCCGTCGCCTCCAACGCCATCGAGTTCGCGAACCTGAACCTGCGGTAGTGCTGGCCTATATCCTCCGCCGGCTCGTCTCGCTGGTTCTGACGCTGGTCGGGCTGTCGATGGTGGTCTTCGCGATCGCGCGGCTGCTGCCGGGCGATCCCGCGAGGCTCGCCGCCGGGCCCAACGCCAGCCCGGCGGAGGTCGAGGCGATCGTCCGCCAGTTCGGCCTGGATCGCCCGATCTGGGAACAATACCTGACATATGCCGGCGGGCTGCTGCGCGGCGACTGGGGCACCTCGATCCTGAACCGGCGTCCCGTCGCGGAGGAACTCGCGGCCTATCTGCCGGCGACCCTGGAACTGGTGATCGCGGCGCTGCTGATCGCGGTGCTGGTCGGCATCCCCGCCGGCCTGATCTCCGGCGTCTATGCCAACCGCTGGCCCGACACGGTCTCCCGCACCGTCTCGCTCGGCCTCGTCTCGATGCCGCGCTTCTTCCTCGGCCTGCTGCTGCAGCTGGGCTTCGCGATGTGGCTCGGCGTTCTGCCCCTCGGCGGCCGCTTTCCCGTGACGGAGCCGCCGCCCGACCACGTCATCGGCTTCTTCACCGTCGACGCCCTGCTGACCGGCGACTGGGAGGGCTTCGTCATCGCGCTGCGCCACCTCATCCTGCCGGCAGCCGCGCTCTCGCTTTCGCCGCTGGCCACCATCACGCGGATGATGCGCGCTGCGACGGTGGAGGCGCTGCAGCAGGACTGGGTGCTGACGGAGCGCGCGCTCGGCCTCTCGCCCGCGCTGATCGTCGGCAAATACGTGCTGCGCAACGCCGCGTCGTCCTCGCTGACCGTCATCGGGCTTTATGTGGGATGGCTGCTCGGCGGGACGGTGCTCGTGGAGACGGTCTTCGACTGGCCAGGCATCGGGCTCTATGCCACGCGCTCCATCACGACTCAGGATTTCGCACCCATCGTCGGCGTGACGCTGGTGGTCGGCGCAATCTTCATCAGTGTCAACCTGATGGTGGACCTGCTCTATGGCGTGCTGAACCCGAAGGTGCGGACAGGATGAGCGCGACCGTCGCCTCGGAGGGGATGCGGCGCGGCCTCTATCGCTTCCGCCAGTCTGGCCTGTCGCTCGTTGGCGCCGGCATTGTCGCCTTCCTGCTGATCGTCGCGGCGATCGGGCCCGAGATCGTGCCGCACCCCGAGCATATCAGTGGCGGCATTGCTACCGCGCTGCGCTTCCAGCCGCCCTCCGCCGGCGCCTGGTTCGGCACCAACGAACTCGGCCAGGACGTCTTCTCCCTGACCGTCGCCGGCACGCGCGTCTCGCTGCTCGCGGGGCTTGCCGTCGTGGTGCTCGGCACCGTCTTGGGCACGCTCATCGGTGGCATCGCGGGCTTCGCCGGCGGCTGGCTGGACGAGGCGCTGATGCGCTTCACCGACCTCATGCTGACCATCCCCTCCCTCATCCTCGCCATGGCGATCGCCGCGGCGCTTGGGCCGGGGCTGACGAACATGGTCGTCGCAATCGCGCTGTCCTGGTGGCCGGGCTATGCGCGGCTGGTGCGCGGCGAGGTGATCGCGCGAAAGGAGGAGACCTATGTTCTCGCCGCGCGCGCGCTCGGCGCCTCGCGCGCGCGGCTGCTGCTGCGGCATGTGCTGCCCAACATCCTCTCGCCGGTGATCGTGAAGATGTCGCTCGACATGGGCTTCACGATCCTGACGGTCGCGGCGCTGGGCTTCATCGGCATCGGCGTCCGCCCGCCGACGCCGGAATGGGGCATGATGCTGTCCAACGCGCGCAACTACATGCCCGATGTCTGGTGGCCCGCGATCTTCCCGGGCCTGGCGATCTTCCTTGCGGTCTATGGCTTCAACCTGCTGGGCGACGGGTTGCGCGACGTGCTCGATCCCAGGGCTCGCCGCTGAGTGCTGGAGATCCGCGACCTTCACCTCGCGATGCGCAGCTTCGAGGGCGAGGCGCATGTGCTCAACGGCATCTCACTCTCCGTCGCGCGCGGCGAGGTCTGGGGCCTGGTCGGCGAGACCGGCTGCGGCAAGTCGCTGACGGGCCTCTCCGTCTCGCGCCTGGTCGCGCAGCCGCCGGGCCGCTACCTCCGCGGCCAGGTGATCTTCGACGGGCAGGATGTGCTGTCGATGCCCGGAGCCGCGCTGCGCGCGCTGCGCGGCCGGCGGATCGGCATGATTTTCCAGGATCCCACGACGAACCTGAACCCCGCCTTCCGCGTGGCGTCGCAGATGATCGACGTCGCGCTGCACGCCGGCGCGCCCAACCGTCGCGCCGCGCGTGACGGTGCGATCCGCATGCTCGACCGCGTCGGCATCGTGGATGCCGCGAAGCGCGTGGACGACTATCCCCACCAGTTCTCGGGTGGCATGCGCCAGCGCGTGCTGATCGCGATGGCGCTGCTCGGCAGGCCAGACCTGCTGGTGGCGGACGAGCCGACGACGGCGCTGGATGTCTCGGTCCAGGCGCAGATCCTGCGGCTGCTGCATGACCTGGTGCAGCAGGACGGGCTCGGCGTGCTGCTGATCACGCACAACCTCGGCGTCGTCGCGCAGATCTGCAGCCATGTCGCGGTGATGTATGCCGGCAACGTGGTCGAGACCGGGCCCGTGCGCGCGATCTTCCGCACGCCGTGTCATCCCTACACCCGCGCGCTGCTGGAAGCCCTGCCCGGCGCCGGCGCCGCACGCGGCGCGCTGCGGAGTCTCGCCGGCCAGGTGCCGAACCTCTTCACCCCGCCGCCGGGCTGCCGCTTTGCCCCGCGCTGCCCGCGCGCGACGCCGGAATGCGAGGCCGGCACGCCGCCGCTGGCGGAGCTCGCCCCTGCCCACCGCGTCGCCTGCCTGCACCCCCATGCTTAACGTCGAGGGTGTCTCCAAGACCTACCCGCTGGCGCGCCAGGGTGTGCTCGGTCCACGTCCGGTGCTGGACGCGCTGACCGACGTGTCGCTCTCCATCGCGCGCGGAGAGAGCTTCGGCCTGGTCGGCGAATCCGGCTCCGGGAAGTCCACGCTGTCGCGCATCGTGCTCGCGCTGGAGAAGCCGACCGCGGGCCGCGTGACCTTCGACGGCGCCGACGTACATGCGCTGCGCAGCGCCGCCCTGCGCGACGTCCGCGCGCGCATGCAGGTGGTCTTCCAGGACCCCTATGCCTCGCTCAATCCGCGCATGCGCGTCCACGACATCCTGACGGAGCCGCTGGTCATCCATGCCGACCGCTTCCCGATGACAGCCCGCGCCCGCACCGACCGCGCGGCGGAGTTGCTTTCGCTCGTCGGCCTCGGCCCGCAGCACCTGCATCGCCACCCCCACGAGTTCAGCGGCGGCCAGCGCCAGCGCATCGCCATCGCCCGCGCGCTGGCCTGCGAGCCGCAGTTCCTCGTGCTCGACGAGCCGACCAGCGCGCTCGATGTCTCGGTCCAGGCGCAGGTACTGAACCTGCTGCACGATTTGCAGCAGCGGCTCGGGCTGACCTATCTCTTCATCTCGCACGACCTGGCCGTCGTGCGGCATGTCTGCGACCGCGTTGCGCTGCTGCTGCGTGGCCGCATCGTGGAGACCGGCCCCACCGAGCAGGTCTGGAACGCGCCGTCGAGCGACTACGCCCGCATGCTGCTCGACGCGATGCCGGTCCCGGACCCGGATCTCTCGCCCTTCAACCGGTAATCCCGATCTGCCACGGCGCGAATTCGTGGCGGCCGAGGCCGAGCTCCTCGCTCTTTGTCTTCTCGCCCGACGCCACGCGCAGCATCAGGTCCAGGATGCGCGCGCCCATCTGACCGAGACTCGCCGTGCCGTCCAGGATCTCGCCGCAGTTGATGTCCATGTCGTCCATCAGTCGGCGGTACATCGGCGTGTTGGTCGCAAGCTTCACCGACGGCACGGGCTTCGCGCCATACATCGACCCGCGCCCCGTGGTGAAGGCGATCATGTTGGCGCCGCCCGCGATCTGCCCGGTGGCGGAGACCGGATCAAAGCCCGGCGTGTCCATGAAGACGAAGCCGCGCGCGGTGACGGGCTCGGCGTAGCGGAAGACCCCCATCAGCGGCCCCGTGCCGCCCTTCATCATCGCGCCCAGCGACTTCTCGAAGATGTTCGCCAGGCCACCGGCCTGGTTGCCGGGGCTGACGATGCCGTTGATCTGGGTGTCGCGGCCTTTGGCGTAGACGTCCTTCCACCAGCGGATGCGCTCGATCAGCTTCTCGCCGATCTCCTGCGATGCCGCGCGGCGGGTCAGTGTGTGCTCGACCCCGTAGATCTCCGGCGTCTCCGACAGGATCCCCGTGCCGCCATGCCGCGCGAGCAGATCCACGGCCGCGCCCAGCGCCGGATTGGCGGTGATGGAGGAGAACCCGTCGGATCCGCCGCATTGCAGGCCGACACAGAGATGCGCCGCGGAGACCGTCCGTCGAGTCGCCTGGTTCGCGACGGGCAGCATCTCGTTGACGATGGCGACGCCGGTGTCGATGGACTTCTTCGTCCCCCCGACTTCCTGCATGACCATGGTCCGCAGCATCGAGCCGGGCTCCAGCCCCTGGCTTTCCAGCATGGACTTGATCTGGTTGCGCTCGCAGCCGAGGCCAACGACCAGCACGCCCGCGACATTCGCGTGCTTCATGTAGCCGCCGAGCGTCCGGCGCAGCAGGTCCATCGGCTCGCCCGAGAACTCCATCCCGCAGCCCGTGGAATGGGTGAAGGCCGCGACGCCGTCCACGTTGGGGTAGTCCGCCAGGCGTTCCGGCGTGAACCAGTCCGCGATGGCCTGCGACACTGTCGCGCTGCAGTTCACGGACGACACGATCGCGATGTAGTTGCGCGTGCCGACGCGGCCATCGGCGCGGACGATCCCTTCGAAGGTCTTGCGCTGCACCTCGGGGATCGGATCGACAGGGCGGTAGTCGCGGCCGATGGCGTAGTCGCGGTCGAAGTCGTGGAACTCGATGTTGTGGCCGTGCAGCATGGTGCCGGCCGGCGTGTCCTCCGCCGCGAAGCCGATGGTGACCTGGTATTTCAGGATGGGGTCGCCGGCGCGCAGGTGCTGCGTCGCGATCTTGTAGCCCGCCGGCGCCTTCTGGCGCGCAACGACATTCTCGCCGGGGATCGGCGTGCCGGGCTCGATATCCACCCGCGCGACGACGACGTTGTCGTCGGGATGGAGGCGGATGACGGGGCCGTTGAGCGTCTTGGCCTGCAGGTCGATCATGGTCTGGCGGTCCTTCCTACCCTTCCTGTCCCGCTTCCCCGCGCCCGCGTCAACCGTCCAGGAAGGCGCGCAAGATCGCCGCCGTCTCCGTGCATTCCGCCGGCGCCTCGATGCCCGGCAGTTCGGCTCGCTGCGCGCTCGGCAGTAGCGCATGCGCGCGGTCCAGCAGCGGGAAGACCATGTCGCTGCGCGTGAACGCGATCAGCGTCGGCACGGTCAGCTTCGGCACGGCGTCCGCCATCGAATAGCGGAAGGCCGCACGGTAGCTCTTGTGGTAGGTCGTGACGGCCTTTGCGACCTCCATGAACAACGCGTGCAGCCGCGCCGCGTCCGGCATGTCCCTGTTATATCGATGCGCGACGTCGCGCTTGAACCAGGGAAAGAACAGGTGCTGGTCGCGCACGAAGTGCCAGGTCCACATGAGATGCCCGGCGTGCAGATCGGGCATCACCTTTGGCGCATAGACCCGCAGGATCTCGTCCAGATCCTCCGGCGTGTAGAGCCCGAACCCATCCAGCACGAGCTTGCGCACGCGATCCGGCCTGGTGAGCGCGATCTCGGTCGCGATGCGCGCGCCGGTATGCGCGCCGTAGAAATCCGCACGCGCGATCCCCATCGCGTCCAGCAGACGGCATGTCGCGTCGGCGAAATAGGCGATGTCCGGCACCTCCGGCACCGGCGGGCAGGAATCGCCGTTGCCCAGCGTATCCGGCGCCAGCGCCAGGCGGTCGCGGCCGAGCTCAGCCAGCAGTCCCTCCAGCACCAGCGACGAATAGGGGGAGGGGTGCAGCAGCACCATCGGCACGCCGCCTTCACCCGCCGCGCGCCAATGCACCTGGCCCTCGGCGATGTCCGTGAATCCGCGCCGCACCATCTCTCGCCTCCCGCGTCCCGCGCAGCCTATCCTGCGGCATGAATCGCGCCTTCGCAGCCCCCATCCATCCCGACGCCACGCTCTATGGCGCGCCGCCCTGGCGCTTCGCCGGGCGCAGCCTGACGGTGCTGGCGGAGTGCGACGGCGTCGCGGGGCTGGTGCCGGCGCCGCTAAAGCCGGTCGCCGACGTCGTCCGCTTCTCCGTGCACGAGCTGCAATGCGACCTCGGCTTCGGCTGGGACTGGGCGCAGCGCAACCCGCATCGCAGCCAGTTCCGCGAGGCCGTGGTCGGCATCGCGGTGGAGCACGAGGGCCGCATCGGCCATTGGGACCCGTTCCTCTGGACGGACGGGGATGCGGAGCTCGCGGTGGGTCGGGAGATGTATGGCTGGCCGCAGCGTCTCGGCCACATGGCGTTGACCGCGCCGCATCCGATCCGCGGCCTCGGCGTCGGCGACCATGTCGCGGGGCGGGTCGGGCGCCTGACCGAGGGCGTGTTCACCTGCGGCGTCACGCTGGACCGCGAGGGCGAGCCGGACGTGCCGCAGCCGCCCTTTGTCGGCTTCTACACCGAACGCGCGCTCCCCGATCCCGCGCGGCGGGTGCTGGTGCGGGAACTGTTCTTCTCGGAAATGCGCGAGGTGCAGGTCAGGGGCGTCTATAGCGGTCGCGCGACGCTGGAGCTGGTCGCACCCGAGCTGCGCGCGCTCGGGCCGCGGCGCGTTCTCGCTGGGAAGGTGAATGCGGTAGCCTGGGTGAAGGATGCGTCAATAATGGTGGCGCGCATTGAGAAAGCGTTTTGACGGGTCGCTGACGAAGCACCCCCACCCTTACCGTCGCCCGCTTGCGGGGGAGGGAAGGCTACAGCGCCTCGTTTCGCAACGGGCCCCGCGCGTCGCCGGCTTCGGCCATGATGCGCAGCAGGCGGCGGAGATTCGCATCCAGGGCGGCTTGCGACGATTCCAGGAACGCGGCGTCGCCGGCCAGCGCCTCGATCTCCTCGCGCGCGATCACTCCGCGGCGGACCAGCACGTCCTCCAGCGCCATCCGCCGCTGGCGCTCCGCGTGCAACTGCGCCGCCAGTTCCATCAGCAGGGACGCCAGCCGGTCCGGCGACACCTCGCGCAGGTATTCGTGGTCCGTGCCCTTCATGCCGGCTTCTCCGCCTCCAGCACGGCCCAGGGGAAGTGCCACTCCGCGCGCCTCGGCCAGCGCAGCTCGTCCAGCCGGCCCGCGCCACGCTCGTCGAACGCCACCCAGCGCGCGCCGACCAGCCCCGCCTCCACGCACATCGCGGGCAGGTCGGCGGCGATGGAGCCCGGCAGGAAGGGCTCGTTGTTGCGCTCGCCATGCTCGATCATCGCGAGGTCGCGGAAGGCATCGCCGGTCTTCGTGAAATCCAGGAAGCGCAGCAGCCCGCCCGGGGCCAGAAGACGCGCGCTCTCCTTCAGCGTCGCCATCAGCGCGGGCCGGGGCATCTCATGGATCAGCATGGTGCTGGTCACTAGGTCGAAATGCCCACCCGGCAGCCCCGTCGCCTGGCAGTCGCCCTGGCGGAACTCGATCGCGAGCCCCTGCGCGCTCGCCCTTTCGCGGGCCTTGCGAAGACATGGCGCAGCGAGGTCGAGGCCGATCACCTCGGCCAAGGGATAGGCCTTCTTCAGCGGCCAGGTTGATTTCCCGAAGCCACAGCCGAGATCGAGGATTGCGCGGTAGCTGCGCCTCGGGATCGCTGTCTGCGTAAAGGCCCGATGGAAGGTGTAGTCGTCGTTGACGCCGAGCATCACCAGCTTCGCACCGAGCTCGTAGGTATCCGCCGAGGCGTCGCTGCGCCAGACCCCACCAGGCTGAATGTGGATGTCCCAGTCCGTGTACCAGGCCGGCATTTCCAGCGCGGGGTCCAGAACCAGCGTCGCGGGGCCGTGCTCGACGCCCGCCTCGGTGGAACGCGCGGCCACCGAATCCTGCACGGCGCGCCAGAGCATCTTCTGCCCGTTGCGCTCGAGCCACGCAAACCAGGGATACGCGGGCAGCGCGTGCACGACAGGCCGCGCTTCCTTCGCCTCCGCGGGTTCCGGCGCGCCGCCCAGCGAGGCCTCGTACTGGCCGCGCAGCGCGGGGTAGAGCATGTCCGCCCAGCGCCGCCGCAGCAGCAGCGCGAAGTCCAGATGCGCCTGTTCGTCCAGCGTCCGCATCAACCCGCCTCCGATCGCCCGGCACCGAGCCTAGCGCGCGGAGGCCGCGGCGGAACAGCTAGCGGAGCAGGTGCTCCAGCACGACCATCAGCAGGACCAGCACCGCCGCCGTCCCCGCCACGGCAGGGAAGACGTAGGGGAGCTGGGGCGGATGCGCGGGGTCGTGGTTGGGATGCAGCAGGGTCATGCGCGCCGAACGCCGCCCCGCAGCTCCGGTTGCCCACCGCGGGCGGCGGCCTCAGCCCGGCTCCACCTCGCCGCCTGCCTCGACCCAGTCCTTGAAGCCGCCGAGGTTGCGCACATCGGTGTAGCCCATGTCCTTCAGCGTCTTCCCCGCCAGCGCCGACCGGCCGCCCGACGCGCAATACACGATGATGGTCTTCGCGCGATCGAAGGCCGCGTCGTGCATCGGGCTTTCCGGATCGGCGCGGAACTCGACCAGCCCGCGCGAGACATGCAGCGCGCCCTTCGCCTTGCCGGACGCCTTCACCTCCGACCCGTCGCGCACATCGACCAGCACGACGCGCGGATCGCCCGCCATCGCCTTCGCCTCGGCCGGCGCGACGCGCGGCACCGCAGCATTCGCGGCCGCGAGCATCTCCTTGACGGTGGTGGCCATGAAGTTTCCTCCGGGGTTGCAGTGGCGCGCAGGCTATCGCGCGACGGCAGGCCGATAAACCCTCCGTCCATGGGCGGCACACGCGATCGCGAAAGAGCCGGCGCAACAGTCTCCGGATTGTCACCCCGTTCCGCCGCGCGGAGGTCCAAATATCGGATCACGGCGCCATCGGCGCCGGCACCCGGAACGAGACAGACACACCCACTTGCCATGACAGCACACCAGGTGAACGAAGCCGGGCGCGCCCAGGCGCTGCGCGGCGACGATGCGCTCGCGCGCGCGGCCGGCGATATCGCCGCACCACGCCGGCGCCTGCTGGCGGGGCTGCGCGACGCGCATGCCGAGGCCTGCGCCCGCATCGCGCGGCTGCGCGGTCAGCAGGACGCGCTGCCCGCGCGGCTGCGCGGTCAGCAGGACGCGCTGCCCGCGCGGCTGCTGGCGGAGGCGGAGGAACAGCTCCGCCGTATCGAACTGCTGCTCGCGCTGCTGCGCGAAAGGCCGCGGCCGTCCGGCCCGCGCGACCCCGCGCCGGCCACGACGGCAACGCTTGCGGCGGAGGAACGCGCCGGCGCGGCCGAAGCGCGGCGCCTGCGCGACATGGCGACGCTGGCGGAGCAGCACCTGGCGGCGCGCCTGCTCGACCTCACGGCCGAGGAGCGCGACGCGACGGCGCGGCTGATGGAGGCGCGGCTACACTAGCCGCCGCAGCGCCTCGCAAACCTGCCCGAGCTGCCCGTCGGTCATCTCGGGGAACATCGGCAGGCTCATCACCTCGCCCGCCGCGCGCGCGGTCTCGGCGCAACCCGCGGGGCCCATAGCGACGCGGCCGGCATAGGCGGGCTGCAGATGGACGGGCTGGGGGTAGTGGATCGCGGTGGCGACGCCCTCGGCCCGCAGCCGCGCCATCAGCGAGGCGCGCTCACTCACCCGCAGCACGTACTGGTGGAAGACATGCCCTGCGCCCGCGCGGCGCATCGGCGCGGCCAGGCTGCCGCCGGACAGCGCAGCGTCATAGGCCGCCGCGATCGCCTGGCGGCGCGCGTTGTTGGCGTCCAGCACCGTCAGCTTCACCCGCAGAATCGCGGCCTGCAGCTCATCGAGGCGGGAGTTCACGCCGACATCGGCGCTGATGTAGCGCTCCTTCCAGCCGTATTGCCGGATCGCGCCGATGCGGTCGGCGAGCGTCTGGTCGTCGGTGGTCAGCACGCCGCCATCGCCGAGCGCGCCGAGGTTCTTCGTGGGGTAGAGCGAGTAGCAGGCGACGCGGCCCATGTTGCCGACCTTGACGTTGTCGAGCGTCGCGCCGTGGGCCTGGGAGCAATCCTCGATCACCGCCACGCCGTGACGCGCGCAGGCCTCCAGCATCGGCTTCAGGTCGCAGGACTGGCCATAGAGATGCACGGGGATCACCGCACGGATCGGCGGCAGGCCCGGCGGCGGATCGTCCAGCACGGCGACAAGCTCGTCGGGGTCCATGGTGTAGGTATCGGGATCGATGTCGAGCAGCAGCGGCGTCGCGCCCACCATCTCGATCGCGGCGACCGTCGCGACCGCGGTGTGGGACACCGTGACCACCGTGGCGCCCGGCCCGATGCCGAGCCCCCGCAGCGCCAGCGTCAGCGCATCCGTCCCGTTGGCGCAGCCGATGGCGCGGGCGGCCCCCTGCCACGCCGCGTATTCCTTCTCGAAGGCTTCGCCTTCCTTGCCGAGGATGTACCAGCCGGATGCCAGCGCGCGCGCGACGGCGGCGTCGATGGCGTCCTTCTGGGCGCGGTAGCCCGCGCCGGGATCGGCCTGCGGGACGGTGATGGTGGTGGCATTCATGATGAGCGTCCCCTTTACGCCGTGTATTCCGCGAGCCGCGGGCGATACCACTCGAGCAAGCGCTTCAGGCCTTCATCCACCGCCACCCGCGGCCACCAGCCCGTGGCGGCGCGGAAGGCGCGGTCGTCGGCGGCGAAGCTGCCGATGTCGATCGGCGCGCGGTCGGCCGGAAATTCCTTCGTCTCGAACCGACCCTTGCCGCCATTCGCCGCGATCAGCTTCTCCGCGAGATCCAGCAGCGACAGCGGCGGCGCCCCGCCGATGTTGAAGACCTTGCCGCCGACCTGCGGCTCATGCGCATGGCGCGCCGCGCGCAGGAAGGCCTCAACCACGTCGTCGAGATAGGTGAGGTCGCGCAGCTGGTCACCGCCCCAGACCTCGAAGGGCTCGCCTTCCAGTACCTTGCGGATCCAGATGCCGAGGAAGGTCTGCCGCGCGTCCTTGATGCGCAGCCGCGGGCCGTAGCAGTTGGTCAGGCGCAGCGACACGACGGGGCGCCCATGCACGCGGTTCTCCAGCAGCCAGTACTGCTCGCCCGCCCATTTCGAGACGCCGTTGGCGTCGGGCGGGTTGACGGTGTGCTTCTCGTCCACCGGGAGGTATTGCGGCCGGCCGTAGAACTGCCGCGTCGAGGCGTGCACGACGACCGCCTTGGGGGCGGCTTCCCGCATCACGCCGATCAGCCGGACCTGCGCGACGGCGTTGATCGCGATGTCGGCCACGGGATCGCGCTGGCCGCCCATGTGGCTGGTCTGCGCCGCCATGTTGAACAGCACGTCGATGCCCTGGCAGAGGCTGTGCAGCTCGGCGTCGCGGATGTCGCCGCGCACCAGCATCACGTTGCTGCCCTCGAGGTTCAGCGGGCTCGCCCCGCCGTCGGGCATCATGGCGTCGAGTGCCACGACGCGCGCCCCTTCGGCGGCCAGCGCATGGCACAGGCCGCTGCCCAGGAACCCCGCGCCCCCCGTCACCAAGACGCGCTTGCCGCGCCAGCCTTCCGTCAGCATCCCGCTACCTCGTCCTGCCGCTCGGGCGGCAAGCCCATACATGCAAGGCGATTGAGGCGGAAGCGCGTCCGCTCCCCGGCGGCGGCAAGGCCCTTCGCCATGGTTCCGTCATCACCCCTCGTGCCGGTCCTTCCGCCCGCGGTCGAGATGGCGCTCCTCATGACCGCCGCGCCGCGCGCGCATGATCTCGGCGAAGCCGAAGAGCAGCATGAGCTGGCCGGCCACGACCTCCAGGCTCGACAGCACGCGGATGCCGTCGTCATGCGGCTGGATGTCGCCATAGCCGACCGTGGACAGCGTCACGACGGAAAAGTGCAGCGCGTCGGAGTAGGTCAGTCGCATCGGCCCGCCAGGCCCGGTGAACAGCGCCACCACCGAAAGCCCGTCGGCGATGCGGTAGGCCGCGGCGAAGCCCACGATCAGCAGCGCATACAGCATCAGGAAGGCGGTCGCCGGCACCACGAGATGGCGCAGCCTGGCGGAGATCTCGTGCATGATGAGCGCGACATCGACCAGCAGGCGCACCACGTCGCGCTCCGCCAGGGCGACGATCAGTGCGATCGCCCCCATGGCGCCGATCAGCGCGGCGGCCTGGGCACCGGCGTCCATGCGGTTGATCGGCAGGACGAAGCAGACCAGGCCGATCATCCCGCTGAACAGCAGCCAGCGCGCGCTGTGGGACAGCGTGTCCAGATCCTGCTCGGCCTGGTGGCTGACGATCGCCGCCATCTCCCGCCGCCGCCACCAGCTCATGCCGAGGAAGGCCAGCATCGGCATGAGGAAGGCGACCGCGCGGGCGGCGTCGGGGGCGCCCGGGAACTGCGCGCGGCCCAGCACGACGAAGAGCGTGGCGTAGAGCACCAGCCCGGCCGTGGTGCCGATCGCGAAATGCACCCCGCGGGGAAACAGCCAGTAGAGGAAGCCGAGCCCGAGCCCCGCGCTCGCGACGACCGAGGCCGGCAGCAGCCAGCCCGCATCGCCCACCCCCCAGGCCACCAGCACCGCCGCCGAGAAGGAGAAGGCGGTCGCGCGCAGCCAGGAGAGCAGCCGGGGCATCCCCCGGCGCGGGCGCGGCGGAATGGTCACGGGGCCAGCGCCACCCCGGTGATCTCCACCTTCCACGACGGATCGACCAGCGGCGCCTGGATGGTCATCCGGGCGGGCTTGTGGCCGGGATCGAGCCAGGCGTCCCAGGCCCGGTTCATCGCCGCCGCGTCGCCGATATCGGCCAGCACCACGGTGGCCGAGAGCAGCGCGCGCTTGTCCGTCCCCGCCTCGGCCAGCAGGGCGTCGATCTGGCGGAGGATGTCGGCGGTCTGCGCTTCGGCATCTGCGGTGGCGTCGTCGGCCACCTGGCCGGCCAGCCAGATCAGGCCGCCGCCCACCACGGCGCCGGACAGGCGCGCCTCCTCGGCGATTCGGCGGATGGTCATGCTTCCCTCCGGTTGCGGGTCATGGTTGATGCTGCCCGACCGGGAGCCCGATATGAAGCCGTTCCTCGACACGCTGATCCTGTCCAGCCGGTGGCTGCTGGCCGTGTTCTTCGTCGGCCTGATGTTCGCGCTGGCCGTCTATGCCGCGCGCTTCGTCTACAAGCTCGGCAAGTTCGCCAGGGACGTCTTCGCCAGCGACGACAACCGGATCCTGATCGACCTGCTCCACCTCCTGGATTCGGCGCTGGTGGCGTCGCTCGTGGTGATGGTGGCACTCGCCTCCTATGACAGCCTGGTCTCGCGGATCGGCGGGGACACCGCGACGAGGATCTCCTGGGTGTCGAACGTCGATCCCGGCAACCTGAAGATCAAGCTCTCCACGGCGCTGATCGCGATCTCCGCGATCCACCTGCTGCAGATCGTCATGCAGGTCAGCGACTACGACGACCGCTCCATCATCTGGGCGGTGACGATCCACGGCATGTTCCTGCTCGGGATCCTGGCGCTGGGCATCCTGGATCGGCTGACGGCCGGGTCGAAGAAGAAGGAGTAGGCGGGTTCAGCCCGCCAGGTGCGGCCGCCGGATCGCCCTCTGCAGCAGCCCGTCCACCGGCCCCGTCACCACCGACACCGCCCAGGCCAGCCCCGCCGTCAGCACGATGGCAGGGCCGGATGGCAGGTCGAGCCAATAGGACGCCAGCAGTCCCGCGAAGGCCGAGACCGCGGCGATCCCCACCGCCGCATAGGCCAGCCCCGAGAGTTGCCGCGCCCAGTGCCGCGACGCGACCGCGGGCAGCATCATCAGCCCCACCGCCATCAGCGTCCCCATGGCCTGGAAGGCGGCCAGCACGTTCAGCACGACCAGCGCCAGGAACAGCATGTGCCACAGCCCGCCGCGAGCGCCTTCGGCCCGCGCGAAGGCCGGATCGAAGGTCTCGAGCGCGAGCGGCCGCCAGGCCAGCGCCAGCGCCGGCAGCGTCACCGTCGCCGCGCCGGCCATCAGCCACAGCGCCTCGTCATCCACCCCCAGCACCTGGCCGAAGAGCAGGTGGGTCAGATCAGCCGCATCCCCCCGCAGCGACACCAGCGCCACGCCGAGCGCCAGCGCGATGAGGTAGAGCGCGGTCAGCGCGGCGTCCTCGCGCCCGCCGGTCGCGCGCGACAGGGCGCCGGCGCCGAGCGCGACCGCCAGCCCCGCGAGCAGGCCCCCCAGCGACATCGCGGGCACCGAGGCGCCCGCCAGCAGGAAGCCCGCCGCGATCCCGGGCGTGACGCCATGCGCCAGCACCTCCGCCGTCAGGCTGGTCCGGCGCAGCATCAGGAAGACGCCGAGGACCGGCGCGCCGACCGCCAGCGCCAGGCAGCCCACCAGGGCGCGGCGGAGGAAGCCGAATTCGACAAAGGGGGCGAGAAGCTCCGTCACGCCGCGCAGGCCGGCGCCGCCTCGTCCCAGGCCTCGGCCATCATCCGCGCCTTGAGCCGGTTGGCGGCGCTCAGCACCTCTGCCGTCGGGCCCATCGCGATCTTCTCGCGCGCCAGAAGCAGGCAATCCGGGAATTCCTCCCGCACGAGATCCAGGTCGTGCAGCACCGCGACGACCGTCCGGCCTTCCCCGTGCCAGCGGCGCACCATCGCCAGCAGGTCGGCGGCGGTGCGGGCGTCCACGGCGTTGAAGGGCTCGTCCAGCAGGATCAGGTCGGCGTCCTGCACCAGCAGCCGGGCGAACAGCAGGCGCTGGAACTGGCCGGCCGACATCTCGCCGACCGGCCGCGTCTCGAAGCCGCGAAGGCCGACGGCCTCCAGCGCCCCGGCCGCGCGGTCGCGGTCCGCGGCGGAGGCGCCGCGGAAGGCCCCGAGCCTCGACCACAGCCCCTGCAGCACCACGTCGCGGCAGAGGATCGGGAAGCTCCGGTCCATCCCGGACTGCTGAGGCAGCAGGGCGATGCGGGCCGAGCGGCCATCCCCGCAGGTGACGCGGACCTGGCCCTCGTCGCAGGGATGCAGACCGGCGACCGCGCGCAGCAGCGTCGTCTTGCCCGCGCCGTTCGGCCCGACCAGGGCGGTCAGGCTGCCCGGCGCGAAGCGCGCCGAGAGGTGATGCACCGCGGGATGCCGCCGGTGCGCCGCCGTCAGATGCTCGATCGCGAGTTCCGGACCCCGCATCGCGGTCAGACCGCCATGGCCCAGGCCACGGCCAGCCACAGGACGGCCAGCACCACCGCGGCCAGCGCCAGGCGGGATCCCGCGCCGGCGGACAGGTCGAGCGGGTTGGCGAGAGCGCGGCGGGCCATGGTTATCTTATAACGTAGCATCCCCCGGCTGGGCAAAGCCTCTTCCGGCCATTACCTCCGCACCCCATGCAGGGCAGCCCTCTCCTCCCCCCGCCGGACCCGGACGCCGAGCTGCGGCGCAACCTGGTCCGCCACCGGGCGCTCGCCACCGGCCTGCTCTGCGGCATGGGCGGCCTGCTGGTCGGCACCTACTCCCTGCCCCCGGGCTACTGGACGGAGCTGCTGCAGGCTTCCGCCAAGGCCGGCGTGGTGGGGGGCATCGCGGACTGGTTCGCGGTCACCGCCCTGTTCCGCCATCCGCTCGGCCTGCCCATCCCGCACACCGCCATCATCCCGAACCAGAAGGAGAGGCTCGGCGCCGGCCTCGGCCGCTTCGTCGCCAACCATGTCTTCACCGAGGACGAGGTGCGCCGCGTCCTCGCCCGCCTCGACCTCGCGCGGATCATGCGCGACTTCCTCCGCGACGAGGAGGCGGTGAAGCCGGCGGCGCTGGCCATGGCCGGCCTGATGCCGCGCGTCGTGCGCACGCTGGAGGACGGGCGGGCGAAGAAGCTGCTGGCGCGCGTGATCCCGCGCCTGGCCGGCGGGCCGGGCGCCGCGCAGCTGATCGCACGGACGCTCACCACCCTGCTCGAGGGCGGCCACCACCAGGAGGTCTTCAACCTCGCGGTCGGGCAGATCAAGACGCTGCTGATCGCCAAGGAGGACCAGCTCAAGGACGCGATCCAGGCGCGCGTCCGCGCCGAGGGCGGGCCGCTCGTCGGCTGGATCGCGGGTGCGGCCATCGCGCGCCGGGTGCTGGGCGCGATCAACGCCGAACTCGACCGCGTCGAGCCCGGCGACAGCGACCTCAGGCGCGCCTTCGAGGCCTGGGTGCGCGACGAGATCGCGCGCATGCAGACCGACCCCGAGCGAGCGGCCGCGATCGGCCGCGCTGTGCGCCAGGCGCTGGCGCATCCCGCGGTCTCCGCCTGGCTCGGCGATGTCTGGGGCCGGCTGCGGGACGCCATCCTGGCCGATGCCGCGAACCCCGAGGGGCGCACGGTCCAGGCCATCGCCGGCTTGCTCGGCAATCTCGGCCGCGTGCTGGAGGAGGACGAGGCCGCCCGCGCCCGGCTCAACCGCGCGGCCGAGGGCGTGCTGATGACGCTTCTGCCGAATGCGCGGTCCCGCCTGTCCGACTTCATCGCCGGCGTGGTCGCGAACTGGGACACCGCGACGGTGACCGAGAAGATCGAGCTGCGCGTGGGCAAGGACCTGCAATATGTGCGCGTCAACGGGACGCTGGTCGGGTTCCTGGTCGGCGGGGCGCTGTTCGC
This sequence comes from Falsiroseomonas sp. HW251, assembly GCF_050563545.1. Classification (NCBI taxonomy): domain Bacteria; kingdom Pseudomonadati; phylum Pseudomonadota; class Alphaproteobacteria; order Acetobacterales; family Roseomonadaceae; genus Falsiroseomonas; species Falsiroseomonas sp. HW251. The sequence goes on from NZ_JBNXUM010000001.1 coordinate 272,423, forward strand.
GCTGCTGACGGCGCTGTTCGGGAAGGTGGCGGTGTAGGCATCAAGGTGCCCGACCCCATTCCCCTGTCTTTCCCTCTCCCCCCGACAGGGGGGAGAGGGTCGCGCAGCCTTGGCGCGCAGCGCCTAGGGGGAGCGGGTGAGGGGGGCGCGCGAAGCGCTGGCAGCGCTGCGCCGGCAAGCTTTGCGACCCCCTCACCCATGCCTCTCCCCGCCTTACTCCTCCCGCAACACCCGCAACGCCTCCGTCCTCACCGGCTCCGGCAGCTCCTGCAGCGCCGACGCGACGCGCTTTAGCACCAGCCGCGTCGCGTGCAGCCGGTCCACCAGGTCGAGCGCGACCGACACGCCCTCGTCGTTCACGCCCATGGCCTCCCGCAGGTCGCGCACCAGGCGGGCGCGGGCGAGGTCGGCTTCCTCGAACCCCTCCCGCCGGACGATCCAGCCGGATTCCACGAACATCTCGAGCGTCGACTCGTCCAGCCGCGCGCGCATCAGGAACTCGCGGGTCTCGATCATGCGAATCTCCCCTGCCGAGGATCCGCTGCCTTGCCGGCCTCCCAGCCCTCCACGAAGGCTTCGAGATCAGGGTCCGGCGTGTCCGGCAGCACCACCTGCAGCGTGACGTAGCAATCCCCGGCGGTGCCGTCCGCGCGCTTCACGCCGCGGCCGCGTAGGCGCAGCACGCTGCCGGTGTTGGATCCCTTCGGCACGTTCAGCATCACCGCGCCGGCGGGCGTCGGCACCTCCACCTTGCCGCCCAGCACGGCCTCCCGCAGCGAGACCGGGAGATCCAGGTGGATGTCGTCGCCCTTGCGCGTGAAGTGCCGGTGCGGGCCGACCTCGATCTCGACCAGCAGGTCGCCATCGGGCCCGCCGCCCATGCCCTTGCCGCCCTTGCCGCGCAGCCGCAGCACCTGGCCGTCGCGCGTGCCGGCCGGGACCGTGACGTCGATGGTCGTCCCGTCCGGCAGCGTCAGCCGCTTCGTTGCCCCGTTCACCGCATCGAGGAAATCGAGCGCGAGCCGCCCCTGCACGTCCTGCCCGCGCATGCGGATGGTCCGCCCGCCGCGCGCGCCGGCGCCGCCGCGGCCGAAAAGCTGCGACAGCAGCTCGTCGTCCAGGATGTCCTCGTAGCCGCCGGCGCCGCCATAGGCCTCGGCCCCCGGCCGCTCCGCGAAGTCGCGGTAGAAATGCTCCTGCGGCGGCGGGCGCTCGTTGCCGGCGGCGTCGATCTCGCCCCGGTCGAAGCGGGCGCGCTTCTCGGGGTCGCCGACGATGTCGTTGGCGGCGGCGACGCGCTTGAACTTCTCCTCCGCCGCCCTGTCGCCGGGATTGAGGTCGGGGTGCAGCTTCCGCGCGAGCTTGCGGTACGCCTTGCGGATGTCGTCCTGCGACGCGTCGCGCTTCACCCCGAGGATGTCATAGGGGTCGTCGGCCAATCCCTGCCTCCCTCCGGCCGCTCTCGGCCGGAACCTGTTCCCGGCAGATCGCGACGCGGAACGGCCGTCTCAAGGGGTGGCGACCCCGGGCTGCGGCGGGGCTGCTCACGCCGCCTTCGGCAGGATGCGCCAGTTCTTCTCCGCCCAGTCGAAATAGAGGTCCCGCGCCTTGCGGGCGATCGGGCCGGGCTGCAGCGAGCGGCCGTTGTAGTTCGTGCAGGGCTGCACCTTGGCGTAGTTGCCGGTCGAGAAGATCTCGTCGGCGGTGTCGAGCTCCTCCGGCGTCACCGCGCGCTCCTCCACCGTCACGCCGGCCTGGCGCAGCAGGGCGATCACGCGCTGGCGCGTGATGCCGTTGAGGAAGGTGTTGTTCGGCGACGGCGTGACCACCACCCCGTCCTTGGCGAACATGATGTTGGCCGAGGCGAATTCGGCGACCAGGCCCTCGGCGTCGCACATCACGGCGTTGTCGAAGCCGCGCTCCGCCGCCCAGGCGCTGGCGCGCGCGCCGTTGGGATAGAGGCAGGCCGCCTTGGCGTCGGTCGGCGCCTGGTCCGGCGACGGGCGGCGGAAGGGCGCCAGCGTCGCCGAGAAGCCCGTGAAGCCCGGCAGCGGGCTGTCATAGATTGCCAGGATGAAGTCGGTGCTGTCGGGGTCGGGCCGCGCGCCGCCCAGCCCCTTGCGGATGAAGAACATCGGCCGGACATAGAGCTCCGCCTCCGGCCCCATCCTCGCGATGCCCTCGCGGCAGAGCGCCTCGATCTCCTCGGCGGTCCTGGTGGGCTTCATCAGCATCGCCCTAGCGGAGGCGACGCAGCGCTGGCAGTGGCGATCGAGGTCCGGCGCCACGCCCCTGATCGAGCGGCCGCCGTCGAAGATGACGCTGCCGAGCCACATCGCATGGTCCATCGGGCCCATGATCTTGGGCTCCTCGGCATACCACTTGCCGTCGTACCAGTAGACGCCGGCCATGTCGTTCTGCTCCCCTTGCTTGGCCCGGCTGTTCTGCCACGCGCCCGCGGGGCCGGGAAGGAGGCGAGGATGACGATCCATGCCGGCGGCTGCATCTGCGGCGCGATCCGATACGAGACGGAAGGCGCGCCGCTGCGCGTGACGGTGTGCCACTGCCGCTGGTGCCAGCGAGCCACCGGCACGGCCTACATGGTCGAACCCGTCTTCGACCTCGCGGCCTTCCGCGTCACGGAAGGCGAGCCCGCGACCTACGACCACCGGTCCGAAGGCAGCGGCAAGCTCGTCCATGTGCATTTCTGCCCGCGCTGCGGCACCAAGCTGTTCCTGACCTTCGAACGCTTCCCCGGCGCGGCCGGGATCTATGCCGGCACCTTCGACGAGCCCGACTGGATCGAGGTCCGCCCGTCGGAGGCCAATCACCTCTTCTGCGAGGTCGCCCGCCCCGACACGCTGCTGCCCGAGGGCACCCGGGCCTTCCCCGGCCATGCCCGCGCCCAGGACGGCGCGCTGAACGAGCCCCGCCTCGTGGAAACCGCCATGCCGGCGCGCCGCGTCTTCGGCTGAGCGCGGATTGCGCGCCCATCGCGCGGCGCCTAGGTTCCCGCCTGCAAACCGAAGTTCCAAGGGGAAGGAAGCGCGATGACGATCCACTTCGTCGTCCATGACGAGGGCGACAGCGTGGGCGTGGTGGTGGTGGAAGGCCTGAAGGCCGGCACGCGCCTCAACGGCTGGATCATGGACCAGGACCGCATGATCGAGTTCGACGCGAAGTCGGACATCCCGATCGGCCACAAGCTGGCGATCAAGGGCATCAGGTCGGGCGACACCATCATCAAGTACGGCGTCGACATTGGCCGCGCGGTGAAGGACATCGGCGCCGGCGAGCATCTGCACGTCCACAACGTCAAGACGAAGCGCTGGTAGGGGAAACGCCATCATGGGCATCGATCTGAAGGGCGCTTCCTTCGAGGGCTGGCGGCGCGAGAACGGCCGCATGGGCGTGCGCAACCACGTCATCATCCTGCCCGTGGACGACCTGTCCAACGCGGCGGCGGAGGCGGTGGCGAACAACATCAAGGGTGCCATGGCGATCCCGCACGCCTATGGCCGCCTGCAGTTCGGCGCGGACCTGGACCTCCATTTCCGCACGCTGATCGGCACCGGCACGAACCCCAACGTCGCCGGCGTCATCGTCGTCGGCATCGAACCCGGCTGGACCGGCAGGATCGTCGAGGGCATCGCAAAGTCCGGCAAGCCCGTCGAGGGCTTCGCCATCGAGCAGAACGGCGACATCAACACCATCGCCAACGCCTCGCGCGCCGCGTATCGCCTGGTCAAGCACGCGTCCCGCCTGAAGAAGACCAGGGCCGAGCTGACGGAGCTCTGGGTCAGCACGAAGTGCGGCGAATCCGACACCACGTCGGGCCTGGCGTCCTGCCCGACAGTAGGAAATGCCTTCGACAAGCTGTGGGAGAACGGCAACACGCTGGTCTTCGGCGAGACCAGCGAGATCACCGGCGGCGAGCACCTCGTCGCCAAGCGCTGCCGCACGCCGGAAATCGCCGCGCAGTTCATGGCGATGTTCGACCGCTACCAGCGCATGATCGAGGCGAACAAGACCAACGATCTCAGCGAGAGCCAGCCGACCAAGGGCAACATCGAGGGTGGCCTGACCACCATCGAGGAGAAGGCGCTCGGCAACATCCAGAAGATCGGCAGGAAGTGCCTGGTGGACGGGGTGCTGGACAAGGCGGAGGAGCCGACCGGTCCCGGCCTGTGGTTCATGGACAGCTCCTCGGCGGCGGCGGAGATGGTCACGCTCTGCGCGGCGTCGGGCTATGCCGTGCATTTCTTCCCGACGGGCCAGGGCAACGTCATCGGCAACCCGATCCTGCCGGTGATCAAGCTGACGGCGAACCCGCGCACGCAGCGCACGATGTCGGAGCACATCGACGTCGATGTCACGGGCCTGCTGCAGAAGCGCATGAACATGGACGACGCTGGCGAGGCGCTGCTGGACTGCATGCTGCGCACGGCGGATGGCGAGCTGACCGCGGCCGAACTGCTCGGCCACCGCGAGTTCAGCCTGACCAGGCTCTACGAAAGCGCCTGAGGCGCGTCGGCGAAGGGCGCTCCGTCCCCCGCTCATCGGCTCCCTCCCCCGCTAGCGGGGGAAGGAAAGCGAGGCCGGGGAGGAAGCGCGCCCCGCAACCCGCAACACCATCCCGAAACGCCCGCGAAGTCCGCGCGAAACGCGCGCCCGTCATCCTTCCGCCACCACGCAACCACCCGGAAGGACCCGCACCGATGACCGTCAAGCGCCCCGTCTTGGCCGTCCTGCTCTGCGTCTGGCTCGGCCTGCTCCTCGGCTTCGCCTTCGCCGAACCGACGCCTCAGCCGGAGCCCGTCCCGCTGTCATGGGTCGGCGAGGCGCTGGACCAGATGCCCTTCATCCTGGCCGGGCGCCGCTGACCCCCGCGCAGCCCGGCGCCACCTCCACCACGGCATAGCGCTCCGTGCGGAACGCCAGCCTGGGCGGCCGCGCGCCGCGCAGCCGCTCCGGCGTCTCGACCAGCCAGCCGATGCCGTTCGCGCAGGCATAGGCGATGTCGTCGCCCACGCCGCGCAGCGCCTGCACCTCGCGCAGCCGCGAGCTCCATTCCGCGTGGTAGTGCGGCGACCACTGCACAGCGCCGCCGCGCTTCCAGTCCACCCAGAAGCGCCGCCGCGCCCAGACCTGGATGTTGTGCGAATGCGGCGGCGTCGCCGCGGCCGGCACCAGCACCATCGCCTCCGCCGGCGTGCGCTCGCGCAGCCAGTCGCCGATCTCGCGCTGCGCCGCGGCGTCCCGCGTGCGGGCGGCGCGGGTCTCGGCGAACTCGGCCAGCCGCAGCGGCACCAGCGCGGCCAGCAGCGCCACCGCCGCCGCCGGCGCCCAGTCCGGCACCCAGCCCAGCCAGGCCGGCCGCGCTCGCCGCATCGCCAGCAGCGCACCGAGCGACACGACTGCGACCGGCATCGCCTTCAGCGACCCCCAGGCGATCGCCAGCATCGCGATCGCCGCGAGCCAGCGCCGCGCGGCGCCGCCCTGCTCCTCCAGCAGCGCCCGCGCTGTCGCCGCGACCACCGCCAGCGTCGCCAGGAAGGTCACCAGCCCCGACCCGATGCGCAGGGGATGCAGGTTCAGGATCGTCAGGGAATGCGTCACGTGCGGAAGCAGCCCGGCCAGCGCGAAGACCGCGGCGTAGCCGCAATACGCCCACAGCAGCACCCGCGCCCGCTTGCCCAGCAGCAGCAGCGCCAGCAGGCCCGCCACGGCGTTCAGCACCGCCCAGAGCCGGTCGCGCCAGGGCGCGAAGCTCACCCACCAATGCTCCGGCCAGTACGACCAGAGGAAATCCCGCCCGTCGAAGCCTGCGGCGGGCGGCGGCTGCGTCGCCAGCATCTGCCACACCCAGACCAGCGTCGGCGCGCCGACCAGCAGCGCGAGCACCAGGCCCAGCAGCCATTGCCGCACCAGGCGCCACCGCCCCGCCCGCTCCTTCGGCCACAGACCCAGCGCGCCCGTCAGCAGGCCGACCCCATGCGTCGCCGCGACGAAGCCGTTTATGCCGAACACCACGCCGTTCGCAGCCACCGCCGCCACGACATGCCCGCGGATCAGCGCCAGCAGCGACAGCAGGATCACCGGCCAGGTCACGCCGGAATGGCTGAAGAACCAATAGTAGAGGTCATGGCCGCCGACCCGCGACGTCCGGTGCAGCCCGTCCGCCAGCGCCAGCGCCAGCATCGCGACGGCGATCCCCGCCACGCCTCGCGGCCCGACCTCGCGGACCAGCAGCGCCGCGGTCAGCATCATCAGGAAGCGGCTGGCGATGTGGAGGATGAGGAACGCCTGCTCCGTCCCCGTCGCGGGCGCCATCAGCCCCGCCAGCGACCACACCCAGGACGCGAAGAATCGCAGCGACTGCACGAAGGCGTCGTTCGCGAAGGCGGGGTCGTCGAACCAGCCCTCGACGAAGGGCACCTGGAACAGGTTGTTGGACCAGCCGAAGACGAAGCCCTGCACCAGGATCGTCAGCGCCGCCGCCACCGCCGCGATCACGCAGAGCATCGGCAGGCCCACGGCAGCCGTCTCCGCCACGCCGTGCCGGGCGGCGCGCGCGGTTTTCGCCTCGGCCATGCCGATCCCTTCCCCAGACGCAGGCGCAACCGCGCGCGCCGCGGAAGGTTGCGCGGCCAGGCGGTCACGCGCGGCGGAGCGGGGCGCGATCACGGGCGCGTCATTTCATCCGAACGGATCACGCCGGACAGCGCGAAACGCGCGAAACCAAAAACGCCTTGGCGCAACATCGTCGTGAAACACGGGATCGGCATAGTGATCCCTACGAGATCCCGCCCTTCCAGGGTTCCCAGGAGGGCGGGTTGGGGTGGGGGCGGCGTCCCCCGGCAAAACGACTGCTCCCACCCCCCACCTTCCCCCTTCCAGCACGGATCGGCACGCGGCGGCAGCCCGGTTCTGCCCCGCCCGCGAAGCCCGCGACATCGCCCGCGAAACCGGCAACACGGGGCGAAGCACGGCTGAAACCTGAAGTCGCAATGATCCGGATCGCGGACGGCAGGAGCCGCCGCGGCGGACGGCATCGGGCCTTCCGCACCACGCCGGAGACCATGCCATGCGCCGCCTCGCCCTCGCCGCCGTCCTCGCCAGCCTCGCCGCCCCGGCCCTCGCCGGACCCGGACTCGTGCTCCAGGGCGTCAGCCTGAACGGCGTCGCGTTCAACGGAATCGCGATGAACGGGGCATCCCTCAACGGCCCCGTGCTGCAGGGCCGGACGTTCAACGGCACCGCGACGGACGCGGCCGCGGCAATCACCGCCCCCGCCGGCCTGACCCTGCCCACGGGCGAGCGCGCCGAGGCCCGCTGATCGCCGCCGCCATGCTCGTCCGGCTCCTGCTCCTCCTGCTCCTCGCCGCGCCCGCCGTCGCGCAGCCGCGGTTGACCCGGCTGGCGGCGGAGGGCGGCGACATCCGCGCCGAGCTCTCCGACGGCCGCGTGCTGCGCGGCGCCGATCTCGTCGGCGGCGTGCTGCATTTCGACGGGCTCGACATCCGGCTCGACGCCGCGCGCCGCGATGGCGGCGTCCCCGGCGCCGAGCCCGGCACCCCGGTCGCCGATGTCTGGCTCTTCCGCCTCTCGGCCCGCGCCGCCGGCGCCGCGCCCGACGCGCCCTGGGCCGAGTTCTGCGAGCCCGACCCGCAGGGCGAGCGGCTCGGCCTGGCGATGCCCGGGCCGGGCGGCGCGCTCGCCTTCACCTGCTCGGCCGGCGGCAACGGCAAGTGCATCCGCTTCGGCTACCGCCCCTGGGCGGCGCTGCCCGACGGACGCTCGCTCGGCCCCTTCCACGCGGCCTGCGTGAACCTGCTGCGCGCGGCCTATGGCGGCGGCGAGCACGGCTTCACCCGCGACGGCACGGCAGTGGACATCTACGACCGCGTCGGCATCCAATCCGCCGCCAACGACCCCGGCCAGGCGTTCGAGGCAGGCTGGGCGCCCGACGGCGCGGTCTGCGTCGCGCATCCCCGCATCCCGGAGAACGGCGACCTCGCCGCCATCGTCGCCGAGGTCCCGCGCCTGGCCGGCCGCACCGGCCCCGAGGCCTGCGACGAGGCGCGCGCCGCCGCCCTCGGCGCGCTGGTCTTCAACCGGTCCCGGCGACGGTAGCGCCGCGGCGCTTGTGCCCCGGCCCGCTGCCGCGCCAGTCTCCCGCCACCACACCGGGAGATGCCCATGCGCCGCCGCACGGCCCTGACGCTCGCCACCGCGCTCGCCCTGCCGGGGCCGGCCCGCGCGCAGGCCGGCTTTCCCGACCGCAATCCCCGCTACATCGTGCCCTTCCCGCCGGGCGGGCTGACCGACATCATGGCCCGCATCCTTGCGCAGCGGCTCGGCGAGGTCTGGGGCAAGGCCGTCGTCATCGACAACCGCGCCGGCGGCAACGCGCTGATCGGCGCCGATATGGCGGCGAAGGCGCCGCCCGACGGCCACACGCTGCTTGCCATCACGCTGACGCATGCCGTCAACGCGACGCTGTTCCCCCAGGCGCCCTACGATTTCCGCCGCGACTTCGCGACGGTCTCCATGCTGGGCTCGCTGCCGCTGGTCGTCGTCGTGAACGCCGAACGCAGCCCCGCGCAGAGCCTGGACGCGCTGATCCAGCTTGCGCGCACGCGCACGCTCAACGGCGGCAGCTCCGGCAACGGCTCGCCCCCGCATCTCGGGCTCGAACTGCTGCGCCGCGTATCGCGGGCCGGCGACAACATCGTGCACGTCCCCTATCGCGGCGGAGCGCCCTCGGTAACGGACCTCGCCGCCGGCAATCTCGACGTGATGGTGAGCAACCTGCCGGAATGCCTGGCGCAGATCCGCGGCGGCAGGCTGCGCCCGCTCGCCATCACCAGCGCCGAGCGGCATCCCCTGGTGCCGGAGGTGCCGACGGTGCGTGAGCTCGGCGTGCCGGAGCTCGAGATCACGAACTGGACCGCGGTGCTGACCCAGGCGGCGGTGCCGGCACCCCTGCTCGCCCGGCTGGAGCGCGACGTGCTGGCCGCGATGGCCGATCCGGACACCGCGAAGCGCGCGCGCGACGCGGGCTTCCAGGTGCTGGCCTGGGACAGCGCGCGGTCCACGCGGTATGTCCGGGAGGAGACGGATCGCTGGGCGACGCTCGTGACCGAGGCGCAGATCAAGCCCGATAGTTGATGTGCCCTCAGGCGGCGGGCGCGGCCTCCGGCCGCTTGCCTTCCGCGCCTGCGCGCTGTTGCGTCTGATCCTCCGTCCCGCCGCGCGCGGGGCCACCTTCGCGGCCCGAGGAGAAGAATGCCCCGCCTGACCCTGCCCGAAGCCGAGACCCTCGCTTGCGACGCGCTGCTGCGCGCCGGCGCCAACCCCCGTATGGCCGCGCTGACCGCAACCGCGCTGGTCGCTGCCGAATCCGAGGGCCAGTCCGGCCACGGCCTGTCCCGCGTGCCGCAATACGCGGCCTTCCTGCGCAACGGGCGCGCCGAGGGCAGCGCCGAGCCCGCCATCGCGAACCAGCGCGGCGGCGCCGTGCTGATCGATGCGCGCCATGGGCTGGCCTACCCCGCTCTCGCCCTGGCCGTGGAGGAAGCCGCGAGCCGCGCCGCCACCCACGGCATCGCTTTTGCCGGCATCGCGAACAGCCACCACGCCGGCGCGATGGGCCTGCCCGTCGCGGCGCTGGCCCGGCGCGGCCTGGTCGCGCTCGCCTTCACCAACTCGCCCGCCGCCATGCCCGTGCCGGGCGGGAAGCGCGCGCTGATGGGCACCAATCCCGTTGCCGCCGCCTTCCCCCGCCGCGGCGCCGATCCCCTGGTGATCGACATGGCGCTGAGCGAGGTCGCCCGCGGGAAGATTATGGTCGCGGCGAAGGAAGGCCGCCCGATCCCCGAGGGCTGGGCGCTCGATGCGGACGGCAACCCGACCACCGACGCCAAGGCCGCGCTGTCCGGTGCCATGCTCGCGATGGGCGGCGCCAAGGGCGCGCTGCTGGCCATGGTGGTCGAGCTTCTCTGCTGCGCGCTGACCGGCGCGGCCTTCGGCTTCGAGGCCGACAGCTTCTTCGAGGAACAGGGCAACCGCCCGCGCCTCGGCCAGGCGATCCTGGCGGTGGATCCCGGCGCGCTCGCCGGCGCCGACGCCTTCGCCACCAGGCTAGAGGCCTTCGTCGCGGCGATGGGCGCCGATCCCGGCGTGCGCCTGCCCGGCAGCCGCCGCCGCGGCCTCGCCGCCCGCGCCGCCGCCGACGGGATCGAGGTGCCAGAAAGCCTGCTGAAAGCCCTGATGGCATGACGGCGTGACCTTCGTGTAGGAAGACCGCCATGTCGCACCCGGCCTATTCCATTGGCGAACCGATCCCCGCCTTCCACGCCCGTGCCGAGGGCAACCCGCGCTTCGCCTTCGACACCGTCGCCGGGCGTTGGATGATGGTGCTGATCCCGGGCTCGCTCGGCGAGCCCGGCAAGGCCGAGCGGCTCGCCGCCGCCATCGCGCCGCATGCCGCGAAGCTCGACCTGACGAACGCCTACATGATCGTGATCGGCACTGACCCTGAGGACGAGCGGAGCGGCCGGCTGAAGGACGGGCAGGGAAGGCGCGTACTCTGGGACGACAGCGGCGCCGCCCGCCAGGCGCTGCGCGCGACGGAGCCGGACGGCACGCTGCGCATGGGCTGGATGCTGCTCGATCCCATGCTGCGCGTCTTCGGGATCTGGCCGCTCGAGAAGGGCGAGGACGCGATGCGGACGCTGGCGATGCTGCCGCCGCCCGCCCAGCACGCCGGCGTGCCGGTGCACGCGCCCGTGCTGATCGTCCCCCGCGTCTTCGAGCCCGCCTTCTGCCGCCGCCTGATCGACCTCTACGAGGCCCAGGGCGGCGACGAGAGCGGCTTCATGCGCGACGTCGACGGCAGGACCGTCGGCCTCACCGACCAGAGCCACAAGCGCCGCAAGGACTGCCTCATCGAGGACGAGACGCTGCAGGCGGCCTTCCGCGCCAGGCTGACCGCGCGGCTCAGCCCCGAGATCCGCCGCGCCTTCAACTTCAACCCGACGCGGATCGAGCGCTACATCGTCGCCTGCTACGACGGCGCCGACAGGGGCTTCTTCCGCGCGCATCGCGACAACACCACGCTCGGTACCGCGCATCGCCGCTTCGCCGTCACCATCAACCTCAACACTGGCGACTACGAGGGCGGCGAGCTCTGCTTCCCCGAATTCGGGCCGCAGACCTATGTCGCGCCGGCCGGCGGCGCGGTTGTGTTTTCCTGCGCCCTGCTGCATGAGGCGCGGCCGGTCACGAAGGGCCGCCGCTACGCGACGCTGCCCTTCCTCTACGACGACGCCGCGGCGAGGATCCGCGAGGAGAATGCGAAGTTCCTCGCGATCGAGGCGGCAAGGACCGAGGCCGCGCCGGCCTGAATTCCCGGTGCGCACAGCGCCGGAAGGCTGGAACGATGAAGGACACCACCCCCTGGCCGCGGCCGCAGGACACCGACCGCGTCGCCGGCGTGGCGGCGGTGGAGGCGGTCTTCGCCAGGCGCCCGGACGACGTGCTGCGGCTGTTCTACGTCGCGGAGCGCCGCAAGGAAGCCGGCCCGCTCTGCAAGGTCATGGCCGCCGCCCGCAAGCCCTATCGCGAGGTACCTCCGGACGAGCTTTCCCGGATTGCCGGCACCGGGCACCACGGCGGCATCGTCGCCGTTGCCCTGATCAAGCCGGTGCCGGAACTCGGCGCGCCCTTCCCGGCGGAACTGCTGTCGCAGCGCGTGCTGCCGGTGCTGGACGGCGTGGGCAACCCGCACAACCTCGGCGCGATCGCACGGTCCGCCGCCTTCTTCGGCTGCGCGGGCATGCTGGTCTCCGGCGATCCGCGGCAGGCCGGCCTGTCGGACGCGGCCTATCGCACGGCGGAAGGCGGGCTGGAGCATCTCTCGCTGTTCCGGGTGCCGAACCTGCCCGTCGCGCTGCGCGCGATGGGCCCGCGTTTCACCACGGTCGCCGCGGTGTCGAAGGGCGGCGTCGCGCCGGAGAAGCTGCCCCGGACGAAACCCTTCGCGCTGGTGCTGGGCAACGAGGAGGAAGGCCCGACGCCGCCTGTCGTCGCGGCCTGCGCGCAGCGCGTGACCCTGCCGGGATCGGGCGCGGTGGAAAGCCTGAACGTCTCGGTGGCCGCGGCCGTGCTGATCCACGCTCTGAAATCCTTGTCCGCGTGACCGTCGATCTCCTGGTGATCGGCGCGGGCGCGGCCGGCATCGCCGCTGCGCGCGCCGCGCTTGCCGCGGGAAGGAGCGTCCGCGTGCTGGAAGCCCGTGACCGCGTCGGCGGCCGCGCGCTGACCGACCACTCGCTCGGCGTCCCCTTCGACCTCGGCGCGACCTGGCTGCACGCGGCGGAGCAGAACCCGCTGGTGCCGCTCGCGCCCACCGTCGGCGTGGCGCTGGTGGACAGCGACGCGCTGCGCAACGAGATCACCTTCGCCGGCATGCGGCCCGTCACCCCGGCCGAGGACGCTGCCTATGGCGTGGCGTGGAACGCCTTCGAGGCCGCGATCGAGGCGCGCGCCGCGCGGGGCCCCGACATCCCTGCGGCCGACGCCGCACCCTCGGGCGGCCCCTGGGACGCCACCATCGCGGCCTGGCAGGGCGAGGTCATCGCCGCCGCGCCGCTCGCCGCCATCAGCCTGCACGATTTCGCCGCGACGCTGCTGGAAGGCGGCAACCGCCTGCCGGAGGGCGGCATGGGCGCGCTGCTGGAACGCCTCGGCGCCGGCCTGCCCGTGACGCTGTCCGCCCCCGTCGCGACGCTGCGCTGGGGCGGCGCCGAGGCGGTGGCGGAAGGCCCCTTCGGCACGCTCCGTGCCCGCGCCGTGATCTGCACCCTCCCCACCCCGCTGCTGTCGGCCGGCGCGATCCGCTTCGACCCCGCCCTGCCGGCCGAGGTGATGCAGGCCGCGCATGACCTGCCGCTCGGTCGCGCCATCAAGGTCGGGCTGCACGCCGCCGGCGAGGACCGGCTCGGCCTGCCCGCCCACACCTCCACCGACCGCCAGGTGCGGCCGGGGGAGGCGATGGTGCCGATCACCTTCTGGCCGCGCAGCCAGCCCATCGCGCATGGCTGGATCGGCGCGGGCGTCGCGCCCGACATCGAGCGCGAAGGCCCCGCCGCGGCCGAGGCGCTGATGCGCGAGGAGATCGCGAAGCGCCTCGGCCACGACGCCCCGCGCGCCTTCCGCCCCGGCGCGCTGGTCTCGGCCTGGGGCACCGACCCGCTGGCCCGCGGCGTCTACAGCCACGCCCGGGTCGGCGCCGCCGGCGCGCGCGCCGTGCTGGCCGCGCCGCTGGCCGGCGGGCGCCTGGTCTTCGCCGGGGAGGCCTGCCACCCCACGCTGGCCGGGACCGTCGGCGGCGCCTGGCTGTCGGGCGAGGCGGGGGCGGGCATCGCGCTCGCCGCTTGACCCGACGCGGCGGCAGACCGACTTGATGGCGGCATGAGTGACGCCGCCGCCTTCGAGACCCGCGACGACGGCGGCGCCAGGGTGCTGGCGCTGTCCGGCCGGCTCGACACCGGCGACGCCGCCGAGATCTGGTCCCGCTTGGTGCGGGAAGCCGCGTCCGGCGGCGCGGTGATAGACCTCGCGCGGCTGGAGGCGGTGGACACCACCGGCGCCACCCTGCTGCTCGTCGCCGAGGCCGCCGCGCCGGGCAACGCCATCCGCAACGCCTCGCCCCGCGTCGCCGACGTGCTGGCCCGGGTCCGCACGGCGCGCGACGCGCCGCAGCCGAAGCCGCCTGCGCGGCTCGGCCCGCTGACGCTGTTGGGCCGCATGACCTGGAACGCCGGGCGGGCAGGGCTCGACTCCGTCGCCTTCCTCGGCGAGCTCACGCTGATCGCGCTCGGCACGCTGGCGCGACCGTGGCGGCTGCGCTTCCGCGAGGTGCTGCGCCACCTCGACGAGGCCGGCACGCGCGCCTTCCCGCTGACGGTCCTGCTGGGATTCCTGCTCGGCGTGATCCTCGCCTTCCAGTCGGCCATCCCGCTGCGCCGCTTCGGCGCGGAGATCTTCGTGCCCAACCTCGTCGGCATCTCGCTGCTGCGCGAGCTCGGGCCGCTGATGGCGGGCGTGATCCTGTCGGGGCGCACCGGCAGCGCCTATGCCGCCGAGCTCGGCACGATGAGCGTGAACGAGGAGGTCGCGGCGCTGCGCGTCATGGGCATCGACCCGATGGCGCTGCTGGTGCTGCCGCGCGTGCTGGCGGGCGTGATCGTGATGCCGGTGCTCTCGCTGCTGCTGACCCTGGCGGGCCTGGCCGGCATGGCGCTGATCATGGGCGTCTTCGGCTTTCCGCTGACCACCGTGCTGAACCAGCTGTCGCAATGGCTGGAGCTGACGGACCTGATGGGCGGGCTGCTCAAGGCCTGCTTCTTCGGCCTGGCGATCGCGGCGATCGGCTGCCGCGCGGGACTGGGTGCGGGGCGCGGCCCGCGCGCGGTCGGCGACGCGGCGACGGGCGCGGTGGTCGGCGGGATCGTCTCGATCATCCTGCTGGATGGCCTCTTTGCCGTGATCTACGAGAGGCTCGGCCTTTGAGCCCGGATGCGCTTCCCGCCTCGGCGCCGGCGAACGCCACCGACGAGGTGGTGATCAGGTGCGAGGGCATTGCGGCCGGCTTCGACGACCGCATCCTCTTCAAGGACGTCTCCTTCGAGGTGAAGCGCGGCGAGGTCTTCGTGATCCTCGGCGGCTCGGGCTGCGGCAAGTCCACGCTGCTCAAGCTGATGATCGGGCTGATCCCGCCGCGTGCCGGCCGCGTGTCCATCCTGGGCGCCGATGTCTGGTCCACCGGCGGCGCCGATCGCCTTGCGTTGCTGCAGCGGATCGGTGTCATGTGGCAGCAGGGCGCGTTGTTCGGATCGCAGACGCTGCTGGAGAATGTCGAGATGCCGCTGGCCGAGCACACCGCGCTGCGCCCCGAGGCGCGGGACGCGGTGGCGCGCGTCAAGCTCGGCCTGGTCGGCCTGTCGGAAGCCGCGGACCGCCTGCCGGCCGAGATCTCGGGCGGCATGCTGAAGCGCGCGGGCGTCGCGCGCGCGCTGGCGCTCGATCCGCCGATCCTCTTCCTGGACGAGCCCTCGGCCGGCCTCGACCCCATCACCTCGGCGGGGCTGGATGCCATGATCAGGGATCTCGCGGCCACGCTCGGCACCACCTTCGTCGTGGTCACGCATGAGCTCGCCTCGATCCTGGCGATCGGCGACCGGTGCATCATGCTCGACAAGGACGCCCAGGGCGTGATCGCGGCGGGCGATCCGCGGAAGCTCCGCGACGAGAGCACGAACCCGACCGTGCGCGCCTTCTTCCGGCGCGAGGCCGCATGAAGGTCGTGCGGGCGAACAGACTGACCTGCGGCCCGTGCAACGGGCCGAGGCCGCGAATGGGGCTCGCCGCCTGTGCGGTGAAGCCAGGCGCCGCGGCGCGCCGGCGCTTGAGGGCGACGATGCGGCAGCGTCGTCGCTTCGCAAGATGAAGGGCACCAGCCTCTATCTCCGCGTTGGCCTGCTGGTCATCGCCGGCGTCCTGCTCGGCACGGGCTTCGCGGTCTTCCTGCTCGGCAAGGGCAGCCAGGGCCCGGCGCAGATCTTCGAGACCTATTCCGCGGAATCCGTCCAGGGCCTCGATACCGGCGCGCCGGTGCGATATCGCGGCGTGCAGATCGGCCGCGTGACCGAGTTGCGCCTGGCCTCCACGGTCTATGGCCGGCCGCAGGGCGTGCCTTTCAGCCAGGCCTTCCAGCTCGTGATGATCCGCTTCGCCGTGCAGACCGACCAGATCGGCGAGGTGCCGAGCACCGCGGAGGCGATCCGGCTGGGGCTGCGCGCGCGCATCGCCGCGCAGGGCATCACCGGCGTGAACTACCTCGAGCTCGACTTCGTGCAGAACGCCGAGCGCTTCCCCCCGATCGACGTGCCCTGGACGCCGCGCTTCGCCGTCATCCCGTCCATCCCCTCCACCGTCGCGCAGGTCCGCGGCGCGGCGGAGACGCTGATCGACCGCCTGTCGCAGATCCCGCTCGAGCAGATCGCGGGCGACCTTGCGAAGCTCGTCGGCAGCCTCAGCCAGCAGACCACCAGCGGCGACCTCGCGCAGACATTGCGGGAGACCGCGCAGACCATGGCCCGCGTGCGCGCCATCATGGACAGCGGCGAGATCCAGCAGACGCTGACGGATTTCCGCCGCACCGCGGAATCCGCACAGTCCGTCGCGGCCTCGCCCGAGCTGCGCCGCGCCATGGCCTCGGCCGCGGCGGCAGCGGATGAGCTGCGCCGCAGCGCGGAGCGCCTGCCCGGCACGCTGCAGAGCTTCGAACGCACCATGCGCACCGCGCGGGAGACGACGACCGACGTGCAAGCCGACCTGCTGCCCATCCTGAACGACCTGCGCGCCACCACCGCCAGCCTGCGCGCGACGGCGGATGCGCTGCGCGCCTCGCCCTCGCAGTTCCTGCTCGGCGCGCCGCCGCCGGCGCCGACGGACCGGCGGCGATGAGCGACATGGAAATGCTGCGGAACTTGCGGCCCGTGAAACGGGCCGAGGCCGCGAATGCGGCCCGCCGCTTGTGCGGCGAGCCAAGGTGGCGGAGCCGCCGCCCGGCCTTTGAGGGCCTGGTATGACCCGTCGCGCGCTGCTGCTGCTGCCGCTGCTGGCAGGCTGCTCGGTGCTGCCGGAGCGGCCCTTCGTGCCGGTGCGGCGCTTCAACCTCGACCCGCAGCGGCCGACGTCGCGCGCCGCGCCGCGCGGCGCGGCGGTGGTGCTGCTGCGGCGGGTGCGCGGCGTCCCCGGGCTGCAGGATCTCGGCCTGCGCGTCGCCAATCCCGACGGATCCTATTCGATCGCGGTCTACGACCAGTGGCTGGCCCCGCCCGGCGAGCTGGCCGAGGCCGCGCTGCGCGCCTGGCTGCAGGCGTCGGGGCTGTTCAGGGCCGTGGTGCTGCCGGGCAGCCGCGCCGAGGCGACGCTCGCGATCGAGGCGCAGCTGACCGTGCTGGAAGCCGCGCCGGATGCGGAGGAAGCCCGCGCGGGCCTGGCCGGCGTGCTGCTGCGCGAGGGCGCGAGCGGGTCGTCCATCGTGACGGCCTTCCAGGTCCGCGGCCGCGCGCCGATGGCCCGCGATGCGGATGCGGCGGGCCAGGCGGAGGCGATGGAGAAGGCGCTGGGGGACGCGTTTGCGGAGTTGGAGAGAGCGCTGTTGCGGGGCGCGCGGTAGCCCGCGATCGGCCTGAGTGTGCTCACCGAAGGTGGGCGCGCCAGGCCGTGAATCGCCGGGCCAAGGAAAGCTGGACCCGTATCGCGGTGACGACAGTCAGCCCGCTACGGGTCTAGACGATCCGACCGCCCTCTACGGGGGCGTCGCAGGGTGCGGGCCGGACGCCTTGGCCAGCGCCACCGCCTCCCGCACCACCTCGGTGTCCCCGACATGATTGGCCAGGATCAGCACGAGCTTCGCATCCAGCTTGCGCGACTCCTCCGCACTCAGCCCGCGATGCGCCTCGACCAGCAGCGCGAACAGCGCATCCGGATCGGCCAGCCAAGGCCGCGTGTCCAAGGCCATCACGCCACCTCCCGCCCCAGCGCGCGATCATGGGCCACGCGGATCGCCGCGACATCAGGCACGTCGAACCGCGCCGCGACATGCTGGTCCGGCCGCAGCAGCACCGCCCCGCCCGGCTTCACGCCATAGCGCGCCAGCGCCAACCCGCTGTGGTCCCACAGCGTGCCGCGCGCTTCCTCCGCGCTGACGAAGACCGGCTCAAGCCCGTCCCACAGCGAACCGACCAGCGCCGCATCCACGGGCCCGAAGACCAGCAGCTGGAACCCGTAGCCGAGATGCCGCAGCAGCCAGTCCGGCTTCCCCGCGCGCATCACCGGCGCATCCGGCGCGGGGAAGCCCGGCCCCGCGCCCGGCCCTTCGTCCGGCGTGCTCAGCGGCGTCGCGACATAGCGGTGCGGCCGCGACAGCCGCCCCGAATTCACCAGCGGCCGCGCGAAGCCGTGCTGCGCGGCAAGCTCCAGCACCGCGTCGCGATAGGCGCGCGCGGCTTCCGTCTTCGGCGTGATGAAGTCGGTGCTGCGCGTGGAGTTCAGGATGTTCTCGTCATTCGCCGGGATGCGCTCGGCGTCGTAGGTGTCGAGCAGCGCTTCCGGCGCCTCTCCCTTCAGCACCGCCGCCAGCTTCCAACCCAGGTTGTCCGCGTCCTGCACGCCGGCATTGCCGCCGCGCGCGCCGAAGGGGCTGACCTGGTGCGCGGCGTCGCCGGCGAAGATCACGCGGCCATGCCGGAAGCGCTCGAGCCGGCGGCAGCGGAAGGTGTAGACGCTGACCCATTCCAGCTCGAACGGCACGTCGGGCCCAAGCATCGCGCGCACGCGCGGGGTCACCTTCTCCGGCTTCTTCTCCTCATCGGGGTCGGCGTCCCAGCCGAGCTGGAAGTCGATGCGCCAGACATCGTCGGGCTGCTTGTGCAGCAGGACCGACTGGTTGGGATGGAAGGGCGGGTCGAACCAGAACCAGCGCTCCGTCGGGAAGCCGACATCACCTCGGATCACCACGTCGGCGATCAGGAAGCGGTCGCGGAAGACCTGGCCGGCGAAGGGCAGCCCCATGCTCTCGCGGATGAAGCTGCGCGCGCCGTCGCAGGCCAGCAGCCAGTCCGCGTGCAGCGCGTAGTCGCCGTCCGGCGTCTCCACCGCCAGCCGCGCGCCGTCCCCGCCCAGCGCCACCGCGGCGATGCGGTGCTTCCAGCGGATCTCGACGCCGGCTTCGCCGCAGGCCCGCACCAGCCATTCCTCCGCGTAGTATTGCTGGAGGTTCACGAAGGCCGGGTATTCGTGGCCTTCCTCCGGCAGCAGGTCGAAGGCATAGGCTTCGGTCCCGCGGTGGAAGACCCGCCCCGTCTTCCAGGTGATCCCCTTCTCCAGGAAAGCGGCGCCGATGCCGAGCCGCCCGAAGATCTCGAGCGTGCGCTTGGCGAAGCAGATCGCGCGCGACCCGAAGGAGACGGTGTCGTCCTCATCCAGCACCACGGCCTTCACGCCGCGCCGCGCGAGGTCGAGCGCGAGGGTCAGCCCGACCAGCCCCGCGCCGGCGATGACGACGCGCTGCCGGTCCTCGGCGCCGGGGCGGGGCGCGGCGGGGTAGCGCGGGCTGGCGTAGGTCAGTGGCATCGCGGCCTTCTAATCCCTCGATCACGGCGCGCGGACCGTGCCGGCGACAGCATCCCGCCCCCCCGGCCTTGCATCGCATTCCGTCGCCGCGGCCGGCAAGTCCCTGGGATCGCTGCCTGCCTTCCTTTCCTCCGGCATGCCGTGCGGAAAGCCTGAAAGATGAAGGAGATTCCCATAGTCGCCAGCCCCCTGAGCAACTAGGTTGCGCGTGTCGGAAGGCTCCCGCGGCGGCGGGTTCCGGCCCAGGAGTTGGGGAAGAAGAAACGGGATGACCCGGACCACGACGACGCTTACTCCGCTGCCCGGCGGCTGCGCCGCCTGCGCGGTGCGTCCCTTCGCCCTGTTCCGGGTCGTGCCGCTGGCTCGGGTGGCGGAGATCGCCCGCGTCCGCACCGGCGTCCGCCTGGTCCGCGCCGGCGAGGCCGTGCGCGACAAGGTCTTCACCCTCTATGCCGGCTGGGCCTTCTCCTGGACCGCGACGCCGGACGGGAGGCGTCAGGTGCTCGACTTCCACCTTCCCGGCGACCTCGTTGAACGCACCGAGGACGGGGCCGAGGTCGAGGCGCTGACCGACGCGTCCTTCTGCATCCTCTCGCGCGAGCGGCTCTGCGAATACATGGGCCACGATCCCGCCCTGGCCATGTCCTACGCGGAGGGCCTGACCCGCGACCGCGCCCGCCTGCGGGAGCGCCTGACCAGCCTCGGCCGCCGCGACGCGGTGGGGCGCGTCGCGCATCTTCTGCTCGAACTGCATGGCCGCGTGCAGCGCCGCGGCGGCGGCGACGCGCGCGGCGCCCCGGTGCCGCTGAAGCAGGCGCACCTTGCCGATGCTCTCGGCCTGTCGGTGGAGCACGCCAACCGCGCCCTGGCCGTGCTGCGCAAGGACGGCGTCGCGACGCTCGCCAAGGGCCGCCTCGACATCCTCGACCGCCAGGCGATGGAGGAGATTGCGGGGTGGGACGGCCCCCCGATCGTCGAACCGCTGGCCCCCCGCACCGTCACCGTCTGAAAGGCTTCCGTCGCGCCGCGGTTGCGTTAGCCTGCCGGCATCGGAACCGGAGGCATTCATGTCACTGCGCCGTCTTGTCATCGCCGCGCTGCTGGCCCTCGCCGGCGGGCCGGCCCTCGCGCAGCAAGGCGATCCCTCCTTCAACCTGGTCAACCGCAGCGGCCAGGCCATCAACGAGATCTACGTCACGCCCGTGACGCAGCAGAACTGGGGCCGCGACCTCCTGGGCTCCGACGTGCTGCCGAACGGCCGCGCCTTCGCCGTGCGCATCGCGCCCGCCGCGGGCTGCCGGCAGGACGTGCGCGTCGTCTATGCCGACCGCCGGCCGGAGGAACGCCGCAACGTCGATACCTGCGCCATCACCGAGATGGTCTTCGGCGCCGCCGCCCCCGCCCCGCAGGCCCGTCCGGCGCCCGGCGGCTCCACCGGCAATCCGTCCTTCAACCTGGTCAATCAGGGCGGCCAGCCGATCCGGGAGGTCTACGTCTCCTCCGTCCGGCAGCAGGATTGGGGCACCCAGCGCCTGCCGCAGCCGCTCGCCCCCGGCGCTTTCCTGCCGGTCAGCCTGCCGCAGGACGATTGCGTGAACGACGTGCGCGTCGTCTGGGCCGATGGCAGGCGAGAGGACCGCCGCCAGGTCGACACCTGCCGCATGGTGAACCTCGTCTTCGGGTAGCCGCCGGATTTTCGAAACATGCTTGCTTCGTCGAAGATGCGCGCCTAGTCTCCGCGCCTTCGGAGAGGAGACGCCGTGAGCGCGCGCCTGACCCGCCGGCCCGCCGAGGCCGAGGCCGTCCTGGTCAGCCAGGACGTGCTCTCGCGGCTCAAGGGCGACATCCTCGACGGCCGCTTCGCCCCCGGCGCCCGCCTGCGCTTCGCAGAGCTCCAGCGCGAATACGGCGCCGGCATCGGCACCCTGCGCGAGGCGCTGTCCCATCTGCTGCCCGAGGGGCTGGTCGAGCTCGACGCCAATCGCGGCTTCCGCGTCGCGGCCATCTCGGCCGAGGAGCTGCGCGACGTCTCCGCGCTGCATGTCGAGTTCGAATGCCGCGCCATCGTGGCATCCGTGAAGCATGGCGACGAGGCCTGGGAAGCCGGCCTGGTGCTGGCCTTCCACCGCCTGTCGAAGATCGAGCGCCTGTCGAGGGAGGAGCGCAAGGCGCGGTCGAGCGAGTGGCTCGCCGCGCATCGCGACTTCCACCGCGCGCTGGTCGCCGCCTGCCCGTCGCGCTGGCTGCTGCGCCTGCGCGGCCAGCTCTACGACCACATGGAGCGCTACCGCCTGGTGTCCCAGCGGCACCGCCCGCTCGGCCCTTCCAAGCGCGCGGAGCACGAGGCCATCAGGGACGCCGCGATCGCGCGCGAGGCGGAGCGCGCCGGCGCACTGCTGGCCGCGCATCTCCGCGAGACGACGGAAACCGTGCTGCGCCACGCCCCGCAATTCATGCCCGCCGCGCCCTGAAGACCGGCGCGGAGACTGGGAGGACGACAAGCAATGGCAGACCCGATCATCAAGGTGCGCGACGTCGCCTGGATCAGGCTCGGCTCGCCCGACCTCGACCTCGCCGAGAGGTTCCTGACGGATTTCGGCCTGCTGCGGCAGGTCCGCACGGACGACGCGCTCTACATGCGCGGCACCGGCGAAGCGCACCACATGCACATCACGCAGCGCGGGCCGGACCGCGTGCTGGCCATCGGCTTCCACGCGGACAGCGAGGCCGACCTGCATCGCCTGGCGCGGCACGCCGCCGGCGCGTCCGGCGTGATGGACCTCGACGAGCCCGGCGGGGGCAAGGTCGTGCGGCTGAAGGAGCACAACGGCTTCACCATCGAGGTCGTGCACGGCGTCGCCGAAGTCTCGCGGCTGCCGGAACGCCACAGCGTGATGAACACCGGCGCGTCGCGCGAACGCCTCGGCGTCTTCCAGCGCATCGAGCCGCGGCCCTGCCAGGTCAGGCGCATGGGCCATGCCGTGCTCTCCACGCCCGACATCGAGGGATCGGTCGCCTGGGCGCACCGGCATCTCGGCTTCGTGGTGTCGGAGCACGTCCATGCCGAGGACAACCCGGACATGCTGCTGGCCAGCTTCAACCGCGCCGACCGCGGCGAGGACTACGTGGACCACCACGTCATGATGTTCGGCCGCCACCACCGCGCGGGGCTGAACCACATCTCCTACGAAGTGCAGGACATCGACGACCTGCATGCCGGGCACGACTGGCTGGCGCAGCAGGGCCACGCGCATCTCTGGGGCATCGGGCGGCACCTGCTCGGCAGCCAGATCTTCGACTACTGGAAGGACCCCTGGGGCCGCGTGCACGAGCACTGGACCGACACCGACGTGCTGAACGCCGCGATGCCCGCGCGCAAGGTGCCGAAGAGCCAGGGCCTGCGCAGCCAATGGGGCCCGCAGGCGCCGCAGGAGTTTCGGGACGCCGCGAGCGTCTGAGTCTGCCTCGGGAGGAACGACAGGAATGATCACCCGCCGCGCCGCGCTGGCGATGCTCGCCACGCCGCTGATCGCGTCGCCCGCCCTCGCGGCCTGGCCGGAGCGCCCGATCCGCCTGCTGCACGGCTTCGCGCCGGGCGGCACGGCTGATATCCTGGCACGGCTGCTCGCGACGCCCATGGGCGAGCAGCTCGGCCAGCCCGTCATCGTGGAATCGCGCCCCGGCGCCGGCGGCAACATCGCCTCGGCGCAGCTCGCGCGCTCGGCCCCCGATGGCTACACGCTGGGGCTGCTGACCGGCGGCCACGCGGTCTCCGCGGCCTTCGCGCAAGGGCTCACCTTCGATCCCGTCGCCGACTTCGACTTCGTCGCGCTGGTCGTGCGCTACGCCTTCGTGGTCGTGGTGCGCGCGGACAACCCGGCGCGCGACCTGAAGTCGCTGCTCGATCTCGCGCGCGCCAATCCCGGGCGCGTGACCTTCGGCTCCGCCGGCGTGGGATCCACCCATCACCTGGTCGGCGAGATGCTGAACGCCACGGCGGGGGTGCAGATGCAGCACATCCCCTATCGCGGCGACGCCGCGGGGACGACGGCGCTGCTCGGCGGCGAGATCACCGCCATGATCACGACCAGCGTCTCCGTCCTGCCGCAGGTGCGCGCGGGGTCGGTGCGCGCGCTGGCCGTGAGCTCCGCGAGACGGTCCAAGCTGCTGCCCGAGGTGCCGACGGTGGCGGAGGCCGCCCTGCCCGGCTTCGAGGCCCCGACCTGGGCCGGCATCGCCGGCCCGCGCGGCCTGCCCGAGCCGGTCGCCGCGCGGCTCTACGAGGTCATCGGCAGGGTGATCGAGGAGCCCGGCCTGCGCGCCCGGCTGGAGGAGTTGCTGGACGGCGAGGTCGGCACCGGCCGCCCCGGCGAGATGCGCCCCTTCGTCACCGCCGAGATCGCCCGCTGGCGGAGGCTGATCGAGCAGCGCGGGATCAGGATGGAGGGGTAGCGCCAACCCCCACCCCTTGCCCTCCCCCGCTTCGCGGGAGAGGAAGCGTCGCGCCAATCCCCCTCTCCCGCTTGCGGGCCGACGCACTGCGTCGGCCCGCAAGCGGCCGGCTTTAGCCGGCAACGCGCAGGCTGGTGGCCGCGCAGCGGCCGGGTGGGGGTTCGCGCAACCCCCCGCCTTTACGCCGCGCCCGCTTCGCCCGATATCTCCCGCCGCAGCCGCCACGGACCCACCCCCATGCCCCTCGACCACACCGCCAAGGGCGTCTACGTCATCGCCCCCACGCCCTTCCGCCCTGACGGCGCGCTCGACCTCGACAGCACGCGCCGCATGACCGAATTCTTCGTCGGTGCCGGCTGCGACGGCATGACCATCCTCGGCGTGATGGGCGAGGCGCCGAAGCTCGACGGCGCGGAATCCCTGGAGTTCAGCAGGCACGTCATCCGCGCCGCCGGCGGAGCGAAGATCATCGTCGGCGTCACCGCGCCTGGCTTCGCCGCGATGCGCGCGCTGGCCCGCGGCGTGATGGATGCCGGCGCGGCCGGCGTGATGATCGCGCCGCCGTCGCACCTGCGCACCGACGATTCCGTGGTCGCCTATTTCCACCAGGCGATCGAGGCGATCGGCGGCGACATCCCCTGGGTCCTGCAGGATTACCCGCAGCTCTTCCAGGTGCAGATGCCGCCCGCGGTGATCCGCCGCATCGTGACGGAGCTGCCGTCCTGCGTGATGCTGAAGCACGAGGACTGGCCGGGGCTCGAGAAGATCAGCGCGCTGCGCAAGTTCCAGCAGGACGGCATGCTGCGCCCGATCTCCATCCTCTGCGGCAATGGCGGCATCTTCCTCGACTTCGAGATGGAGCGCGGCGCCGACGGCGCGATGACCGGCTATGCCTTCCCGGACATGCTGGTGGACCTCGTGAAGCTGTCGGCCGCCGGGGAGCGCGATCGCGCGCATGACCTGTTCGACGCGCACCTCCCGCTGATCCGCTACGAGCTGCAGCCCGGCGTGGGCCTCGGCGTGCGGAAATACGTGCTGGCCCGTCGCGGGATCATCGCGTCGGACGCGCAGCGCCGTCCAGCGGCGGGAATGAGCGCGGCGGCGCGGGCGGAGGTGGAATACCTGCTGTCGCGCGTGGCGCGGCATGACCCGCGGGCGAAGCTGCCGGCGGTCGGGTGAGGTAGCGCCAACCCCCACCCCCCCACGCGAATCGTGGGAGGGTGGGGGTGAGCGCTACCCTACCTCCGGCACTGCGACGCCCAACTTCCCCGCCGCCTCCACCAGCTGCTTCCACACCCCCGCCGGTACCGGCACGCCGTCCCGCTCGCGCCGGACACGCTCCGCGTCCCCGCGTTCCCCCGGCACCATCAGCTGATCCACCCCCGGCGCCGTCGGCTGCTCCGCGACCACCGCCGCCAGCTCGTCCACGTCGGCCGCGAACGCGTCCCCATCCCCGAACGCCGCGACATCCACCGCGATCGCAACGCCGTTCATGTTCGTCCCCTTGCGTCCCTTCATCGCCGGCGCCAGCACGGGATTGCCCGCCGCCAGGCTCGTCAGGCACTCGATCATCAGCGACAGCCCCGCGCCCTTCGCCCCGGCCATCGGCGTCAGCGTCGCGACCGCGGCCGCGTCCGTGGTCGGATTGCCCTCGGCGTCCACGCCCCAGTCGGACGGGATCGGCGTGCCCGCCTGCTTCGCGCTCATGATCTTCCCCAGCGCCACCGTCGCCGTCGCCATGTCCAGCAGCAGCGGCGGATGCCGGCCTGCGGGGATCGCGATCGCGATCGGGTTGGTGGACACCACCGCACCCCTGCTCCCCGGCCAGGCCATCAGCGGCACGGAGGCCGTCATCACCAGCCCCGCCATCCCCTGCGCCGCCGCGCGCAGCGCGAAATGCCCGACGGCGCCGGCATGGGTGATCCCGCGCGCGACGCACCAGCCGACATGGACGCGCCGCGCCGCCGCGATGGCCTCCTCCATCGCGCGCGCCATCGCCACCGGCCCCGGCGCGCGGTCCGCATCGAGCAGGGCGATCGCGCCGGCAGCCTTCAGCAGCTTCATCTCGGCCGCGGGCTTGATCTCCCCGCTCGCGATCCAGTCGAGGTAGCGCGGGATGCGCAGCACGCCATGGCTGTCCACGCCGCGGAGGTTCGCCCAGACCAGCGTCTCCGCCCAGAGCGCCGCGTCGTCGCGCGGCGTGCCCGCCGCATGCAGGATGTCGCGCGCGAAATTCCTGAGCGCGGCCGCGGCGACGCGCGTCACGACGCCGTCGCGGGGAAATGCACGTCGAGCCAGCCCTTCAGGATCCCCGCCATGCGCTGGTTCCCCGCCGCGAGCGGGAAGTGGTCGGTGCCCGTGATCAGCACGAGGTCCTTGGGCTGCCCGGCCTTCTCCCACAGCCGGATGGACTGCTCGGTCGGCGTCACCGTGTCGTCGGCGCCGTGGACGAAGAGCACTGGCCGCGGGCTGATCCAGTGCACCACCTCCTCCGCCCGGAAGTCGAACATGGATTGCGCGGTGTCGGCCGAGACCTCCATCAGCGCATTCGGCGAGAGGTTTCGCCGCAGATGCTCCTGCATTGGCACGACGTCGAAGCGCGGCACGGTCAGCGCCTCGCCGGTCTTCTCCTTGTGGAGGCGGTTGGCTTCGAGCATGCCGACGAACTTGTCCCACATCTCGCCGGGATGCTGGCCGCGGAACTTGCGCTCCCCATGGCCCCAGCCGCAGGACGAGATGACGGCGGCGAAGCGCTGGTCCACCGCGCCGGCGAAGCAGGCAACCGCCGCGCCGAAGCTGTGCCCAATAACCGCGATGCGCGCCGGGTCCACCTCCGGCCGCTGGCTCAGCCAGGTCAGCGCGTTCTTCGCATCCGCGACCTGGTCGTGGCAGAGCACGTAGCCGCGCCGCCCCTCGCTCTTCCCGCAGCCCCGGAAGTCGAAGCGCAGCACGGCGTAGCCGAAGCTCTCCATCAACCGCGCCATGATCTCGGCGTGGCTCCTGTCCTTCGATCCGATGAAGCCGTGCAGCACGATGAAGGCCGGCAACTTCCGGCCGGGGACGTGGCCGTCGGGGATGTGCAGGTCGCCCGCCAGCGTCAGCCCGTCCGAGGCGAAGGTGATCGGCGTGTCCATGGCGGCCCTCCGTGCCGGACGGAGACGTCGCACGGATTTTCGAAAATGACAATATTCTTCGAAGGGCCTCAGGGCCGGTAGGCGAAGCCTCCGCGCCCCGACCTGGCGCGCCATTCCGCCACCAGCCGGCCCGGCGGGATCGTCACCGCCTCGCCCTCAGCGGTGTCGATCGCCCGAAGCTGGTCGGCCATGCGCGCGCGGGCCAGGCGCAGCGTCTCCTCCCGCCGCTTCAGGCGCTGCGGGCGGATCGCATCCACATGCGGGTTGGTGTTGATCTCGTAGACCACTTCCCGCCCGCCGACCGTCGCGTGGTCCGCCCGGCCCCATTCGATGCCGGCGATCTCGAAGGCCGGCTTCACCGCCGCGGCGAAGCGGTTCGTCGCGACATCCTGGTATTCCGCCTCCGCCATCGACTCGGTGGACAGGCCGAGCGTGCCGTACTTCACGCACCAATTGTCCTCGATCACCGAATGGTCGGTCGAGTAGTTCTCGCCGATCCGGAAGGTGCCGAGTTTCCGCCAGGTGCCCTCGGCCAGCGGCTCGGCGCAGAACTCGACGACCAGCACGCCGGCGGGCGCATGGCCCGCCGCGGGCAGCCCGGCGATCGCGGCGTCCAGCGCCGCCTGGTCGCCGATCAGCCCGCCGAGGGGGCGCCCATGCTCGGCGTCGGCGCGCAGGAAGACCGGGAAGCGCCCGGGGCGCGGCTGGTCCTCAGCCCGCCAGGCGCGGAACGGGTTGATCCCCGCGCGGTGCAGCGCCAGCAGCAGGCCGTGGCGCGTCGGCACGCGCAGCGGGTCATTCAGGCAGCGCAGCCCCGCCGCGACCAGCACCGCGCGGACCGCCGCCACGAGTCGCCGCTCATGCGCCGACAGCCTCTCGATGTCGCAGAGCACATAGGTCGCGCGCGGCAGCCTGTTGGCGCGCAGGAACCGGCCGAGCGGCATCGCCTCGATGCGCGGCATGGCCGGGTCCTCCGCGATCGCGGCGATGGTCCCGACATGGTTGGGGAAGGTGACGAAGACGATCATGGGTGCGGCGGCTGACAATGACGCCTCGACCGTGTTAGGCAAGCCACTCGCTCAACCCTGGAGAGACGCGATGCCCGACAAGACCCGGACCGAGGCCCTGGCCCGCATGGCGAAGCGCCTGTCCGCCCGCCCGCTGGTCGGCTTCGTCCAGGCCACGCCGGACGACGCCGCGCGACGCGCCTCCGCCCTGAAGCAGGGCTTGACCAAGAAGGGCTTCAACAAGGTCGGCCAAACCAAGACGGGGCAGACCAAGACGGGGCAGACCAAGACGGGCCAGACCAAGGTCGGCACCACGAAGCAGGGCCTGACCCGCGCGCGGTGAGCCTGCCGCCCGCGCCGGGCTTCGCGCCCTCCGCGGCGCGCGGCGCGGCGCTGGACGCCGCGGTCCGCGCCCGCTTGGCCGAGAGCCTGGACGCCATCGCCGATTCGGCCGAGGACGGCATCCCCTGCGACCGGGACGCGATCCGCGCACTCGGTCGTGCCGTCGCCGCGCACCCCGTCCGCTCCGCCGTGATGGTGCGCTACACCGAGGCCGTCACCGCCGTCACCGCCGAGGATCTTCCGGCGACCGAGGCCGCTCTCGCCGCGCTGGCCGATCCCGCGCTGCGCGCGCCACCGGGGCCGGCACTGCGCGTCATGACGCTACGCGACGCCGATCTCGGGCCCGGCGGCGCGGACGCCTATCGCCGCGTCATGGACGACGATCCCGAGACCCCGCTGGCCGTCCTGCCGCTCGAGGAGCCCGCGTTGCGGGCGGCTTCGGCCCGCGTCGGAGACGCGATCGCCCTGCTCGACGACGGCTTCGCCGAGGAGATCGGGGCGGTCGCGCCGGAGATCCTCGCGGTGCGCGGCCGTCCCGGCGACCGCATCCAGTTCGACGGCGCGACCAGCTTCCACCTCTGGGGCTGCTTCGCGCTGAACCTCGGCCGGCCGCGCCACCCCATCGAGCTCGCCACCGCCATCGCGCATGAAAGCGGCCACGCCGTGCTGTTCGGCCTGACCATGGGCGGCCCTGTCGTCGCGAACCCCGACGGGGAACGCTACGCCTCCCCGCTGCGGGAGGATGCGCGCCCGATGGAGGGCATCGCGCATGCGACCTGGGTGCTGGCGCGCATGCACCTAGCCGTGTCGGGGATGCTCGGTTCCGGTAGGCTCGACGCCACCGGCCGCGCCATCGCCGCGCAATCGCTGCAATCGATCGCGCGTGACTATGCGGCGGGGCTGTCGGTGATGGCGCGGCACGCCCGCTTAACCGAGGCCGGCGCCGCCGCCTTCGCCCCGGCCGAGGCCTACATGGCCAGCCAGGGCATCGGGCGGTGACACCCCCCTCGCCCATCCCTCTCCCCCCTGTGGGGGGGGAGAGGGCTTTCGCGGCATTCTGCTAAGCTCCCGCCCCTACGGGACGCTGCGCTCCCCGCTGCGGGACGCTCAGGCGGCCTGCAGCGCCTTCCAGACGCTTTCCGGCGTCGCCGGCATGTCCACGACCTTGCCGCCCAGCGCATCCACCAGCGCGTTGATCACCGCCGGCGGCGAGCCCACCGCGCCTGCCTCGCCCGCGCCCTTCACGCCGAGCGGGTTGGTCTCGCAGGTCACCTCGATCAGGTCCACGTCGATGTCGGGCAGGTCCTCGGCCCGCGGCAGCGCGTAGTCCATGAAGGACGCGGACAGCAGCTGGCCGCTGCCGTTGTCGTAGGCCGTGCGCTCGAACAGCGCCTGGCCGACGCCCTGCGCCACGCCGCCATGCACCTGGCCCCGCACGATCAGCGGGTTCAGCGCATGGCCGACATCGTCCACCACGATGTAGCGCGGCACGGTCACCTGGCCGGTCTCCGCATCCACCTCGACCTCCGCGACGTGGCAGCCATTGGGGAAGGTGTGGCTCTCGATCTTCGCGGTCTCCATGGTGTCGAGGATGATCGCGGATTGCCCGGCCTTCACGCGCTGCCGCTGCTTCGCCGCGAGCTCGAGGATGCCGATCCCGCGGTCGGTGCCGACGACGTTGAACAGGCCATCGGCCGAGACGAACTCGATGTCCGCCACGGCGGCTTCCAGGTTCTCGGCGGCCGCCTGCTTGCCCTTCTCGATCACGCTCGCCGTGGTCACCAGGATCGCCTGGCCCTCGGAATAGAGGCTGCGCGCGCCGCCGGTGCCGCCGCCATCCGGCAGCGTCTCGGAATCGCCCTGCCTCACCCGGATCTTCTCGATCGGGATGCCGAGCTCATGGCTGGTCAGCATGGCGTAGGCCGTTTCGTGGCCCTGGCCGGTGGACTGGGTGCCGACATAGACGTCCACCATCCCGTCCTCGGCGAAGACGACCTTGGCGTTCTCGGTCGGTCCGCCGCCGGTGGCCTCGAGGTAGTAGGCCAGCCCGATGCCGCGCTTCTTCCCGCGCTTCGCGGAGGCCGCGCGCCGCGCCTCGAACCCCGCCCAGTCGATCTTCTTCAGCGCGGATTCCAGCAGCTGCGCGAAGTCGCCGCTGTCGTAGCGCTGGCCCATCGCGGAGACGTAGGGCATCGCGCTGCGGGGAACCATATTGCGCTTGCGGAGCTCGATCCGGTCGATCTTCAGCTCCCGCGCCGCGGTGTCGATCAGGCGTTCGACCAGGTAGTTGGATTCCGGCCGCCCCGCCCCGCGATACGCGTCCACCGGCACGGTGTTGGTCAGCACGCCGATGACGTTGGCGTGGATCGCCTCGAACCCATAGACGCTGGCGAGAACCTTCGTGCCCGCGCCGGTCGGGATGAAGGGGGCATAGTTCGAGAGATAGGCGCCCATGTTCGCCCAGTTCTTCGTGCGCAGCGCCAGGAACTTGCCGTTCGCATCCACCGCCAGCTCGCCGAGCGTGATGTTGTCGCGGCCATGCGTGTCGGACTGGAAGGCCTCCGTCCGCTCCGACGCCCACTTCACGGGCCGGCCGACGACCTTCGCGGCATGCGACACCATGACATGCTCGGGGTAGAGGAACAGCTTCATGCCGAAGCCGCCGCCGACATCGGGCGTCAGGACGTGGATCTTCTCCTGCGGCATCTTGAAGATCACGTCCGCCAGCATGTTGCGGACCTGCCAGGAGCCCTGGGTGTTGGTGTGCAGCGTGAGCCGGTCGCCCTCCCACGCCGCGACCGCGGCGCGGGCTTCCATGGACGCCACGACGACGCGATTGTTCACCACCGTCAGCCGCGTGACATGCGCCGCCCTCGCGAAGGCCGCGTCGGCCTTGGCCTTGTCGCCGGCTTCCCAGTCGAAGCAGATGTTGGTGCCGGCCTCCGGCCAGACCGGCGCGGCGCCCTTCTCATGCGCGGTGGCGAGGTCGGTCGACGACGGCAGGATCTCGTAATCCACCATCACGGCCTCGGCGCCGTCGCGCGCGGCCTGCGGCGTCTCGCCCACCACGAAGGCGACGGGGTCGCCGACATAGCGCACATGGCCCGTCGCGATCGCCTGGTGCGGCGTATCCAGCCGCGGCGATCCGTCGCGGCTCTTCAGCGGAATCATGCAGGGCATGCCGCCGAGGCCCGCGGCTTCCAGGTCCGCACCGGTGATCACCGCCAGCACGCCCTTGACCGCCCTCGCCGCCGAGACGTCGATGGACGCGATCCGCGCATGCGCATGCGGGCTGCGCAGCACGATGCCATAGGTCTGGCCGGGCATCGAGATGTCGTCGGTGTAGCGGCCGCGCCCGGTCAGCAGGCGGGGATCCTCGACGCGGCGGACAGACTGGCTCAACCCGAACTTCGCCATGGACAGCTTTCCCCGTGCTTCGGTGTGTCGGCCCCCATCATCTGACGGCGCGGGGGCGTTCGTGAAGGGGGCAACCGTGCCCGCGCGGGGGCGTTCCCGCAACGGATCGGAGGAGACCCCCCATGGCCATCCCCCGCCTGGTGCTGGCCGCGCTGCTGCTGGCCGGCCCGGCTCTGTCCCAGCCCGCAGCCCGGACCGAGGCGAATCGCGCGCTCCAGGCCGCGGAGCGGGAGCTGCGCGACACGCTGCGCCGCATGGACGAGGGCACGCTGCCCGGCAGTTCGGCCCTGTCACGCCTGCGTCAGTCGCTGAACGAGGTGGAGCGGGCGATGCTGCAGCTCCCCGCGGAATCCCGCACGGGCGCCCCCTGGCAGACCGCGGTCAAGGAAGTGTCCGAGGCGCTGGCGATGCTGCGCGAGGACGGCACCGACCCCGCCGCCGCCCGCAACGCCGCCGGCGAGGCGCTCGGCACGCTGCCGGCGCTGCGCGGGGAGGAGACGGGGTCGGAGGGGGGCTGACCTCACCCGCCCAGAAAGAACCCCTCTCCACCCGCAGGGGGGAGAGGGAAGGGTGAGGGGGGGGCGTGCAGGACGAGCAACGCACGCGTCATAGGGCGCGTCCCCCTCACCCAACCCTCTCCCCCTTAAGCGGGGAGAGGGCTCCGAACCCAGCCCCCTACGGCGCCGCGTTCCCCTCCTTCGCGCGCCCGAACTTCCGCTTCGTCCATTCCCGCATCGTCTGGAACACGACATACAGCAGCGGGATCATGAAGATGCCGACCAGCGACGCCGCAAGCATCCCGCCGAAGACCGGCGTTCCGACCGCGCGCCGCGACGCCGACGCCGCCCCCGTCGCCACGATCAGCGGCACCAGGCCGAGGATGAAGGCGACGGAGGTCATCATCACCGCCCTGAACCGCAGCCGCGCGCCCATGACCGCGGCGTCGCGGATCGGCCGCCCGGCCTCGCGCTGCTCCTTCGCGAATTCCACGATCAGGATGCCGTTCTTCGCGGCGAGCGCGATCAGCACGACAAGCCCGATCTGCGCATAGACGTCGAGCGACATCCCCGCCGTCGAGATCGCGAGGAAGCTGCCCAGCACGCCGACGGTCACCGACAGCAGCACCGGGATCGGGATCACCCAGCTCTCGTACAGCGCGACCAGGAAGAGGTAGGCGAAGAGGACCGCGAGCGCCAGGATCACGCCGGTCTGGCCGCTGGCGAGCTTCTCCTGGTACGCCGTCCCGGTCCATTCGAAGCTGTAGCCCGCGGGCAGCACGCGCTCCGAGATCTCCTCCATCGCGGCCAGCGCCGCGCCGGAGGACACGCCGGGCGCCGGCGCGCCCTGGATCGCGACGGAGCGGACGTTATTGTAGCGGTTGATGGTCTGCGGCCCGAGCACGATGCGCGCATCGGCGATGGAGCGCAGCGGCACCATCTCCCCCTTCTGGTTGCGGACATAGATCCGCCAGAGGTCGGGGATGTCGTCGCGGTCCAGTGCCTCGGCCTGGATGTTCACCTGCCAGGACCGGCCATAGAGGTTGAAGTCGTTGACGTAGAAGCCGCCGAGCGTCGCCTGCAGCGTCGTGAAGATGTCGCTGATCCGGACGCCGAGCGCCTGCGCCTTCTCCCGGTCCACGTCGAGGAACAGGGACGGCGTGTTCGCCGCGAAGGTCGAGAAGACGCGCGCGAGCCGCGGATCCTGGTTCGCCGCGACGACCAGGCCGAGCATGACGGAGGCCATCTCCTCGGGCGGGCGTCCCTCCAGGTTCTGCAGCTGGTACTGGAAGCCCGACCCCGTGCCCAATCCGATGATCGGGGGGATGTTGAAGGCGAAGGTGTTGGCGGTGCGCACCTGCTGCGTCGCGCCGAAGACGCGCCCGATCGCGGCGAAGACGCTTTCCTGTGCCGTCGTTCGATCGGCGAAGGGCTTCATCCGCACCACGATGAAGGCGGAGTTCGACTGCGAGCCGCCATCGACCAGGCTGAAGCCCACGATGGACAGAATGCGGTCCACGCCCGGCGTCGGCCTGATGATGGCTTCCAGCTGTTCCACCACCGCCCGCGTGCGCGACAGCGACGCGCCCTGGGGCAGCTGGGTCTGCACGAAGAAGGCGCCCTGGTCTTCCTCCGGCAGGAAGCCCTGCGGCGTCTTGCCCGACAGCCACCAGGTCCCGCCGGCGAAGGCCGCGGTGAAGAGCAGCGAGACCAATGAGACGCGCACCAGCCGCGCCACCGCGTCGCCGTAGCGGTCGCGCACCCAGTCGATGCCCCGCATCACCGCCGCCAGCACGCCCCGCCGCGGCCCGTGATGCGGCCGCAGGAACACCGCGCAGAGCGCGGGCGAGAGCGTCAGCGCGTTGATCGCGGAGATCACCATCGCGACGGAGACGGTCACGGCGAACTGGGCGAACAGCACGCCCGACAGGCCCGGGATGAAGCCCACGGGGACGAAGACCGACAGCAGCACCAGCGTGATCGCGATGATCGGCCCGGTGATCTGCGCCATCGCCTTCTTGGTGGCCTCGGCCGGGGTGAGCTCCGGCTCCTCCTGCATCACGCGCTCGACGTTCTCGACCACGACGATGGCGTCGTCCACGACGATGCCGATCGCCAGCACCATCGCGAGCAGGCTGACCGTGTTGGCCGAGAATCCCAGCAGCAGCAGCACCGCGAAGGTGCCGATCAGGCTGACCGGGACGGCGATGACGGGGATGATCGTCGCGCGCAGGCTGCCGAGGAAGAGCAGCACCACGATGACCACCAGCACGAAGGCCTCGAGCAGGGTCTTGATGACCTCGTACATCGTGTCCACGACGAAGGTCGAGGTGTCGTAGAAGACCGTGCTGCGCATGCCTTCGGGGAAGCGGCGCGCCAGGTCGGCCAGCGTCCTCGACAGGTTGTCCGCCGCCGTCACCGCGTTCGCGCCGGGCGAGAGGTAGGTCGCGATGGTGATGGCGGGCAGCCCGTTGAGGCGGCTGTTCTGGTCCATCCGCGCGGCGCCGAGCTCGATCCGCGCGATGTCGCGCAGGCGCAGCAGCGAGCCGTCGTTGCTGGCGCGGATGACGATGTCGCCGAACTGCTCGGGCGTGATCAGCCGGCCCTGCGTCTGCAGGTTGATCTGGTACTGCTGGTCGTCGGAGATCGGCTGCGCGCCGATGCGCCCGACGGCGGCCTGGATGTTCTGCGACTGGATGGAGGCGATGACGTCGGCCGGCGTCAGGCCGAGGCTGATCAGCCGGTCCACCTGGAACCAGATGCGCATGGAGTAGTCCATCGCACCGAAGATCTGCACCGACCCGATCCCCGGCACGCGCGCCAGGCGGTCCAGCATGTTGATCGTCACGTAGTTCGACAGGAACAGCCCGTCGTGGTTCGGGTTCTCCGACGTGATCGCGATGAACTGCAGCACGGCGGAGGATTGCTTGCGCACGGTCACGCCGTTGCGCTGCACTTCCTGCGGCAGGCGGGCGAGGGCGGACTGCACGCGGTTGTTGACGTTGACCGTCGCGATGTCGGGGTTCGTCCCCAGCGCGAAGGACACCGACAGCGTGTAGGTCCCGTCATTGGCGGAGTTGGAGGACATGTAGATCATGCCCTCGACGCCGTTCACCGCGCTCTCGACGACCTGGGCGATGGTGGATTCCACCACGGCGGCCGAGGCGCCGGGATAGGTGGTGGAGACGCTGACCTGCGGCGGGACGATGTTCGGGAACTGGGCCACGGGGATGCGCAGCATCGCGAGCCCGCCGGCCAGCGTCAGCAGGATGGAGATGACGATCGCCAGCCGCGGGCGATCGACGAATACCGCCGAGATCATGCGGACCTCGCGGTCCGCACCATCGTGCCCTCAAGCGCCGGGCGCGGCCTCCGGCCGCCTGGCTCCCCGCACTCGCGGCGGCGGCCATTCGGAAGCTCGACCGGCTGCGCCGGCCGCCTGTCACGCATGCTGGTCATCTTCATCAACCCCGCGGGGCCTGGGGCGCGCCCTCGCGCACCGCGGGCGGCGCCGCGGGGGCGGGGTTGACGGGCTGGCCGGGGCGCACGCGCTGCACGCCTTCCGTGATCAGGGTCTCGCCGCCCTGCAGGCCGCCCTCGATCACGACCTGGTCGCCGATGGTGCGGCCGAGGTTCACGCCGCGCCGCTCCGCTCGGTTCTGCGCGCCGACGAGGAAGACGTAGTTGCCCTGCTGGTCCTGCAGAACCGCGGCGCGCGGGATCACCACCGCCTGCACGGGGGAGACGCCCTCCACGAAGACGTTGACGAACATGCCGTCGATCAATTGCCGCTCGGGGTCGCCGGTGCCGCCCGCTACCGGCAGGGGCGGGTTGCTGATGCGCGCGCGCACCAGCAGCGTGTCGGTGTCGCGGCTGACGGAGGTATCGATGAACTCGATCCGCCCGGTCTCGGAGAAGACCTGGTTGTTGGCGAGCCGGATGCGCACCTGAACGGCCTGCACGCCGCCGCGCTCGGCGAAGCGGTCGCGCAGCTCCAGCCCCGCGCGCAGGCTGACGGGGAAGGCGACGCGCATCGGGTCCTGGCTGACGATCGTCGCCAGCGGCCCGGAATCGGGCCCGACCACCGCGCCGGGCGAGAAGTTGGACCGGCCGATCTTGCCCGCGAAGGGTGCGGCGATGTCGACATAGCCGAGGTTGATCTGCGCCACCCGCGCCTGGGCCTGCGCGGCCAGGAGCTGCGCCTGGGCGGTGCGCTGCTGCGCCGTGGCGTCGTCCACCCGCGCCTGCGTGCCGGCGGCGGTGCGCACGAGGTCGCGCGCGCGCTCGAGGTTGATGTTCGCGTTGGTCAGCGACGCCTCGGCCGAGGCGACCTGGGCCTGGGCACGGGCGAGATCGGCCTCGACCGGCGCGCGCTCCAGGCGGTAGAGCGGCTGGCCCTGCGTCACCTCCTGCCCCTCGCGGAACAGGCGCTCGTTCACGAAGCCGGTGATGCGCGCGCGCAGGTCCACGCGATCGATCGCCTCGACGCGGCCGATGAACTCGGTCGATTCCGTCACGGGCTGGCGCTGCGCCGTGATCACGCCGACGGCGGGCGGCCCCTGCGGGCCGGGCTGCGCGAGGGCGGGGCCGGCGGAGGAGACCGTCAGCAAAAGCAGGGCAGCCAGGGCAGCGCGCAGCATCTTGTTCCGGCTTGATTGGGGTTTGCCGCATGGAGACCAGCGGCGGCAGGCCCGTCAAGTGAAGGATGCCGAGACGTTACACGCGCGTCGGCGCGCGCGCCGCCTCGAAGACCTCGATCTCCGGCAGCAATGTGAGGGTCAGGCCGATTTCGTCCAGCCCCCGCACCAGGCAGTCGCGGTTGAAGGGGGGGATCGTGAAGCGGTGCGTGGCCCCGTCGGGCGTGGTCAGCGTCTCGGCCTGCAGGTCCACCGTGATCTCGGCACCCGGCGTTGCGGCCAGCGTCGCGCGCAATCCCGCGCACACCGCCTCGGGCAGGCGGACAGGAACGAGCCCGTTCTTCAGCGCATTGCTGAAGAAGATGTCGCCGAAGCTCTCCGCGACGACCGCGCGTACCCCGATCGCGAGCAGCGCATAGACCGCGGCCTCGCGCGAGGAGCCCACGCCGAAGTTGCGCTGTGCGACGAGGATGCCGGCGCGGTCGAAGGGGGCGCGGTTCAGGATGAAGTCGTCGCGCTTCGCCCCTTCCGGCGTGAAGCGCAGGTCGTGGAAGGCGTAGGTCGCATAGCGCTCGTCGCGCGGCCGGCGCAGGTAGCGCGCGGGCAGGATCTGGTCGGTGTCCACGTTGGACATCTCGAGCGGCGCGGCGATGGCGGTGAGGGAGAGGAAGGGCTCCGGCATCAATTCATCCTTTCTGGTGTGACCGGCGACGGCTACGGTGCTCGGCACCTGAGGTGCCTCCGCCCTGCGCCTGCCGGATCACACGCCCTCCGCCGCGACCAGCCGCCCCGTGACGGCGGCGGCGGCGGCGGAAGCGGGCGAGACCAGATGCGTCCGCGCCCCGCGTCCCTGCCGCCCCACGAAGTTGCGGTTCGAGGTGGAGGCGCAGCGCTCGCCTTCCCCCACGCTGTCGCCGTTCATCGAGACGCAAAGCGAGCAGGCGCTCTCCTCCCACGCCGCGCCGGCCTCGGCGAAGATGCGGTGCAGCCCCTCCGCCTCCGCCTGGCGCTTCACCTGGGTCGAGCCCGGCGAGACCAGCATCGGCACCGCGACGCGCCTGCCCTTCAGCACCGCCGCCGCGGCGCGCAGGTCCTCGATGCGCGAATTCGTGCAGGAGCCCAGGAAGACGCGATCCACCCTGACGTCGGCCATGCGCTCCCCGCCGCTCAGCCCCATGTAGTCCAGGCTGCGCGTCCAGGCCTTGCGGCGCGCCTCGTCCGGCGCCTGGTCGGGCTTCGGCACGCGGCCCGACAGCGGCACGGCTTCCTCGGGGCTGGTGCCCCAGGTCGCCATGGGGCCGATCCGCGACGCGTCGAGCCGCGCCTCCTCGTCGAACTCCGCGTCGTCGTCGGACCGCAGCGCGCCGATATCGACGGGCTTCGCGAAGGGGCGCCCTGCCAGCCACTCCAACGTCGTCGCGTCCGGCGCCACCATGCCGGTGCGCGCGCCGGCCTCGATCGCCATGTTGCAGAGCGTCAGCCGAGCCTCCACCGACAGCGCGCGCACCGCGCTGCCCGCGAATTCGATCGCGCCGCCCAATGCGCCGCCGGTGCCGATCTGCGCGATCAGCGCGAGCGCCATGTCCTTCGACGTGGACCCCGAAGGAAGCGTGCCGTCGAACACCGCGCGGATCTGCCTCGGCGGCATCTGCCAGATCGTCTGCGTCGCGAAGACATGCGCGACCTCGGATGCGCCGATGCCGAAGGCCAGCGCGCCGAGCGCGCCATGGGTCGAGGTATGGCTGTCGCCACAGACCACCGTCATCCCCGGCAAGGTCAGCCCGAGCTCCGGCCCCGCGACATGCACGATGCCCTGGCGGGCATTGCCCATCTCGAAGGCCTCGATCCCCGCTTCCCTGGCGTTCCGCTCGAAGGTCTCGATGATGCCGCGCTGCTCGGCATCCACGATGTCGGCCGTGCTGCGCGACTTCGTGGGCGCGTAATGGTCGCCGAAGCCGAAGCAGAGGTCGGGGCGGCGGACCTTCAGCCCGCGCGCGCGCAGCATGTTGAAGGCGTGGAAGCTGCCCTCGTGGAAATAATGGCGGTCCACATAGAGCAGGCAGAGCCCGTCGTCGCGGCGATGCACGACATGCGCATCCCAGATGCGGCTGAACAGCGTCTTCCCCATGGGGGGAACCTGCGTTGCCCGGGGCTCGACCGCAAGGGGCGGGCCAGGGCACCCTGCCCGCCATGTGGTTCGACCCGCCCAGGGCTATCCCGGCCAGCCTGCTCTCCCGCCTGCCGGACGCGCAGCGCCGGCCGCGGCCGTCAGCCTGGGCGCAGGCCAACCGCGGCGGGGCGCCGGTGGACAGCTTCCTCGAAGGCCCCTGCTTCGACGCTGCGGGCAACCTGTTCTGCACCGACATCCCGCATGGGCGCGTCTTCCGCGTCGCCGGCGACCGGTGGGAGGCCATCGCGGAGTATGAGGGCTGGCCGAACGGCCTGGCCGCCCGCGCGCAGGATCTGGTGATCACGGATTACCGCCACGGCCTGCTCAGCCTCGATCCCCGCGACGGCGCCATGGCGCCGATCCTGGAGGACGTGATGTCCGAGGGCTTTCGCGGGCTGAACGACGTGATCGTCCATCCCGACGGCTCGCTGCTCTTCACCGACCAGGGCCAGACCGGGCTGCAGGACCCCTCGGGCCGCGTCTGGCGCCTGCACCAGGACGGCCGCCTGGACCGGCTGATCGCGAACGGCCCGAGCCCGAACGGCCTGGTCCTCAACCGCGCCGCGACGCATCTGCTGGTCGCGATGACCCGAAGCTGCGAGATCTGGCGCTTCCAGCTGCGCGCGGACGCGGTCGTCGCGAAGGCCAACCTCTTCTTCCGCATCCCCGCCGGCACCTCGGGCCCGGACGGCCTGGCGGTGGACGCGCATGACCGGCTCTTCGTCGCCAATCCTGGCCACGGCCAGGTCTGGGTGGTGGACGAGCACGGCGTCTGCACCCACCGCGTGGACTGCACCGAATTCGGCCGGATGCCCACCAACTGCACACTCGCGCCCGATGGCCGCACGCTGGTGATCACGGAAAGCCAGTCGGGCTGCCTGCTGGCGGCGGAGATGCCGGCGCCCTAATCTGCGCCGCAACGGCAAGCCCCCGCCCCTCCCGTCGCGGGGGAGGCAGCGGTCGCCCGCTTCGCGCTCTTCCGCTTGCGGGGAGAGTGCCGAGCGGGGCGAGGCGGGTGGGGGTTTGCGCAACAGGGAGAAAGGCGAGGACCACGACATGCCGACAAGGCGCATCCTGCTCGCCGCGCCCGCCCTCTTCGCCACCCCGGCCTTCGCCCAGGACGCGTGGCCCACGCGCCCCATCCGCATGGTCCTGCCCTATGCCGCGGGCGGCCCGACCGACATCATTGCCCGCCTGGTCGCGGAGCGCCTCTCCACCCGCCTCCCCCAGCGCGTGGTGGTCGAGAACCGCACCGGCGCGGCCGGCTCCATCGGCGCGAGCTTCGTCGCCAAGTCGCCGCCCGACGGCTACACCATCCTCTTCACCAATATCGGCCATGCCGTGCTGCGCGCCGTCGTGCCCACGCTCGACTTCGACCCCGAGCGCGACCTCACGGCGATCACCATCGTCGCGGAGAGCCCGATGGTGCTGCTCGTCCCGCCCAACGCGCCCTGGCGGAGCGTCGGCGACCTCGCCGTGGCCGCGCGCAGCCAACCGGGCCGCCTGACCTACGGCACCGCCGGCGGCGGCGGCGCGCTGCAGCTGGTCGCGCTGCGCTTCCTGCGCGCGGCCGCCCTCGAGATGACCGAGGTGCCCTATCGCGGCAGCGCCCCCGCCGCGCTCGACCTCGCCGCTGGCACGCTCGACATGCTCTACGACGCCGGCGCGACAGGCTTCCCGCTCGCGCAGGGCCGCCGCGCGCGCGCGCTCGCGGTCTCCGGCCCGCAGCGCAGCCCGGTGATGCCCGATGTCCCCACCATCGCCGAGGCCGGCTTCCCCGAGGCCACCTTCATGGTCTGGCAGGCGATCCTCGCACCCGCCGCCACGCCGCCCGCGATCGTCGCGCGCCTGCAGCAGGAAACCGCCGCCGTGCTGGCCGAGCCCGCGGTGCGCGCGCGGCTCGCCGAGCTCGGTGCGGAGCGCGTGATCGGCAACCCGCCGGCCGAGGCGCAGCGCTTCGTGCAGGAGGAAGCCGCGCGCTGGGCGACCATCCTGCGCGAGGCCGGCCTGCGGCCGAACTGACGTCCGGAGCCACGCGATGACCTCCCCCACCCCGCTCGCCGGCATCCGCGTCGTCGAGTTCACGCACATGGTCATGGGCCCGACGGTCGGCATGACGCTCGCCGACCTCGGCGCCTCCGTGGTGAAGGTGGAGCCGGCGCCGGACGGCGACACCACGCGGCGCCTGACGGGCTCCGGCACCGGCTTCTACGCCGCCTTCGGCCGCGGTCGGCGCAGCCTGGCCGTGGACATGAAGGCGCCCGAGGGCATGGCGCTGGTGCGAAAGCTCCTCGCCCGCGCCGACGTCGTGATCGAGAACTTCCGGCCCGGCGCGATGGCGAAGCTCGGCCTCGGCTACCAGCAGCTCGCGGCGGAGAACCCGCGCCTGGTCTACTGCTCCTGCAAGGGCTTCCTGCCCGGCCCCTACGACCACCGCACCGCGCTCGACGAGGTCGTGCAGATGATGGGCGGGCTCGCCTACATGACGGGGCCGGAGGGCCGCCCGCTGCGCGCCGGGTCTTCCGTGATCGACATCATGGGCGGGCTCGCCGCCGTCATCGGCATCCTCGCCGCCCTGCGGGAGCGCGAGACCACGGGACAGGGCGGCGAGGTCCAGGCCGGCCTGTTCGAGACGGTCACCCTGCTGATGGCGCAGCACATGGCGCAGACCCGGATCACCGGCACCGCACCGCGGCCGATGTCGGTGCGCACGCCGGCTTGGCCGGTCTACGACATCTTCGACACCGCCGATGGCGGCCAGGTCTTCGTCGGCGTCGTCACCGACACGCAATGGCCGGCCTTCTGCAGGGCGTTCGGGCTGGACGACCTGGCGGCCGACCCGAGCCTGGCCACGAAGCAGCAGCGCGTCATGGCGCGCGACCGCACGCTGCCGCGGATCGAGGCCGTGCTGCGCCGATGGACCAAGCCCGACCTCATGGCGAAGTGCGAGGCGCTCGGCCTGCCCTTCGCGCCCATCGGCAGGCCCGCCGACCTCTTCGAGGATCCGCATCTCCTGGGCTCCGGCGGCCTGGTGCCGGTCACGCTGCCCGACGGCACGCACACGGCGCTGCCCGCCCTGCCGATCTCGATCGACGGCGCCCGCCCCGGCGGCGCCGGCGACCTCCGCCCGCCTGGCGCCGACGGCGCGGAAATCGCCGCCGAGCTCGGCTACGCGCCGGCCGAGATCGCCGCCCTGCGTGACAAGGGCATCATCACGGGTTAGCGCGGTGGCGCACGGCCGCGCGGCTCTGCCGTAAAAGCGGCCTGGACCACACAGCGAGGCATCCGTGCCGCTCCACCGCGCTCTCCGCTACGCCGTCTATACGGTCTGGGTGTCGCTCTGCGCCTTCGCGCCGGAGCTGATCTGGCAGGGCTTCGTCCTGATGCACGGGCATTTCGGCATCGCCGACGCCGCCTCCGCGCTGTTCATCGGCGCGCTCTTCGCCTTCTTCGTGGAGCCGCTGGCCGAGCGGCTGAAGGCCGGCCACTGGCGGCTCGAGACGGAGCAGCGGCACGGGCTGCTGTTCAGCGCGGCCCTCTCGGTCGGCTTCGGCTTCGTCGTGGTCTGCCTGCACGAGGCGATCGCCGCCTATCTCGGCGGCGGCCATGCCGGCGACGACGAGCACCGGGTGAGCCTCGCGCGCGCGCTCGACGCGACGCTCGAATGGGCGGCGATTCCCGCGGCGGTCACGGCGGCCTGGTTCGTCGCCGGCAGCTGGCGCCGCGCGGCCGTGCCGGCGGTGGCGCTGGTCGGCGCCTGGACCGTCGCGACCGGCATCCATTTCGACTGGGGCTGGCCCGTCACGCTGACCAGCGCGGTGCCCTGCACGCTGCTCGCCGGCCTCGGCGCGCGGATCGCGCTGCGGCGCTGGGACGCCTCGACCTTTCCCGCGCTCGCGCGCCTCACGGCCTGGGTGACGGGCGGGTGGCTGGTCTTCGCCTGGGCCGCGGATGCGGTCGCGACGTCGCTCGGCGGCGCGCGGCTGGACTTCTACGCCTCCGACGCGCTGGACGACGATCTCCGCTTCTACCTCGGCTGGACGCTCGGGCTCTTCGTCGCGCCGGACCCGATCGTGGAGGACTGAGCCAGGACCGCCTCGGCTTCCAGGATCGACACCGGCGAGCCCGTCGGCAGCACGCGGCGCAGCGCGAAGCCGGCCTCCGACAGCAGCCCCGCGAACTCCTCCGCGCTGCGCTCCCGCGCCTCCCCGAACATCACCATCATCTGCGCATCCACGAGGCAGGAGGTGGAAGCGGAGCGGGACGGGTCGGGATCGAGCAGCTGCTCGACGACCAGCAGCCGGCTGCCCGCTTCGGCTGCCGCGTGGATGTTGCGCAGGATGCGCCGGCAGTCCTCGTCCCCCCAGTCATGCAGCACGCGCACGACGAGGTAGAGGTCGGCACCCGCCGGCACGGCGTCGAGGAAGCTGCCGGGACGCGGCTCGATGCGCCCGTCCAGCAGCTGGTCCGCCGGGATGGCGGCCAGCACGTCGGGCAGGTCGAGGAGGATGCCGCGCGGCCCCTCGAACCGCGCGAGGATGTGGCGCAGCGCCGCGCCGTTGCCGCCGCCGACGTCGCAGATCACCCGCACCGCGGCGAAGTCGTAGGAAGCGGCGACCGCGGCATGCCGGTTGTCCGGGAAATTCGCCATCATCGCGTCGAAGATCCGCGCTTCCTCGGGGTGCGCGCGGAGCCAGGCGAAGCGACCCATGCCCCAGGCCGCCTCGTGCGGGACGCCGCCGGTCAGCGCGGCCTCGGCTTCCTCCCAGGCGCGCCAGCTGCCGCGGGCGGTCCA
Source organism: Falsiroseomonas sp. HW251 (assembly GCF_050563545.1). Lineage (NCBI taxonomy): Bacteria > Pseudomonadati > Pseudomonadota > Alphaproteobacteria > Acetobacterales > Roseomonadaceae > Falsiroseomonas > Falsiroseomonas sp. HW251. The sequence continues at coordinate 316,086 of NZ_JBNXUM010000001.1, forward strand.
GAAGCGCGCGGCGTGGTGCAGGCTGTTCGGCGCGTCGCTGCGCAGCAGGCGCGACATGGCGCTGTGCGCGACCTCGTCCCCGGCGGTCAGCGCGAAGACGCCGGCGGAGGCGAGCACCCGCAGCACGCGGCGGAGCTGGCCTGGCTGCACGCCGGCCTCCTCCGCCAGCGCCGCCACCGTGGTCGTGCCCTCCGCCGGCACCCTGTCCGCGAGATGGAGTTCCGCCGCCGTGCGCAACAGGCGGGAGACGATGAAGCCGCGCAGCAGCCGGTCGAGCGCCGCGCGGTCGCTGTCGGGGCTGTCCATGACGGACCTCCGCGCGGGACGCTATGCCCGGCGCGGACCGCAGGCCAGGCAAATCGCCGGCTTCACCGATCGATGAAGACCGGCACCGGGGCGTCGCGCAGCAGCGCGTCGGTGGTCGCGCCCACGAGCATGCGCACCAGGCTCGACCCGCCGAAGGCGCCCATCACCAGCATGCGGCCCTTCACGCCCTCCAGCGCCTCCAGCACGGCATGCGTGACGTCGCGACCCGTCCAGGGCAGCGGCGTCGCCGCCAGGCCGCGGGCGCGCAGGATCGCGCAGCCCTGCTCGGCCAGCGGCAGCGCCGAGTCCCGCGTCGCGTCCACCGTGACCACGCGAACCTCCACCCCCGGCAGGGGATCGAGCAGCGCGAAGAGCTGGAAGGATTCCCGCGCCGGCGCCGATCCGTCATAGGCCGCGACCACCGGCCCTTCCGCCGCCAGCACCGCGCCCGGCGGCACCACCAGCAGCGGCCGCGCGCCATCGCGCAGCAGCGCCTCGATGACCGGGGCGACGCCGTCCTCCGTCTGCTCGCGGCCGAGCGTGCTGTCGCGCCCGATCACCACCAGGTCATGCGCCGCGCCGGCCTGGCGCAGCGCGGGCTCCGGTGCGTCCTCCAGCCTGAGCGTCGCGTAGCGCAGATCGCCCGCCGCCACCGCGCAATCCGCCAGCGCCTGCTCGGCATCGCGCTCCGCCTGCTCGGCGAGCTTCGCGTCGCGCCGTTCCTTGAAGGCCTGGCCGCCGAGCGGCACGGCCTCGTACTCGTCGCCGGTATGCGGGCGGTCCAGCACGACCGCGACCGTCAGCGCCGCGCCGGTCGCGCGGGCGAGCGCGATCGCGGTGTCGCGCGCGGCCTGCGCGCCCGGCGTGTCGTCGAGGGCCACCAGGATGCTGCGGAGCATGCGCCGTCCTCCTCCCCGAAAGGCTAGCCCGGGCCGCGCGTGCGTCCAATCCGGCTCAGTGGCAGGCGCCGCAGCTGCGCGCCGCGACGCGCCCGAAGGCGCCGTCGGCGTGCTCGCCGATGACCAGCACGAGGTGCACGAGCCAGAGCGCGAAGACCACGGCGCCGAGGCCGATCATGCCCTTCAGGAGGCCTCGCATGGCCCCGGCCTCCGCTGCCAGACCGCAACGGTAGCGCCGGGCGGGGCGCGCGGCGAAACACCGTCCCGCGTGCGCTCAGCCCCGCCCGCGCTGCAGCAGGAGGAAGCCCGCGGTGCAAAGCACGAGCCCGCCGGCGAAGGTCAGCAGCGCCGCCGCGACGCCGCCCTGACCCGCCGCCCAGCCCGACAGCCCCTGCAGCACCGCCGCGCCAAGGAAGTAGTACATGTTGGCCGCCGACAGCGCCCGGCCCGCCTGCTCCGCCGGCACCGCCGCCCGCACCAGGGAGAAGGCGATGATCTGGAAGGAGATCACGATGCCGAAGGCAACCAGCAGGAGCAGGTCCCAGCCCGGCGGCATGACGGCCAGCCCGAAGGCGCGCGACGCCGCGCCCCCCGGCCCCCCGGCGACGAGCAGCAGGATCAGCGCCGCGGCCAGCAGGTGGCTCCCCGACAGCAGCAGTACCGGCCGCCCGATGCGCCGCAGCGCATAGCCCCCGATGGCCGGCCCCGCCGTCAGCGCCAGGGCGGCGGCGAGCAGGATGTTGCCGGCCTCGACCCGCGGCAGCCCCTTCACCTCCATCAGCCAGGGCCCGCCCCACAGACCCCGCACGCCGAGCACCGCGGCGAAGCTCGCGAAGACGAAGACCGTCACCGCGCGCAGCCCCGGCGACCAGGCCAGGCTCAGCACCTCCCCCATGTCGGCCGCGATCCCGCGCGAGGGGCGCGGCGGCGGCCGGTCATGCGGCACGAAGGCCGCGACCGCGGCCATCGCCGACAGCGCCAGCGCGGCGCAGGCCGCGTAGCCCATGCGCCAGTCCGTCGCCTCGATCAGCCAGGCGAGCGGGCTCGCGGAGAGCAGCATGCCCGTGTTGCCCACGGCCTGGATGATCCCCGACCAGGAGGCGAAGCGCGCCGCGGACAGGCCCCGCGCGGCGAAGGTGATCGGGCACATCAGCATCCCCGAGCAGCCCGCGCCGAGCACCATCTGCGCCGCCAGCATGGACCAGGGCCCGGTGGCGGCCGCCCCCATCGCGGCGCCGCATCCCGCGACGGCAAGCAGGCACAGCGACACCGCCTTCACCCCGTGGCGGTCGAGCCCGATGCCCACGGGGACCATCGCGATCGCGAAGACCAGCGGAAAGGCGCCGGTGACCTGCGCCAGCGTTTCCGCCGTCAGCCCAAGGTCCCGAATCAGCACGTCGGCCGCGATGGCGGGGATGGTGCGGACGGCGTTGGAGAAGACGTGGCCGAGGCAGAGGACGAGGATGGGGAGAGCAATAGGCTGGGTCATGCCGGCGGGCTCCGCCGGAACGGCGCCTCCCTCCCCCGACCTTCGATTTCCCTCCCCCGCAAGCGGGGGAGGGTCAGGGTGGGGGTGCGAGGATGAGAGCGCCCTCGACGAACCACCCCCACCCCATCCCGCTCCCGCTTGCGGGGGAGGGGGGCTCTGGAGCGGGCGAGGGAACGAGGGCGGGGAACAAGGGTGAAAGCTGCCCTCAATTCCTGAACATCTTCCCCGGGTTCATGATCCCCTTGGGATCCAGCGTCTGCTTCAGGCTCCGCATCACCGCCAGCGCCTCCGCGCCGTGCTCGCGCTCCAGGAACTCGCGCTTGCCGAGCCCGATGCCGTGCTCGCCCGAACAGGTCCCGCCCAGCGCCAGCCCGCGCTCCACGATGCGCCGGTCCATGTCCCAGGCGCGCTCGAGTCCCTTCGGATCCGTCGGGTCGTAGAGCACCATCTGGTGGAAGTTGCCGTCGCCGACATGGCCGACGATGCAGGTCGCGTGGCCCAGCGCCCGCGCCTCCTCCTTCGCTGCGACCAGGGCTTCGGCCAGGCGCGAGATCGGCACGCAGACATCCGTCGTCAGCGCCTTGTGCCCGGGCTTCCAGGCCACGCCGGCCCAGTAGCTGTCGTGCCGCGCCTTCCACAGCCGCGCACGCTCCCCGGCGTCCGTCGCCCACCGGAACCCCGACCCGCCATGGCCGGCGGTGATCGCCTCCACCGCCTCGGCCTGTTCCTTCACCCCGGCCTCGCTGCCGTGGAACTCCAGCATCAGCGTGGTCTTCGGCGCATAGCCCTCGAGCTTCGAATAGGCAATCGCGGCCGCCATCATGTCGTCGTCCAGCAGTTCGATCCGCGCGACGGGGATGCCCATCTGCATGGTCTCGATGACGGACTGCACCGCGCCCGCCAGCGTCTCGAACTGCACCACCGCCGCGCTCATCGCCTCGGGGATGCCGTGCAGGCGGAGCCGGATCTTCGTCACGACGCCGAGCGTGCCCTCCGACCCGATGAACAGCCTGGTCAGGTCGTAGCCGTTCGCCGCCTTGCGCGTCCGCCCGCCGGTCTCGATCAGGCGGCCATCCGCCAGCACGACCTCGAGGCCCAGCGTGTTCTCCCGGATCGTGCCGTAGCGCACGGCATTGGTGCCGGAGGCGCGCGTCGCGACCATGCCGCCCAGCGTGCAGTGGCTGCCGGGATCCACGGGGAAGAACATCCCCTGGTCGCGCAGGTGGTCGTTCAGCTGCTGTCGCGTCACGCCCGGCTCGACGACGCAATCCATGTCCTCGGCATTCACCTCGAGGACCCGCGCCATGCGCGAGAGATCGAGGCTGATCCCCTTCCGCACGGGGTTCACATGGCCTTCCAGGGACGTGCCGGCGCCGAAGGGCACCACGGGGACCTCGTGCCGGTGGCACAGCGCGACCAGGCGGGCGACCTCCGCGGTGCTTTCCACGAAGGCGACGGCGTCGGGCAGCGTCGGGGTCGAGCTGTCCTCGCCCCGGCTGTGCTGCTCGCGCACGGTGGCGTTGGTGGTCAAGCGATCGCCCAGGAACTCCCGCGCGGCGGCGATCACGGCATCCACGGGGCGGGGGGTTGTGTTCATGGCTCTGCCTTCGCCCGCACCCTGCCCCCCGGGCCGTCGGCGGGCAAGGTCGAGCCGGCGCAGCGGGGGAGGCCCGGCCGCGCATGGCGCCTCGTCTCCTGGAATGCGGCCGACCCGCTGCAGCACGCAAACGAAGGGACAGGACGGTCGCGACCCCGCATCAACAATCTGTCTCCAAATAGGAACCTTGCAGCTTACAAACCAAAAAATAAGATTTCACTCGATAGTTGACAGGATTTGTGCTCTATCCCGCGTAACGGGAACAGAGCCGGCGCGCCACCCCGGCCGATGCACCCGGACTCTGGCGCGGCGCCACCGGCGCCGCCCAACGAAGACGCCACCCGAACCTGCCCACGCCTGGGGCAGCCGAGAGATCCGCGCCATGTCCGGCACGACCATCACCGGCACCACCAACCCTGACGACACCGTCGGCGGTGCCAGCAACGACACGATGCTCGGTGCGCCCGGCGCCGCCGCGGATCCAGCCGCCGGCGGGACCGCGGACGCCGATACACTGAGAGGCCTCGGCGGCAACGACCTCATCTTCGGCGGCGGCGGCAACGACAGCATCGACGGCGGCGCCGCCGACGACGTCATCTTCGGCGGCCTCGGCGCCGACACGATCCTCGGCGGCATCGGCAATGACACGATCTCGGCCGGGCTCGGACGCGACAGCGTCCTCGGAGGCGATGGCGACGACGCCATCTCCACCGGCAGCAACTCGACCGTCTTCGGGAATGCCGGCAATGACAGCATCTACGTCACCGGCGATGACAACCTCGTCTCGACCGGCGACAACGCGTCCGGCACCGGCGCCGCCGCCTATGAGTTCATGGGTGTCTACGGCAACCGCAACACGCTGATCGCCAGCAACCAGAGCGACACGATCTATCTGGACGCCAGCTACCGCGACAATCGCATCGATGCCGGCAACGGCCCCAGCGATGTCCTTGTCGTGACGCAGGGCAACTTCACGATCGACACCTTCGGCTCCGGGTCGAACCAGTACCAGATCATCACCTTCCCGAATGGCAACGCGAACACCATCATCGGATTCGACACCGTCATCAGGGATGACATCCCGGCCCCTATCTGCTTCGCCGCCGGCACCGACATCCTGACCGCTCGCGGCGAGGTCATGGTGCAGGAACTCCGGACGGGCGACCTGGTCGCCACGATCGGCGCAAGCGGCGCGCCGTTGAAGCCGGTGCTCTGGGTCGGCCGACGTCGAATCGCCCTCGCCGGGAACCCCAACGCCCACCGGCTGGCCCCGGTGCGCATCGAGGCCGGCGCCCTCGCCGAGAACACGCCGCACCGCGACCTGCTGGTCTCGCCGGACCACTGCCTGTTCCTCGACGGCATGCTGGTGCCGGCGCGGCTGCTCGTGAACGGCACCTCCATCCGGGTGGAGCGCGGCCTGACGGAGGTGACCTACCACCACGTCGAGCTGGAGCGGCATGACGTGCTGCTGGCCAACGGCGCCGCTGCCGAAAGCTGGCTCGACGCCGGCAACCGCGCCTGGTTCGAGAACGCGCCGCTCGCGCTGCTGCGGGTCGCCGACACGCCCGACGCCCATGCGGCGGGGGCTCCAAACCCCTGCGCGACGGATCCCTGCGCGCCGATCATCCAGGGCGGCGCCAGGCTCGCCGCGATTCGCGACGCGATCGCGCTGCGCGCCGGCCGGGCCGGGCCGGCGGCAGAAGAGGCGCAAAGCCGGACGGTGCCGGCCCGCCGCCGAGGCTGAGCGACGGGGCGCGGGCGGGCGGATTCGAGGCGGCCCCGCCCCCTGTTCCGGCCAGGCTCAGGAGGCGCCGAGTCGCGCGGAATCGCGCAGAAAACCGCGGTTTTCTCGCTTTTTGGGATGCCGACTCAGCGAGGCGTTAACCTCGCACTGCAGCGCAACAAACAGCCAACCCGCTGAATAAACATAATTTCTTGTGGAAAACCCAACCGTGGATACAAAATCGAACCTTGATTCATCACCTGTCATTCGGTAAGGAACCTTTGACAGGGCGGGTGAAGGTTTTTTGAGCACCGTCGCGGGTTCGCCCGCGGCGCGAACCTCTCCCGAATCCGGCAGAACCGCCGGCTTCATCCGCGAACGGGACTGAATCGGAAGAGGTACAGGGCAATGTCTGGCACGAATACCGTCCTGGGCGCAGGCAATACGACCTTCTCGGGTACGCCGAACAACGACACCGTGCTGGGCAGCGCGGGCGCCAACACCGTGTTCGGCAATGCCGGGAATGACACCATCGATGCCGGCCTCGGCAACGACTCCATCGCTGGCGGCGCCGGCAACGATACGATCCTCGGCAACGGCGGCAACGACACCCTCTTCGGGCAGGGTGGTAACGATTCCATCCTGGGCGGCGACGGCAGCGACCTTGTCAGCGCCGCCGGCAGCGGCACCGTCTATGGTGGCGTGGGCTCGGACACCATCTCGCTGGAAGGCAGCCGGAACTTCGGCTCGGGCGGCGATCCCGGCAACAACGCCGCGCAGTCCGACACCTACATCATCTACGGCGACCAGAATACCGTCCTCGGCGGCAACGCCGCCGACACGATCTACATGGACAGCTCCTCGGGCGGGAACTCCATCGATCTCAGCACCCAGACCGACAGCCTCGTCGTCAACGGCCCGATCGAGATCATCCAGCAGGGCTCAGGGCCGAACGGGGTCACGATCTTCCGCTTCACCGGCACCGGCGCCGACACGACCTCGAACACCATCATCGGCCTGGACACCATCGTCCAGGGCACTGTCCCGCCGCCGATCTGCTTCGCCGCCGGCACGGACATCCTGACCGACCAGGGCGAGATCATGGTGCAGGAGCTCAAGACGGGCGACCTCGTCGCCACCGTCTCGGGACGTGGCGCGCCGATGAAGCCGATCCTCTGGGTCGGCCGCCGCCGCATCACCCTGGCCGGCAACCCGAACGCCCACCTCCTCGCCCCGGTGCGCATCAAGGCCGGCGCGCTCGGCGACTGCACGCCGCATCGCGACCTGCTGGTCTCGCCGGACCACTGCCTCTACCTCGACGGCGTGCTCGTCCCGGCCCGCGTGCTGGTGAACGGCACCTCCATCGTGGCGGAGCAGGGCCTGCCGGAGGTCACCTACTACCACGTCGAGCTCGAGCAGCATGACGTCCTGCTGGCGCATGGCGCGGCGGCGGAAAGCTGGCTCGACGCGGACAACCGCGCCTGGTTCGAGAACGCCTCGGTCGCCGCGCTGCAGGTGACCGACGCCCAGGACGCCTACGGCACCGGCCGCGACGAACGCCGCGTCTGCGCCCCCGTCGTCCAGGGCGGCGAGAAGCTGGCCGCGATCCGCGACACCGTCGCGCTCCGCGCCGCCGCGGCGGCCGAGCCGGTCCGCCAGGCCGCGGTCGCCTGAACGCGGCGGGGGCTTCACGCCCCCGCGCCCCGAGTCCAGAAGGGCCCGGCCGCTCCCCGATCGGGCGGCCGGGTCTTTCTTTTGCCGGGACCGTCATGCCTGACCGCCCAGCCGACACCGCCGGCCCCCGCGGCCTCGCCGAGGGGACCCGCGTCTTCACCCTGCGCGGCGAGGTCGCCGTCGCGTCGCTGCGCCCCGGCGACATGCTCGTCACCCTCGCCGGCCAGGGCGCGCCGATGAAGCCCCTGCTCGCCCTGCACCGCGGCGAGGGCCCGGGGCTGCGCATCGCGCCCGGCGCGCTCGGCCCGGGCATCCCCGCTCGCGACCTCCTGCTCGGTGCCGGCCAGGCGCTGCGGGTGGACGGCCTGCTGCTGCCGGCCGGGCTGCTCGCCGGCCTCCCCGGCGTCGAGGCGGCGCCGGCCTGCACGCTGTTCCAGCCCGAACTCGCCGCCCCCGACCTGCTGATGGCGGAGGGCACGCCCGTCGCGCCCCTGCCCGGCGCGCCCGAGGACGCGGCGCCCGACCCGGCCGCCGTCGCCGCGCTGCGCGCCCGGCTGCTCGCCCGCGCCGCCCCGCGTGCCGCCGCCGACCCGCGCGACGCGCTGCTCGACGCCGTGCTGGACGGCCCCGCCGCCGCGCCGCTCGACGCCGGCGCCGCTCCCCTGCTCGGGCCCGGGCCCCATGGCTGAGCCCGAGGACGCGCCCCGCTTCATCGAACTCTCGCCCGAGGGGCTGCGCCGCCGCTTCATCCTCGCCGTCCCGCCCGCCCGCCTGCAGCACCACCGGGAACGCCGCCTGGCCGAGATGCGGCTCGGCCCGCAATCCCCCTCCGAGGCCGCCGACCCCCGCCTCGCCGCCATCCGCCGCCGGCTCGAGGCCGCGGCGGGCGAGGAAGCCCGCCAGCGCGCCGGCGCCGAGGCGATGGAGGCGCTGATCCGCCGTCTCGGCCTGCAGCCCGCCGGCCCGCCGCGGCTCGATCCCCTGCCGACGCCGGCCGGCGGCGACCTCGTCCTGCACGCCGAGGTCGAGGCCTTCGCCCTGCCCGACCCGCCCGACCCGGCGGCGCTGCGCATCGCGCCGGTCCTGCCCGCGCCCGACCCCGGGGCGGTCGAGCGCGCCCTCCTCGCCCTGGCCGAGAGCCGCGCCGAATGGGCCACCCTGCCGGAAGCCGAACCCGCTGTACCCGGCGACGCCCTGCTCTGCGACGTGGACGCGCTGCTGCCGCCGCCGGCCAACCGCCTGCCGGGCCCGGGCCCCGCCGGCGCCGCGCCCGGCGCGCTTCCGGAAGGCTGGTCCTTCGGCAACAACAATTCCGGCCTGGCGGGAGAGGTCGTCGCCGTCGCGCCCGACGCCGCGCCGCCCCATCTCGCGCTGCGCCTGCACGGCCAGGCCTCGGCCGCCGGCCAGGCCTTCGTCATGCTCCACCCGCCCGAGGCCGTCGCCGCCGAGCCCGGCCAGACCTGGGCGGGCTCCGTCGCGCTGCGCCTGGCCGGCCCCGCCATCGGGCTGCGCGGCTGCAAGCTGCGCCTCTCCACCAAGCCCCGCCGCGGCAAGCAGACGCTGGAGCGCAAGGACGCCGCGCTGCAGCCCGGCCCCGCCTTCCAGCGCGCCTATGTCTCCGACACGCCTGGCGATCCCGCGACCGGCTTCGTACGCCTCGCCGTGCTGCTCGACCACGCCGCCGGCCCGGTGGACGCCACGATCGAGATCGCCGCGCCGCGCCTGACGGAGGGGCTCGACCTCGGCCAGGACGTGCCGCTGCCGCTGCCCGAGCTCTCGGGGCGGGGGCTGCGCCTCGGCCCCGGCGGTTCCGATCCTGCGGGGCTGCTCGGCCATCTCGCGGGGCTGGCCGCCGGCGCGACGCGCAGCCTCGCCCTCCCTTTGCCCCCGACGACGGCCGACGCCGCCCTGGCCGGACGCGTCGCGCAGTTCGAGGTGCGCGTCGCCGCCGTGCTGCGCCGCCGCGTCCCGCCGCTTGATGACGCGCTGGCCCGCGCGCTGGGATTCGACGGGCTCGATGCGCTGCGCGCCTCCGTCGCGCGCCGCATCGCCGCGCGGGACGATGCCCAGGCCCGCATCGCGTTGCGCCGCGCCGCGCTCGATGCGTTGCTCGCCGCCGCCCCGCCGATCGCCGTGCCGGAAGCCGCGCTGCGCGACGAGCTCGCCGCGATCTGGCCGCGCCTGGCGGCCGAGGCCGAGGCGCGCGGCGCCCCGCCGCCCGGCCAGGCCGCGGCGCATGCCCTGGCCGCCCGACGCGTCCGGCTCGGCCTGCTGGTCCGCGCGCTGGCCGCGAAGCACGCCATCGCGCCGGACGAGGAAGCGCTGCGCGCCGCCGCCGAGGCGATGCCCGGCGCGAAGCCGGAGGCGCTGCACGCCCAGGCGCTGGAGGATCTCGTCGTCGCCTTCGTCCTGGACCGCGCGACGGTCGCCGGGGATGCCGCCGCGCCGCGTTGACGCTCCCGGCCCCGAAGCCTAGCGTCCGCCTCCCATACGAACATCCTTGGTTGGGAAGGGAACGCAATGGCGAATGGCGTGAAGGCGGCCTGGGCAGCAGGCAAGCCGGTGGTCAACGGATGGCTCGCCATCCCCAGCGGCTTCAGCGCCGAGGTCATGGCGCAGGCCGGCTTCGACAGCCTCACCGTGGACATCCAGCACGGCGTGCAGGACTACCAGTCCATGGTCGCCTGCTTCCAGGGCATGCAGCCGCATGGCGTCACGCCGATGGTGCGCGTGCCCTGGAACGAGCCCGGCATCATCGGCAAGGTGCTGGACGGCGGCGCGAAGGGCGTGATCTGCCCGATGGTCAACACGGAGAAGGAGGCGCGCGACCTCGTCTCCTTCTGCCGCTATCCCCCGAAGGGCGCGCGCAGCTTCGGCCCGATCCGGTCCGGCATCTACGGCGCCGCGGCCGATACCGACGCCGCGAATGACGACGTGCTCGTCATCCCGATGATCGAGACGAAGACGGCGCTCGACAACCTCGAGGCCATCGTCAGCGTGCCCGGCGTGGACGCCGTCTATATCGGGCCGTCCGACCTCTCGCTCTCGCTCGGCATGAAGCCGCTGCAGGACCGGCGGGAGCCGGAGTTCCTCGAGATCCTCGACCGCATCCGCACCACCGCCGCGAAGCATGGCGTGAAGGCCGGCATCCACACCATGACCGGCCAGTATTCCAAGGAGATGTTCGGGCGCGGCTTCAACCTCGCCACGATCATGAACGACAGCGGCCTGATGCTGACCGCCGCGCGCGCCCAGGTCGGCGTGGCGAAGGGCTGAGGCCGGCGCGCATCCTCTCTCCGGCGGCGCAGGACGCCGCCGGAAACCATGACTTGCCCGAACCCTGACTGCGTGGGATTGAAATGCGCGCCGCATGCGCATCCGCGGCGCACCTCGGACCGGGCATTGCATGAACGACGAGGCCACACGCGACGGACGCGCCGCGGCGAGCGCCACGACGCGCGCCGCGCCCCCGCTCGAGCCGCTGCTGGTCGCCGTCGGCGCCTCCGCCGGCGGGCTTGCCGCCGCCGAGGCGCTGCTCGCCGGTCTCGACGGCGACCTGCCTCTCGTCATCGTTATCGCCCAGCACCTCGCGCCAGGCGACGAGCCCGGCTTCGCCCGTGTCCTGGCCGAGCGCGCCGGGCTCGGGGTCGCCGTGGCCGAGGACGGCATGGCGCTGCAGCCCGGCACCGCGCTGGTGATCCCCCCGGACCGCGAGGTCGCGTTCCGCGTCAACCGCATCCGGCTGCGCCCGCTCCGCCGCGGCGCCGGCGTGGGCGACCGCCGGCTCAACCCCGTCGACCGCCTGTTCCGTGCCGTCGCGACCGCCTTCGGCGCGCGCGCCGTCGGCATCGTGCTGTCGGGCACCGGCGTGGACGGGGCGATGGGCCTGCAGGCGATCGGCGAGGCCGGCGGGCTGACCATGGCGCAGGACCCCGCCACCGCCTCGCGCCGCGACATGCCCGATGCCGCCGGCGCCTCCGGCTTCGCCGACCTCGTCGCCGCCCCGGGCGCGCTCGCCGCCGCGCTGGCCGAGCACGACCGCCACCGCCGCGACCGCGTGCTGGCCGAAGGCCCGCCGGGCGGCGCGGCCGCGCAGCGCAGCGCCGTCGTGGGGCTGCTGCCGGAGGTCTGCGCGCTGCTGCGGGAACGCACCGGCCATGATTTCCGCCACTACAAGGCCAGCACCCTGGTCCGCCGGGTGGAACGGCGGATGCGGGTGCTGCGCCTCGACAACCCGCGGCTCTACATCGAGCGCCTGGGGACCGACCCGCAGGAGCCCGCGACGCTCTTCCGCGAGCTGCTGATCGGCGTCACCGGCTTCTTCCGCGACTCCGAGGCCTTCGCCGTCCTGGCGGAGCGCGCGCTGGACCCGCTGCTCGCCACCCGCTCCTCCTCCGATCCCCTGCGCATCTGGGTCGCGGGCTGCGCGACCGGCGAGGAAGCCTATTCCGTCGCCATGCTGGTGCGCGAGCGGCTGGACGGCATGGTGGCGCCGCCGCCGGTGCAGATCTTCGCCACCGATGTGAACGAGCGGGCGCTCGCCACCGCGCGGCGCGGCATCTATCCCGTCTCGATCGCCGCCAGCGTCTCGCCCGAGCGGCTGGAGCGCTTCTTCACGCGCCGTGGGCGCCAGCTGCAGGTGACGGAGGAGCTGCGGGCGATGTGCCTCTTCTCCCCGCACAACATCATCGCCGACCCGCCCTTCTCGCGCCTCGACCTGATCTGCTGCCGCAACATGCTGATCTATTTCGGCGCGCATCTGCAGAAGAAGCTGATCCCGGTCTTCCACTACGCGCTGCGCCCCGGCGGCTTCCTCTTCCTCGGCACCTCGGAGACGCTGACCGGCCATGCGGAGCTGTTCCGCCCGGTCGATCCGCGCCATCGCCTGGCCCAGCGCAGCGCCGGGCGCGGCATCGCCCCGCCGGGCAGCCCCGGCCCGCGCACCGTGCCGCGCGCGGCGCCGGAGCTTCCCCTGGCGCCCTGGCAGGAACCCGCGGGCGGCCTCGCCCCCGCGCCCGACGCCGATCTCGGCGCCATCGCGCACCGCATCCTGCTCGACGAGTTCGCGCCGGCCTATGCCATCGTCACCGGGGAGGGCAGCGCCGTCTATCTCTCGGAGAAGGCGGGCCGCTACCTCCAGCCGCCCTCGGGCAGCTTCACCAACGCCGTCACGCGCATGGCGCGGCGGGGGCTCGGCGTCGGGCTGCGCGCCGCGCTGTCCGAAGCCGTGCGCATCCGCCGCGCCGTGGTGCGCGAGGGGCTTCAGGTGCAGACCGAGCGCGGCGCCCAGCCCCTGCGCCTGACCTGCCAGCCCATGCCCGAGCTCGGCCGCGGCGAGGACCTCTACATGCTGGTCTTCGAGGAAGCCGGCCCGCCGCGTGCGCAGGGTGCGGCCGGCGGCATCGCGCCGGACGCGGAGGCCGTGATCGGCCAGCTCGAGCGCGACCTGCTGCACACGCGCGAGGACCTGGAGCGTGCTGTCCAGGACCTCGAGGCGGCGAACGAGGAGCTGAAGGCCTCCAACGAGGAGCTCCTCTCGATGAACGAGGAGCTGCAGTCCAGCAACGAGGAGCTCGAGACCAGCAAGGACGAAGTGCAGTCCGCCAATGGCGCGCTCGCCGCCGCGAATGCCGACCTCGAGAACCTGCTGCGCGCCACCCGCATCGCCACGATCTTCCTCGACGGGGAGGGGCGGGTGCGGAGTTTCACCCCCGCGGCGACCGCGATCTACCCGATCGCGCCGGGCGACATCGGCCGGCCGCTGGCGCATCTGACGCATGGGCTGAAGGACCTGCCGCCGCTGCCGACGGCCGAGGCGCTGCGCGAGGCGCCCGACGGCGTCGAGCACGAGGCCGAATCCGAGGACGGCCACTGGTACCTCCGCCGCGTCCTGCCCTATCGCGCGCACGACCAGGCGGAGGAAGGGCTGGTCGTCACCTTCCTCGACATCACCCGTCGCAAGCAGGACGAGCAGGCGCTCGCGCGCGGCGCGGAACGCTTCCGGCGCGCGCAGGAAGCCGGCCAGACCGGCACCTTCGAATGGGACGCGGTGGCGGATGCGGCGGTGTGGTCGGACGGCATCTATCGCCTGCTCGGGTTGCCGCCGGGGTCGGAGGCGAACCTCGGGACCTTCCTGTCCCTGGTCCACCCGGACGACGTCGCGGGGCTGCAGGGCGCGCTCGCGGCCGCCGGCGCCACCGGCCGCTTCGACGCGGAGTTCCGCATCCTCCGCGCCGACACCGGCGAGATGCGCTGGATCGCGGCACGCGGCGATGCCGGGCGCGACACCGAAGGCCGGCTGCTCGGCATCCACGGGGTCAACGTCGACATCACGGCGCTGCGCCGCGCCGAGGACGAGCGCGCGGCGGCCAACGCCCGCGCAAGCCTCGCCATGCGCGCCGGCGACCTCGTCTCCTGGGAGGTCGAGGCCGAGACGGGCAGGCTGCTCGGCGATGCCGGGCTGGCCGAGCTGTTCGGCGTGCCGGCCGACGAGCTCGACGGCACGATGGCGCCCTTCGTCGGACGCGTGCACCCCGAGGACCGTGACGCCGTGCTGGCGGCTTTCGAGCCCGCCAGGACGGCAGGCGGCGTCTACCGCGCGGAGTTCCGGGTGATCCGAGGGGATGGCGAGACCCGCTGGCTGCTCGGCGCGGGCCAGGGGATCGCCGGCCACAACGGCTCGGTGCGGGTGATCGGCTACAACACGGACGTGACGGAGCGGCGCCGCGCGGAGGCCGCGCTGCGCGACGCGCTGGCCGAGCTGCAGGCGATCTACGACACCGCGCCGGTCGGCCTCTGCGTCTTCGACACCGAGCTCCGCTTCCGCCGCATCAATGCCCGGCTGGCAGAGATCAACGGTGTGCCCGCCGAGGCGCATCTCGGCCGGACGGCGGGCGAGGTCGTCCCGGCCCTCGCCGGCCAGGCGGAGGCGGCGCTGCGCCGCGTGCTCGGGACCGGCGAGCCGGTGCTCGGCCTCGAGATCACGGGCGAGACCCCGGCGCAGCCCGGCGTGCGCCGCATGTGGGAAGAGAACTGGCTGCCGCTGCGCGACGGCGCTGGGCGGATCATCGGCGTCAACATCGTCGCCGAGGAAGTCACGCAGCGCCGCGCGCAGGAAGCCCAGCTGCGCACCCTGATGCGCGAGCTGGACCACCGCGTGAAGAACACGCTAGCCGTCGTGCAGTCGCTGGCGCACCAGACGCAGCGCGCCACCGCGACCGAGCCCGCGCGCTTCTGGGACGACTTCGCCCCGCGGCTGCGCGCGCTCGCCCGCTCGCACGACATGCTGACCGCGCGCAGCTGGGCCGGCGCGCCCCTGCGGGAGGTGCTGGAGCGCACGCTCGCGGCCTATGTCAGCACGCAGGAGCCGGCCCGCATCACGTTCGGCGGCGAGGACGCGATGCTGGCGCCGGGCACGGTGGTCGGGCTCAGCATGGTCTTCCACGAGCTCGCCACCAACGCCGCGAAGTACGGCGCCCTTGCCGTCCCGCATGGCCGGCTGACGGTGAGCTGGAGCATGACGGGCGAGGACGAGGCGTCGCGGCGGCTGCTGGTGGACTGGGTCGAATTCGGCCGCCGCGGCACCGGCGGCGCGCCGGTACGGCGCGGCTTCGGCACGCGCCTCGTCGACAGCGTCGTGATGCACGATCTCGGCGGCGAGGTGCGCCGGACCGAGAAGACCGGCGGCTTCGCCTATGCCTTCGACATCCCCTTCGGCACCCGCAACGCTGCGCCGTGAGGCGCCGCGCGCGACGCCTCACGCGGGCTGCGCGGGATCGCGCAGCAGCTCCTCCAGCATCGCACGGTCCGGCGTCGCGCCGTCGCGCGCGCGCAAAGCGCCCGCGGCCGAGGCGAAGCGCATGGCCTGCGCGACGTCCTGGCCCTCCGCGATCGCCAGCGCATAGGCGCCGTGGAACACGTCGCCCGCGCCTGTCGTGTTCGTCGCCATCACGCGGAAGGCCGGCATGCGGCGCGGCGTCGGGTCGTCGCGCGTCATCCAGAGCGTGCCCTTCTCGCCCTGCGTCACCGCCGCGACCCTGCAGCCGGAATCCAGCGCCTTGCGGAGCGCCTCCGCCGGCCGCAGCCCCGGCGCGAAATTGCCCAGACCCGGCACCGAGAACACCGCGTGGTCCACGCGCGGCACCAGGTCGAGCAGGATGCGCGTCTCCGTCTTCTCGCCGTCGATCACCGTCGGCACGCCCTTCGCGCGCGCGTGGTCCAGCGCCTTGGCCGCGCCTTCCGGCCAGCGGGGGTCGCAGAGGAAGCACCGCGCCCCGTCGATCAGCGACAGGTCCAGCCAGTCCGGCTCCGTGCCGAGGTTCTCGCCGCGATAGCTGTAGATGCTGCGCTCGCCCTGCGGATCCACCAGCACCGCCGAGACCGGCGTCCGCCCGCCCGGCGCGAGGCGGCATTGCGAGACATCCACCCCCTGCGCCGCCAGCGCGTCCAGCAGCGGCCGGCCGTTCAGGTCGTCGCCGACGCGCCCCCAGAAGATGCAGTGCCCCCCGAGCCGCGCCACGGCGATCGAGGCGTTCGCCGCCAGCCCGCCCGCGCCCAGCGCGTAGCTCCGCGCGCGATTCTTCGACGGGGGCTGGACCACGTCGTCCACGTGGAAGGTATGGTCCATCACGACACTGCCGAGGCAGACGACGATGGGACGGGGAAGCTCGGCCATGAGGGGAAGGCTGCCCGGTCATGCTGCACCGCGGCAAGAAGGAATTGCGCTGCCGGACTGGCTGCCCGCGCGATTGCTGCATGTCGGACCGGAGGTGATCGTTCTCGACAAGCCCGCGGGGCTGCCGGTTTCCGCGCGATCGGGCGAGAGCCTGGAACGCTGGCTGCCCGCGCTGCGCATGGGCAAGCGGCGAGACCCGCAGCCCGCGCACCGGCTGGATGCCGACACCGCGGGCTGCCTGGTGCTGGGCCGCACCGCGCCGATGCTGGCCAGGCTCAACGCGCTGTTTGCGGGGCGCGAGGTCGGGAAGACCTATTGGGCCGTGCTGCGCGGCGAGTTGCGCGGCGAGGCTAGCGTGATCGAGGCGCCGCTGCGCAAGGTCAGCACCAGGGAACGGGGCTGGCGGATGGAGGTGCACGAAGCCGGCGATCCCGCCCGCACCGCCTGGCGCGTGCTCGGCCGCGCGCCCGGCCTCACCTTCGTGGAGTTCACGCCCGAAACCGGCCGCACGCACCAGCTGCGCGTTCACGCCGCGCATCTCGGCGCGCCGATCCTCGGCGACGCAATGTACGGAGGCGGGCCCGGCCGGCTGCACCTGCTGGCGCGCGCGATCGCGCTGCCGCTTGATCCGCCGCTACGCGTCGAGGCGCCGGTGCCAGACCACATGCGCGACGCGGTGGCGGCGTGCTCTCCCGCCGCGCCCGGCTGAGCCGCGTCCCTTCACGACCGCGATCCCACCTCGCCGGGGCGCTTGAATCGCCGAGTCGCCGGGGCATAGGCTCCGGCCGCCAGCAGCGGGAGGGAGTGACGATGGCCAATCTCGAAACGGCCAGGGCGTTCTTCGAGGCTCTCGACACCGGGCAAGGCTGGGAGGCGTGCCGCCCGCATTGCGCGCCGGGCGCCACCTTCAGCGCCCAGGCGGGCGCGCTGGCGGACATCCGCACCCTGGAACAGTACAGCGAGTGGATGAAGGGCCTTCTTACCGTGCTGACCGACGGCAGCTACGAGCTCCATGCCTTCGCCGAGGACCCGGGGCGCGAACAGGTGCTGGCCTTCGCCACCTTCACCGGCACGCACAAGGCGGGTGGCCCGGTGCCGCCGACGGGGAAGACCACGCGCACCGAGTACGTCTATGCCATCCGGTTCCGCGACGGAAAGGTCGCCCACATGACCAAGATCTGGAATGACGGCTACGCGCTGAAGGAGCTCGGCTGGGGCTGAGACGGGGGCACGGCGTCCCGCCCGCCGCGCGCGCTCATCGCACGCGCAGCTCGGCGCGTGCCGAGACGCCATCCGCGTCCAGCACCGTCACGCGGTAGAAGCCAGGCCCCGGCGGTGTCCAGGCGGCCTCGCGGCGCGCGCGCTCCGCCTCGAGCGGCGCGCCGTCCACCAGGAAGGTCAGCGGCCGGCGCCCGCCCGCGGCGCGGATCGTCACCGTCCCGCCCTCCATCAGCACCGCATTCGGCATCGGGAACAGCAGCCGCAGCCGGTCCGCCGGCTCCGCACCCGCCATCGCATTCGCCGGCGCCGCGCGCACCGCCAGCGCCTCGCGCGGGGCCGCGGGCAGCAGCGCGAAGGCGCGAGCCAGCACGGGGAGCGCGAGCGTGCGGCCCTGCGCGCCGGGGATCGGCGTGCCGTCGGGCCGACCCACCCACACGCCGGCGACATGCCGCGCGTCCAGCCCTAGCGCCCAGGCGTCGCGCCCGCCCCAGCTCGTGCCCGTCTTCCAGGCGACGCCCGTCGGCCCGCCCTCGGGGAAGCGCTGCACCAGCACGCCCGCGACCTGCGCCGCCGCGCGCGGCGCGATCACCGGCGTGCGCAGGACATCGTCGCCGGGCGCGACGCGCAGCGGCGCCGCGCGGCCGCCATCGCCGAGCACGGCATAGAGCGAGACCATCCCGCGCAGCGTCATCCCCGCCCCGCCGAGCGCCAGCGGCAGCGACGGCTCGGCCCCCGCCGGCAGCCGGGGCGGCACGCCGGCCGCCTTCAGCATGGAGGCGAAGCGCAGCGCGCCGACCTCGTTCAGCAGGGCGACAGCGGGCAGGTTCAGCGATTGCCGCAGCGCGTCGGCCGCGGTGACGCGCCCCGCGAATCCGCGGTCGAAATTCTCCGGGGCATAGGCGCCGAAGCGCAGCGGCATGTCCGCGATCACGCTGTCGGGCCGCGCGACGCCGTTCTCGAAGGCGAGCGCGTAGAGGAAGGGCTTCAGCGCCGATCCCGGCGAGCGCACCGCGCGCGAGAGATCCAGCATGCCCGCGCGGGATTCCTCGCCGAAGGCGCCGCCGACCAGCGCACGGATCTCGCGGCTGTCGATGTCGGCGATGACCATGGCGAGTGCGGCGCGGTCCGGCAGGTCGCGCAGCGCCTCGCCCGCCAGGCGTTCCGCCGCGCGCTGCAGGTCGCGATCCAGCGTCGTCGCGATACGCGCCCCGGCTGGCGCACCCCGGGACAATTCGCGCGCGAGATGCGGCGCGAGACGCGGCATCGGCAGCCGGCGCTGCGGCACCGCCTGCGCCAGCGCATGCGCGCGTTCGTCGGCGTTGACCTCTCCCGCCCCGGAAGCGCGCGCGAGCAGCACCGCGTCGCGCGCGCGCCGCGCGGCCTCGGCGTGGCGGTCGGGCCGCAGCGCCTCCGGCTTTCGCGCGAGCGCGACGAGCAGCGCGGATTCCGCAGCGTCCAGCGTCGCCGGCGCGCGGCCGAACCAGGCGAGCGATCCCGCGCGCAGCCCCTCGAGGTTGCCGCCCTGCGGGGCGAGGGTCAGCCAGATCCCAAGGATCTCGTCCTTGCTGTATCGCGCTTCCAGCTGCAGCGCGCGCGCGATCTCGATGAGCTTGGATCGCAGCGTGCGCGGGCGGGGCTCGAGCAGGCGTGCGGCCTGCATGGTGAGGGTGGAGCCGCCGGAGACGACGCGCCCCGCGCGGATCCACTGCGCGGACGCGCGGGCGAGCGCGACGGGGTCCACGCCGGGGTGATGACGGAAGCGCCGGTCCTCCGCGGCGATCAGCATCGCGATCAGGTGCGGCGGCACGTCGCCGATGTCGGTGCGCAGCCGCCAGGTGCCGGCGGCGGAGAGGACGGAGAGCGTGCGGGCGTCGCGGTCCAGGATCTCGATGCCGGCGGCGCGGTAGCGGGACAGGTTGGGGGGGAAGAGGCGGTCGAGGGTGAAGAAGGTGAGGACGAGGATGGCGAAGGCGCCGAGCGACCACGCGGCGCGCTTGCGGATGCGCGCGCGGCCCCCTCGCCATCCCTCCCCCGCAACAGCGAGGGAGGGGGAAGTGGGATGCGGGGGAGGTGCGCCAAGTTGTCCTCCCCCGTGCGCTGCTTCTCCTCCCCCGCTGTTGCGGGGGAGGCCGGGAGGGGGCAAAGGCGCCGCCTTCACCACCCCCTGCCTCACCGCGGCCCTTGCGGCCGCTGCGGCGCTGGCGCCGGCCGCTGCTGCGGCGCCGGCGCCTGCGCCGGCGGCAGCGCGTCATCCGGCCCGTACACCACCACGCGCCCCGTGTTCTGCCGCGCGAAGACGCCAGGCCGGTACATGTCCTGCGCCTCCATCCCCGGCAGCTCGAAGCGGCCCGGCGTCACCGCGCGCACGCGCACTGCGAGCCGCGCCAGCGGGTTCTCCGCCGTCAGCGTCACCGCCGCGGCGTAGCGGTCATCGCGCGCCGGCGTCGCCTCGGCCTCGGTCAGCGTGCCGAGCCAGGCCATGCCCTGGATGTCGCCCGCCGGCAGCCGCGCCGTGATCTCCCACCCCGCGGGCAGGCCCTGCAGCACCATCGCCTGGTGACGCTCGTTGGTCAGCGCGCGGGCTTCCAGCAGCAGCACGAAATTCGTGCCCGTCCGCACGCGATCGAGGTCGAGCGGCTGCCCGTCCATCGCGAAGAAGCGCCGCGCGACGCGCATTCCCTGCGAGGCCGCAGGCAGCGGGGAGCTCGGCACGCCCACGATGCTCACGGCCTGCACCACGGGCTGGTCGCCGCGGTTCGTCGCCGATCCCGACTGCGTCAGCCCCGCCGCGACGACCTGCGCCGTCGGCAGGTCGCGCCCGTCCAGCGACACCCGAAGCGGCCGCCCGTCGCGCCCGAGCAGGCTTGCCGCCGCGACGGCCCAGGCCTGTTCCTGCGTGTTGGCGATGGCCGGCGTGAAGTCGGCGCCGGGCAGGCGCCCGAGCAGTTGCGGAATGCGGTCCTGGCCGACGCCGCTCTCCCTGAGCAGCACCGCGATCGCCAGGATGTCGCGCTGCGCGCTGCCGAAATCCACGAACCACCATTGCCGGTCCGTGGTCGCCAGCGCGCGGTCGAAGATCTGCTCCGCCCGCGCGCGGTCGCCGGCGCGCGCGAAGGCCGCGGCGAGCTGCGCGCGCGCCAGCGGCGTCGGCAGCGCGTCCACATCCTCCGCCAGGCGCCGCGCCGCGCCGAGCCGGTTGCGCCCCGCCATCGCCAGCACATGCACGCGATAGGCGACGAGCGCCCGCGCCTCGGGGCTGCCGAGGCCGGTGTCCAGCCCCTCATCGGCCGCCTGCAGCGCCTGGTCCAGCGCGCCCTGCGGCACCGTCATCCCCGCGGCGCGGGCGCGCAGCAGCACCTCGGTCGCATAGAGGCTCGCCCATTCCACGACGTTGCCCTCGGCCGACCAGAAGCCGAAGCGCCCGTCGTAGCGCTGACGATCGAGGATCGAGGTCACGGCCTCCTGCAGCATTCCCGCATCCTCGGCCGCGAGGTCCGGGTTCTGCGGCGCATAGACCAGCGCCATCGCGCGGGAGGACGCCTGCTCGATGCAGTTCAGGGGGTAGCGCTTCAGCGCGGCGAGCATGCCGCCGGGATCGAAGCGCACCGGCGCGCCCCAGGTCGCGCGCGCCGCCCAGGTGTTGCGGATGAAGCGGTCCGACGGCACGGGCACCGGCGCGGTGGCGCCTGGTGCCAGCGTGCTGACCGCGACCTCCGTCACGGAAGGCCGCGACGACCGCACGGTGATTCGCGATTCGCGTTCGGTGACGAAGCCGTTCGGCCCGGTGACGGCGAGCCGGATCACGCCCTCGCCCGCCATCACCGCGCGCAAGGACGTCGCCGGCGTCATCCGCGCCCCGGTCGCGAGCGCGCCGCCGAGCTTGTTCGGCCCGGCGAGCTCGACCGCGCCGGTCGCGCTCAGCGTCGCCACGACATCGCCCGCCGGCAGTTCGATGTTGTGCAGCAGCACGGGTAGCCGGACCTCGTCGCCGGGCGCGAGGAAGCGCGGCAGCAGCGTCTCCGCCACCACCTGCTCGCGCACCGTCATCGGCCTGCTCGCCGCGCCGATCCGCGCGCCGTCCCAGGCGACGACCATCAGCCGCACCTCGCCCGCGAAATCCGGCATGTCGAGCGGCACGCGCGCCACGCCGTCCGGCCCGACGCTGACGATGCCGCTGAACAGCGCCACCAGCTTCTGCGGGATCTCCAGCATGCCCGTGCTGTCCGCGCCGTCGCCGCCCTGGCGCAGCGTCGCGGCCTCGCCCTCCGCCGGCGCGATCAGGCGGCCGTAGTCGTCGCGGATATCCACGCCGAGACGGCGGCGCGCGAGGAAATGCTCGACCGGATCGGGCGAGCGGAAGTTCGTCAGGCGCAGGATGCCCTCATCCACAGCGGCCAGCGTCAGGCGGGCCTGGGTCGCGCCGGGGATGCGCACCGGGACTTCCACGCGCCTGCGCGGCCGCACGAGGTCGGGCGTGTCGATCGCGACCTCCATCCGCCGCGTCGCGGGATCGAGCCCGATCCACGCCAGCCCCAGCGCGCGCGCCGGGCGGCCCGCCGGCGACTGGCCCGCGCGGAAGACGCTGACGGCAATGTAGGCGCCGGGACCCCAGGCCGCGTCCACCGGCACCTCGATCTCAGCACCGGCTTCCGGCACGGCGATGTCGCGCAGCGAGACCAGCCGGTCCGTCAGCACCGCGACACTCGCCTGCCCCGCGAAGGGCGGCGTGATGCGGATGCGGGCGACCTCGCCGGGGCGGTAGTTCCGCCGCTCCGTCGCGAGGTCCACGCGGTCCGGCACCTCCGGCGATTCCGCGCCGGCCCAGCCCGAGCGGAAGCGGTAGGAGGCGATGGCGAGCCCGTTCGGCTCCGTCACCTCGATGCGGTAGCGGCCGAAGGGCAGGCGACGCGCAAACGTCGCGGGCGCATTCGGCGCGACGCGGATGTCCGTGCTGTCCACGGGCTCGTCGCGCCAGACCGTCTCGTAGCGCGCCACGCGCTCGCGCAGCACGATCCGCCAGTCCGGGCGTTCGCGCACGAGGCGCAGGCGCAGCGTCGCCGCGATCGCCTGGCCGTCGGGGTTGACCGCGGCGATGTCGAAGCCGGCTTCGGCGTTCGCGTCCACCGCGTCGCCCTGGAAGCCCGGCCGGATCGCGAGCAGCGTGCCGCGCGCGCGCACCGGCAGGGAGAAGCGCGTGCCGCTGGCCCGCCCGCCCGGCTCCTCCATCAGCACCGAGACCTCGGCCTTCACCGGCCGCGTCGTGTCCGGCGCGCTCGGCAGATTCAGCGTGAGGGTCGAGCGGCCCTGCTCATCCGTCTCGGCGATCTCGAAGCTCTGCAGGTCCGGCGAGTAGCTCTCGTCGGCCAGGCCGAAGCGCCAGCCGCGCCAGGCCTCGAAGGGTTCGGGGTCGAGCAACAGCCGCATCTCCGCGCTGCCCGTCAGCCCCGCGCCCGGCGCGCCATAGAGGAAGCGGGCCGTCACCGGCACCTGCAGTGGCTGCCCGCCGACCAGCTGGCCAGCCACGGGCCCCGCCACGACCTCCAGCCGCTCCGGCACGAAGGCATCCACCTTGAAGGTCGCGCTGCCGATCGGCGGCGCGTTCGGGTCGGCATGGACCTCGATGCTCCACTGCCCGGCCGCGGCGCCGGCGGACAGCACGACGGGCACGCTGAAGGCGGCGTCGGCGCGCGCCGGCACGCCCTGCCAGAAGACCTGCCCGTTCGGCCGCAGCACGCGCAGCCGCGCCGGCACGTCCACCGGCGCGCCGCCGGCGTCGCGCAGCAGCGCCGAGACGTTCACCGTCTCGCCCGGCCGGTAGATGCCGCGGTCCAGCCAGACGAACGCATCGAGCGGCCCGGGATGCGCCCGCCCCGCGGCGCCGCGATCCGACAGGTCGAAGGACGCGGTCTCGAGGTCGAGCGAGGCGAAATCCTCGCTCTGCAGCGCATGCAGCGACAGCGGCGCGAGCGGCCCCGTGCCGCGCAGCAGCGCCGCGCCGAAGCGCACCAGGCCCTGCGCATCCGTCGTCGCCTCGCCGAGGATATCGTTGTTGCGCGCGATCAGCCGGACCTGCACGCCGGCCTTCGGCGCGGCGTCGGAAAAGCCCCGCACCTGCGCCGCGAATCCCGCCGCGCTGCGCCAGGCCGTGATGCCGAGGTCGGTGACCATCACCGCCACCGCGGTCTCGGCGTCGTAGCGCCCGCGCCCGCCATCGGCCGGCCGCGCCACCAGCACATACATCCCCGGCCCCGCCGTCAGCAGCGCGTCGGGCAGCGGCAGCGCCTGGCGCACCAGGCGGTTCGGCTCGGCCTGCGGCATCTCCGCCCGGCCTTCCCAGACCAGCCGGCCGGACTCCTCCGCGATGTTGTTCGCCGTCCAGCTTTCCAGCTGCTCGCCCGGCCGCCAGTCCCGCGTCAGGCCGGGCAGCGAACGCTCCGTCACCCGCATCAGCTTCAGCGACAGCGCCGAGACGTTCACCGCCGAGACCGTCAGCCTGGGCTGCTGGCCCCGCGGCAGGATGAAGGCGCGCGTGTCGAAGACCAGCCGCGGCGCGCGGTTCGGCATCGCGACGTTGACGTTGGTGTCGCGGCTCAGCCGCAGCCCGTCCTCGCCCGGCATCCCCGCGCGCAGCACGAGCCGTGTCGTGCGCCCCCAGGGCAAGCCGGCGACGCAGAGCTGGTCGCTCTCCTTCGTCACGGCCATGCCCGGCAGCGCGGGCTCCGCGCGCACCCAATCCCCGGGCTGCCAGTCGGACCGCCGCGAGGGCGCGGTGGTGAACGCGATGCAGGCCCGCGCGGGCTCGGCATCCGGCTCGGTCCTGACCTGCCGCACCAGGATGCCCGCGGCGCGGCGCGCGGCGGCCAGCGCATCCCGCGCCTTCACATCGTCGGGAGCGCGCTCGACCACCGCCTCCAGCGCCTGGATCTGCTGCGCCGGCAGGTCCAGCCGCCGCAGCGCCTCCGCCATCATCGCGAGGGAGGGGATCTCCGGCGCGCCGCCCGGCACCATCATGAAGGCGCGCCAGGCCGCCTGCAGCGCGCGCCGCGCCTCCGGCGGGTTGCGGCGGAGCTGCGCATCGGCCAGCGCCATCCAGTTGTCAGCGGTCGCCTGGCCCGCGGCGATCCGCTCCTCCCACGCCGCCGCGGCAGCCGGCCAGTCGTTGCGCTGCATCGCTGCCCGCGCACGCTGTTCCGCCTGCGCCCGCTGCTGCGCCGTCCCGCCCGCCGGCATCCGCCGCGTCAGCGAGGATTCATAGCCCAGGGCATCGTTCTCGAGCCCCGGTATCTCAAAGGCGGGCGCCGGTGTCGCGAAGCTCAGCACAAGAAGGATCAGCAGCGTCAGCAGGCGGCGCATGGCGTTCTCCACGACCGGGAAGCGAACCGGGGGCGGGAAGCATGGCACGCAGCGCGCCCTGCGTCGCGGGGGTGATATGTGCCGCGTGTTTCATGGCGGCGTCACACGCGACATGCGTGCAACCGGATTCCACGCCCTCGCGACATCGCCGCGACACCGGATCCTGCGACGTTGCGCAGGACGCCGTTCCAGGGAGACCCGCGCATGCCGACAACCCGCCATGCCGCCGCCTTCGCGCTCTGCCTCGCCACCGCGCCAGCCGCGGCGCAGGATTCCTGGCACAACCCCTATACCGGGCGGAACTGGAACAATCCGGGCTCCTCGCTGATCGACACCTTCCTGCAGAACGACGCGCGGCGCCGCATGATGATGCAGCAGCAGGGCTCGCAGCCCGGCGCCGTCGCCTCGCAGCCCGGCCGCGATCCGTCCTTCCGCCTGGTCAACCGCGGCGGCGCGACGATCAACCAGCTCTACGTCTCCTCCACGCAGTCCGACCAATGGGGGCCGGACCGGCTCGGCCAGGGCGTGCTGCCCTCGGGCCAGGCCTTCATCGTGCGGCTGCCGCAGGGGATGTGCGCGAACGACATCCGCGCCGTCTTCGCCGACGGTCGCGTCGCGGAGCGGCGCGGCGTGGACACCTGCGGGATCACCGACCTCGCCTTGCCCTGAGGCGGGCTACCCGCCCCTTCCCCCATGCCCCGACACCCGCGCCCCCACATCGGCGGGAAGGCGCAGCATGGATGGCAGCGACATCAGCACCACCGCCGCCGAGACCAGGAAGCCGATCCCGAACTCGCTCGCCCCCGGCGATGCCGCGCCGGTGACCAGCATCGCCGCTTCCAGCGACAGCGATCCCAGCACCACCCCCAGCGCCTGGCCGAGCTGCTGCATCGTCCCCGTCATCGCCGTCGCTGGCGCCAGCTTGCCCTGCGGCACATCCGCAAAGGCGAGCGTCCCGAGCGAGGTGAACTGCAGCGCCCGCGTCAGCCCCCCCGCCGCCAGCACCGCGAAGATCGCGACCAGCGGCCAGGCCTGGGTGAACAGCGCGCAGGCCGCGACGCCGATCGCCGCCAGCACCGCGTTCACGCTCAGCACGGCGCGGAAGCCGAAGCGCTTCAGCAGCGGCCGCACCAGCGGCTTCATCGCGAAGGCGCCCAAGGCCGTGGCAAAGGTGATGGCGCCCGACGCGCTTGCCGACAGGCCGAAGACGATCTGCAGCTTCAGGGGCAGCAGGAAGGGCAGCGTCGAGGCGCCGACGCGGAACAGCGTGCCAGCCCCCATGGAGACACCGAAGCTCGGCAGCCGCATCAGCGACAGGTCCACCGCCGGCCGCGCCGCGCGGTTGGAATGGCGCACCGCCATCACCGTCGCGACCACGCCCGCCAGCAGCGCGACGGGCGCGAACCAGGGCGGCGCGATGCCGCGCCCGATCGTCTCGAGCCCCGCCATCAGCAGCGCCAGCGACAGGCCCCACAGCGTCAGCCCCCTGATGTCCATCGGGCCGGGATCCTGCGGCTCGACCTCGGGGATGAAGAACCAGACCAGCAGCAGCCCGAGGCAGCCCACCGGGATGTTCAGCCAGAAGACCGCCCGCCAGGAGAAGGCGTCGGTCAGCAGCCCGCCGACCGGCGGCCCGAAGACCGGGCCGAGCAGGCCGGGCATGGTCAGCCAGGTCATGGCGACCACCAGCTCCTCCTTGCTCACCCGGCGCAGCAGCAGGAGCCGCCCGACCGGCACCATCATCGCGCCGCCGAAGCCCTGCAGGATGCGCGCGGCCACCAGCGACACCACGCCCTGCGACAGGCCCACCAGCGCCGAGGCCGCGGTGAAGATCACGATCGCCGCCATGAAGACGCGCCGCGCCCCGAAGCGGTCCGCCACCCAGCCGGAGACGGGGATGAAGACGCAGAGCGCGACGAGATAGGACGTGATCGCGACGGACAGGTGCACGGGATCCACCTGCAGGTCGCGCGCCATCGCCGGCAGCGCCGTCGCGACCACCGACGAATCCAGGTTCTGCATGAAGAGCGCGCTGGCCACGATCGCCGCGACGGCGCGGGGGTCCTTAGCCCTCGGCACGCGCCATCTCGCGCAGCCCCGCGCGCCGGATCTTGCGCCCGTTGGGTCCGTCGGTCGTGGGGAAGGCCTCCAGCGCCACGATGCGCCTCGGCACCTTGAACCGCGCGAGGTCGCGCGCGCAGGCCGCGAGAACGGCCTCCGCGTCGAAGCCCGGGCCGGGGATGACGAAGGCGATGGCGGCGCCGTCATCGGCCACGACCTGCGCGGCGCGGATGCCGGGCTGCGCCGTCAGGAAGGCCTCGATCTCCTCCGGCGCGACGAGGAAGCCGCCGAGCCGCAGCGCATCGCCCGCACGCGTGACGAAGGCGAAGCCGCCATCGGGCTGCACGGTTGCGATGTCGCCGCTGCGGAACCAGCCGCCATCCCACGCCGCCGCCGGCGCGTCCTCATCGCCGAGATAGCGGTCGAACAGCGACGGTCCGCGCAGCCAGAGCCCGCCATCCCCGTCCACCCGGAACGCCGCCTCCCCGCTCGCCGGAATCCCGCCGCCCGTCGCAGCGTGCGGCCCGCGGGGATCCTGCAGCGCGAACAGCGCCTGCGCCTCGGAGCTGCCATAGACGCCGCGCGCGGCCAGGTTCAGTCGCGCACTCTCCGCCATCACGCGCTCCGCCCGCCCATGGAAATTCGCGAAGCCCGTGAAGGCGAAGGGGCGGTAGGGCTCGCGCGCCGCCTCGGCCAGCATCAGCAGCAGGTCGTCGCCACCGACGAGGTGCGTCACGCCATGGCGGCGGATCAGCGCATCGGCCTCATGCGCGTCGAAGCGTTCCATCGGCAGGATCGCCGCCCCGCCGGCCAGCGCCGCCAGCGCCGCCGCCAGGCCGAAGGTCCCGCAGAGCGGCACGGCAGCGAGGAAGGCCGCGCCCGGCGCATCGGTGCCGATCCGCGCCGCGACGTCGCAGGCATGGCGGGCGATGCTGCGCTGGCGGTGCAGCACGAGCTTCGGCCCCGCGGTGGTGCCGGAGGTCGTGAAGGTCAGGCACTCCGCGTCTTCCGACGAGGCGTCCGGCGCCTCCGCGCCGCGCAGCATGCCGATGGGCGTGCAGCGCAGCGCCGCCAGCTCGCCCTCGTCCAGACCATCCACGCCGATCGCGAAGCGCAGCGAGGCCCGCGCCTGCGCCGGCACGGCGCCGATCACCGCCGCCGCATCCACCGGAGCGAAGTCGCGCGCCACCGCGATCGCGCGGGGTTGTGCGCGCGCCAGCAGGGGCCCGATCTCGCCGGCACGGAAGCGCGTGTTCAGCAGCACCGCGCAGGCGCTGCGGCGGGCCAGCGCCAGCAGCAGCAGGATAAGACCGGGCCGGTTCGGCAGGAACAGCGCGACGCGATCGCCCGGCCCGATCCCGCGCGCGGCGAGCCCGCCGGCGAGGCGGCGGACCTCGGCCGCGGCCTCGGCCCAGCCCATCCCCGGCAGCGCCGGCGCGTCGGGCCGCGCGGCGGCGGTGCGCTCGAGCAGGTCGGTGAGGGTGGCGGGGGCCATGCCGGCCCATCATGGGACCACCCCGCCGGTGCCGCCAGAGCGGCCGGGGGCGGTTTCGCGCATCCCTCCGCCGCCTCCCGCGTTGGCGTCGCGGTGAGCAGGACGGAGGCCATCATGTCACGTCATCCAATCGCGGCCGGCATCCTGGCCTGCGCACTCGGCATCGCGCCGGCGCTGGCCCAGGCGCCGGGCGCGCCGCCGGGCACCGGCGGGCAGGGGCGCCCGGCGCCCTCCAACACGCAGGGAGCGCAGCAGGACCGCATGCGCAACTGCAACGCCGAGGCCGGGACGCGCCAACTGGCGGGCGATGCGCGCCGCGACTTCATGAGCGAATGCCTCGCCGGCCGCATGCCGCCGGCGGCCGGCCGGCCCAGCGCCGCACAGCAGGCGCAGCAGGACCGCATGCGGCGCTGCAACGACCAGGCGGGCTCGCGCCAGCTCACCGCCGATGCGCGGCGGGCCTTTATGAGCGACTGCCTCGCCGGCCGCGACGCCACCGGCGCGACGCCGGCGACGCCGTCCGCGGGCTCGGGCGGCGCGGCGCGCGCGGGATCCGGTGCCGCGGCGCCGTCGGCGACCCCCGCGCCGCAACCGGCGACCCCCAGCCGCTGACCCCGGCCCTTTCCCCGCCGCCGATCTGTGGCAGGATGACGCATGGCGAAGAACACGGTCTGCCTCTGGTTCGACAAGGATGCGGAGGACGCGGCGCGCTTCTACGCCGCGACCTTCCCCGACAGTTCGGTGGGCAAGGTCTTCCGCGCCCCCGCCGACTTTCCCTCCGGCAAACAGGGCGACGTGCTGATGGTGGAATTCACCGTCGCCGGGGTCGCCTGCATCGGGCTGAACGGCGGCACCGCGTTCCGCCACAGCGAGGCCTTCAGCTTCGCCATCGCGACGGAGGACCAGGCGGAGACCGACCGCTACTGGGATGCCATCGTCGGCAACGGGGGCCAGGAGAGCGCCTGCGGCTGGTGCAAGGACCGCTGGGGCATCTCCTGGCAGATCACGCCGCGCACCCTGATGGAGGCGATGGCCGCCGGCGGCGACGAGGCGCGCCGCGCCTTCCAGGCCATGATGACGATGAGGAAGATCGACGTCGCCGCCATCGACGCCGCGCGGCGGGGATAGTCGCCGGCGCCTCTCGCCCATTCTCGCTTTGACATCGCCCCGGCGCGCGGCGCGGAGTGCGCGGGCGGTCGCCCGGCGGCCGCTGCCCTGGATGTCACGGGGGATGGACGATGGACACGGACCGGCGGGCCATCCTCGCTGCGGCGCTCGCGCTGCCGGCGATCGCGTCCGGGCGCGCCGCCCGAGCCGGCGGGATCAGGCTGCTCTGCGCCGTCGCCCTGCGGCCCGCGATGGGCGTCCTGCTCGCTGATTTCGCAGGCGCCGCCGGGCAGGAGGCCGCGATCGCCTTCGACACGGCGGGCGCCGTCGCCAATCGCGTGCGCGATGGCGAGGCGGCCGATGTGCTGATCAGTTCCACGCCGCTGATGCAGCAGTTGCAGGCGCAGGGCAGGATCGCGCCCGGCGACCTCGTCGTCTTCGCCCGGGTCGGCGTCGGGGCCTTCGTGCGACCCGGCGCCGCGAAGCCGGACATCGGCTCGGCAGCCGCCTTCACGCGTGCGATGCTGGCCGCCCGCTCCATCGCCTATCCCGATCCCGCCGGCGGGGGTGCCAGCGGCATCTATCTCGCCGCGCTGCTCGAGCGGCTGGGCATCGCCGAAGCGATGCGCCCGCGCACCCGGCTGCTGCCCCCGACCGAGGTGCTGTACGACAGCGTCGCCGGCGGCGAGGTCGAGATCGGCTTCAATCAGGTCAGCGAGATCCTCGCCCAGCCCTCCGTCGAGTTCGCCGGCCCCCTGCCGCCGGAGATCCAGAACTACACGCGCTTCGCCGGCGGCATCGTGACCGGCAGCGCCGAAGCCGAGGCCGGCCGGGCGCTCGTCGCGTTCCTTGCCTCGCCGCCCGCCCAGGCGGTGCTGCGGGCGAAAGGCTTCGAATAGGGCGCTGCACCAGCCGCCGGGGCCAGGTCACGCAGCCGCCCGTCACGGCGGCAGGCCGAGCCTCGACAGCCCGTCGGCGACGACCAGGCCCTGCGCCGGCATGCCCGTCGGCAGGGCCGCGACGACTTGCCTGACCGTGATCATGGGGCAGTCTTCGCGAAGCGCCCGCAGGCCGAGCCGCGCCGCCGCGCCTTCGCCCAGCATGAGGTAGCACGGCGCCAGGATCCGGTTGACCCAGGCCATGCGCGGATTGAGCGCCAGCGCCCGGCGCAGCGCGACCGCCGCCTCGGCATACTGCCCCTGCCTGAAATGGGCGCAGCCGATGCCGGCCGTGCAGTTGGCGAGCGGCAGCCCCGGCGGCTTCAGGCCGATGGCGCGGGCGAAAGCGCCGATCGGCGCCGCGGGCGCCTCGCAGAAGCATTCCATCCAACCCAGCCTTTCCCATGCCCAGGAGGCGTGCGGGCCAATGGCCAGTGCGCGCGCCATCAGCGCCGGGGCCTGCTCGCTGTCGTATTGCGCAAAGGCGACACCGCTGGCGGCGACGAAGGCGGCGCTGCTGCCGGGATCGAGCATCATGGCCCGGCCCGCCAATGTCCTCGCCAAGGACAGCTCCGCTACGCGGTCGGTCGCGCGGTGGTAGGAGACGCGCTGCGCATGGCACCAGGCCGCCAGCGCCGGCGCCTCGGCGTCGCCCGGGTCCATCTCCATGGCCTCCCGCAGCCAGCGCAGCGCCTGCTCCGCGCTGTCGGGATCGGCCGCCAGCACGAAGGGCGTCGCGCGCAGCACGAGGTCGCGCGCTTCCAGATGCGGCGGCGCCTTCCGCCGCGCCAGCGCGATCTCCGATCCCTCGATGCGCGCGCCGACGGCGTCCAGCGCGGCACCGACCGCGCGGTCCTGCAGGTCGAGCGGATCGATCGCCTCCCCGTCGAAGGCGTCGCCCCAGAGATGCGTGCCGTCGCCGCGGTCGAGCAGCCGCAGCACCAGCCGCAGCCGCCCCGCGACACGCACGACCAGGCCGTCGAGGCCGTAGCGCGCGCCGTCGCGCCCGCGCTCCCCGGGCCGCGCGAGGGACACGGCGAGCCCCGTCCCCCGGCTCAGCGCGGCGACGAGGTGCTGGGCGAGCGACTCCGCAAGCGCGCGATCCTCCGCCCGCGCGCCCGCCGGAAGGCCGGGCGGCGAGACCACCAGCGTCGGCGCATGGCGCGCGACGGTGGGCGCCGCCATGCGGGCCGCCGCTTCGGCGCGGCCGCGCGCGAGCGTCGCCGAGGGCGGCTCCCCGAAGCGCTGCCGATACGCCGCGGCGAAGCGGCCGTGATGGTCGAAGCCATGGGCCAGCGCGACGTCCGTGACGGTCGCGCCGGCCGCCGGCCGCGCCAGCGCTTCCCTCGCCGCAGCCAGGCGAAGCTGCCGGAGATAGACGAGCGGCGCGACGCCGAGGAAGCCGAGGAAGTGCCGCTGCAGCGTGCGCCCCGGCACGCCGGCGGCCCTTGCGAGCTCGGCCGCAGTGACGGCGCCGGCGAGGTTGGCGCGCATATGGGCGACCGCCCGCGCGACGCCGTGCGGCACCGCCCCGATGCCGCTTGCCTTCGCACCGTCCCGCCGGTCGCGGGCGTTGTCGTGCGGGGCCATGGCTTCGCCTCCAGGCCGCGGCGGCGCGCGCCGCCGCGCCGGGCAGCATAGCCAGGGCCGGGACGCGGAGCGCGGGAATTATCGGCGGATTCCGGATGACGCCGGCGGAACGGGGATGTCGGGGCCGCCGTGACGCGGCGCATCGTCGCGCCCGGGCCGTCCGGGGCCGTCCGGCGGCATCGCGGGAGGATGATGTCCATGCTGCGCCGAAGCCTGCTGGCGGCGACGGGCGCCCTGGCGGCGCCACGCGTGCGGGCGGCGTCCCCGGAGGACGCGGTGGACGTCGCCCTGGTGCTCGCGATCGACGTCTCCGGCAGCCTGAGCGACGAGCGGCTGGCGATGCAGCGCCTCGGCCATGCGCGCGCCGTCACCAGCCCCGCCTTCCTCGCCGCGCTGGGCGCCAACGCGCGCGGGCAGGTCGGGCTTGCCGCCATCGAATGGTCGAACCGCGATCGCCAGGACCTGCTCGTTCCCTGGACCGTGGTCGAGGACGAGGCCAGCGCCTGGCGCGTCGCCGGCCGGCTGCTGCGCGCGCCGTCCCCGGTGCCGGGCTTCACCTCCATCAGCGGTGCGATCGATTTCGCGGCGCGGCTGCTGGCGAGGATGCCGTGGGAGGCCGCGCGACGCGTGGTGGACATCTCCGGCAACGGGCGGAACAACGACGGGCGGTCCGCCGCCGCGGCGCGCGACGAGGCGGCCGCGGCCGGGATCACCGTGAACGGCCTGCCGATCCTGGACGCGGAGGCCGGCCTCGACGCCTACTACGCCGAGGAGGTGATCGGCGGCCCGGATGCGTTCCTGGTCGTCGCACACGACCTCGGGAGCTTCGCCGAGGCGATCCGGCGCAAGCTCGTCCGCGAGATCGCCGCCGCGCCGGGCCGCCAGGCGCGCGGGGAGGACGCGGCCGATCCGGCCTGATACCTGCCTCATGACGTCCTGACCTGCGCTGCGCAGGAAGCGCCCGCCCTCAGAGGCGCTTCCACACCCTGACGGGGCCGTGGCCGTCCTGCACCGTGGCGATGAGCTCGTAGTCCGCCAGCGCGGCCTCGATCGCCGCGCGCGCCTCGGGGCGCGCGTCGCGCCAGCGGTCGTCGGCGGTGACGATCACGCGCGGCGGGATCGCGAGCACGCGATCGAGCTCCTGCGCGATGCCCTCGCCCGCCAGCCCCATCTCCGTGCCGATGAGGTGGGTCGGGAAGGCGTAGCGCGTCGGCGGCGCCCGGCCGGCCAGCGCATAGGCGATGGGATGCCAGTTCGCGACATACATCACCTCGCCCGGCGCCAGCGCCTCGCGCGCGATCCGCGCGACCTCGCGCACGGGGTCGGGCCCGCGCAGCCCGAGCCCGTGCTGGATGCGCGGCGCCATCATCAGGGCGAAGGGCAGCGCGACAGCGAGGACGAGGAGCGGGCGCGACAGGCGCCGCGGCAGGGCCCGCAGCCCGAAGGCAGCGAGCAGCGACAGCGGCGGCAGCAGGATCAGGAAGTAGTGGTCGAAATACTTGCCGGGCGCCGCGACCGCGACCGCGGCGGCGGCCAGCCAGGGAAGCAGCAGCCGGCTTCTGCGCCCCGTCAGCCCGATGCAGGCCAGCACCGCCGGCCCGATCAGGTCCGGCCAGACCGGAGCCACGCCGCGCCAGACGCCGATCCGGGTCTCCTCGATCCCGGCATAGGCGATCAGCGCGAGCAGGTTGCCCTGCAGCCAGAGGTCGAAATGCCCGGAGATCCAGTAGCCCGCCGCCATCGCGCCGGTCGGCAGCCCCGCGCAGAGCGCATAGACGCAGGCCATCGTCGCGATGCGCGCGACACCCGTGCCGCCGCGCCAGGCGCACCAGGCCATGGTCAGCCACAACGCCGAGCATTCGAACACCGTGACCTGCTTCACCCACACCGCGATCCCCGCCGCCAGCCCCGCCAGCGCGACGCGCCGCAGCGACGGCGTGGCGCCGAGCAGCAGCACCGCCACGAGCACGACAAGGGGCGCGAAGAGGATCTCGGTATTGGTCGCGAGCCCGTTCAGCCGGAGCGAGCCCGCGATATAGAGCAGCCCCGCCGCGCGCCCCGTCCAGGCAGAGGCGCCCAGACGCAGTGCCAGCATCGCGAGCCCCGTCGCCGTCGCCGCGACGGCGAGGATCCCCGCGACGCGCAGCGCCAGCACGGGGTCGGGGATGAGCGCGCGCGGGATGACCAGCAGGGCCGGCGCGCCCGGCGGATGCATGTCCCACACCGCGACATAGGGCCAGCCGCCGCGGAGCCAGGCCTCGGCCTGGAGGAGATAGAGCCCCTCATCGGGGTCGAGCACCGCCGATCCCATCACGGGCGCGCGCAGCACCGCCGCGGCGAGCAGCATCAGCAGCGCGGTCATGGCGCGCCGCGGCGGCCTGCCGCGCTCGATCAGGGTGAACGACACGGCATGGAACGCAACGCCTGCGTGTCGGTTCGCGCCCGGCATCCCCTCGGGCTTGACGCTCGCGCGTGCGCGCCGGAGCGTGAGCGGATGACAGACCCGGTCACGCTCGCCGTACTGGAGAACCGTTTCCGCGCCATCGTGGAAGAGATGGGCGAAGCGTTGTTGCGCACGGCGACGTCGCAGATCCTGAATTCGTCGCGCGACTTCTCGATCGCGCTGTGCGACGGGCAGGCGCGGCTGGTCGCGCAGGCCGATCACATCCCGGTGCATGTCGGCGCGATGCCCTTCGCCGCGGCCGCGGTGCTGGATGCCTTCGGCGACGCCATGCAGCCGGGCGACTGCTATCTTCTGAACGATCCCTGGCATGGCGGGAGCCACCTGCCGGACCTGACGATCGTCCTGCCCGTCTTCGGCGAGGGTTCGCTGCGCTTCCTCGCGGTGGTGCGCGCGCACCAGTCCGACATCGGCGGCGCGACGCATGGCGCCTACAACCCCGCGGCCTTCGAGATCTGGCAGGAGGGCATCCGCATCCCGCCGATCCGCCTCGGCGAGGGCGACGCGCTGCGCGAGGACCTCGTCGCGATGCTGGCGCTGAACACGCGCATCGCGCGCGACTTCCGGGGCGACCTCATGGCGATGTGGGGCGCGGCGCGGCTCGGCGCCAGGCGCGTCGAGGCGCTGGTCGCGGAGCACGGCGCGGCGAAGCTGGCGGCGGCGGCGGACGCGATCCTGGACCTCTCGGAAGCGCATGCGCGGCGCATCATCGCGGGTTGGGGGGATGGCGAATACCGCGGCGAGGCGGTGCTGGACGACGACGGCCATGGCGCGACCGACATCCCGATCCGCGCGCGCGTCATCAAGCGAGGCGGCGACATCACCGTGGACCTGTCGGGCTCCGCGCCGCAGGTGCGCGGCTTCGTCAATTCGTCGTGGCCGAACACGGTGAGTGCCGCGCGCATGGCGCTCGCCTATCTGCTCGACCCCGAGGTCGCGAAGAACGACGGGGCCTTCCGGCCGCTGACGGTCATCGCGCCGGAGGGCAGCATCGTCCGCCCGCGGGAAGGCGCCGCGGTGACGCTCTGCACCAGCCACTGCTCCAACGAGATCGTCGAGGCGGTGGTGAAGGCGCTCGCGCCCGCCTGCCCCGATCGCGCGATGGGCGGCTGGGGGAGGCGCTTCCGCGTCGCCATCCAGGGCCGCGATCCCCGCCGCGCGCGGGGCTTCGTCTGGCACCTGTTTCACGCCCGGCCCGGCGGTGGCGGGCATGCGAAGGGTGATGGCTGGTCCACCGCCGGCGAGTGGCATTCCGCCGGCGGGCTCAAGTTCGGCAGCGTCGAGATGGCCGAGGCGCGCTTCCCCCTCTTCTTCCGCCGCCACGAATTCCGCCCGGGTTCGGCGGGCGAGGGCACGCATCGCGGCGGGTTGGGAGCGGAGCTCGAACTGGTGATCGAGACCGACGGCCCCGCCCGCGCCAACACCGCCGGCGATGGCGTGCGGCATGGCGCGGCGGGGATGCTCGGCGGCAAGGACGGCGCGCCGCACCACTACACGCTGCGGCATGCCGACGGGACGGAGCGCGACCTGAAGACGAAGGAGACCGGCGTGGAGCTGGTGCCGGGCGACGTGCTGGTCGTCCGCTCCGGCGGCGGCGGCGGCTGGGGGCCGCCGGAGAAACGCGACCCCTCGGCGATCGCGGAAGACCGGAAGGAGGGGCTGCTGCGATGATGGGCCCCTATCGCATCGGCGTGGATGTCGGCGGCACCTTCACCGACGTCGTCTGCATCGGCGCCGACGGCGCGACGATCCTCGCC
Source organism: Falsiroseomonas sp. HW251 (assembly GCF_050563545.1). Taxonomy (NCBI): domain Bacteria; kingdom Pseudomonadati; phylum Pseudomonadota; class Alphaproteobacteria; order Acetobacterales; family Roseomonadaceae; genus Falsiroseomonas; species Falsiroseomonas sp. HW251. The sequence continues at coordinate 352,431 of NZ_JBNXUM010000001.1, forward strand.
AAGGCCGCGACCACGCCGCAGGACCAGTCGCAGGGCGTGCTCGACGGCCTGGCCGCGCTCGCCGCCGAGCTCCATGTCACGCTGCGCGAGCTGCTCGAGGTCACGGAGCGCCTGGTCCACGGCACCACCGTCGCCACCAACGCCCTTCTCGAGCGCCGCACCGCCCGCGTCGCCCTGCTCACCACCGACGGCCATCGCGACGTCATCGAGATGCGCGAGGGGCTGAAGCCCGAGCGCTACGACCTCCGCCTCTCCCCGCCGCCGACGCTCGTCCCCCGCCGCCTGAGACTGCCGCTGCGCGAGCGCCTGCGCGCCGACGGCACCGTCGAGACCGCGCTGGACGAAGCCTCGCTGAACGCCGCCATCGCGACGCTGAAGCGGGAAGGCGTGGACGCCGTCGCCATCGCCCTCCTCCACGCCTGGCGCGATCCCCGCCACGAGCGCCAGGCCGGCGCCGCCGTACAGGCCGCCCTCCCCAACGCCTACGTCACCCTCTCCTCAGACGTCCTCCCGCAGATCAAGGAGTTCGAGCGCTTCTCCACCACGGTCGTCAACGCCGCCGTCGGGCCGATCGTCGGCCGCTATCTCGGCCGCCTGCAGCAGCGCCTGGACGAGGCCGGCTTCCACGGCCCGCTCTTCGTCATCCTCAGCCATGGCGGCGTCGCGCCGGTCGAGGAAGCGCAGCGCCTGGCCGCCGGCACCGCGCTCTCCGGCCCCGCCGGCGGCGTCGCGGCGGCGCTGGCGCTGGCCCGCACGGGCCTCGGGCAGGACCTCGTCACCTTCGACGTCGGCGGCACCTCCACCGATGTCGCGCTCGTCGCGGGCGGCGAGGCCGCGCTCGGCCGCGGCCGCAGCGTGGGCGGGGAGCGCATCGCGCTCGAATCCCTCGACATCGTCACGCTCGGCGCCGGCGGCGGGTCCATCGCGCATCTCGACGGCGCGGGGATCTTGCGCGTCGGCCCCCGCAGCGCCGGCGCGGTCCCCGGCCCCGCCTGCTACGGCGCCGGCGGCACCGAGCCCACCACGACCGACGCCAACCTGGTGCTCGGCTATCTCGATGGCACGAGGTTCCTCGGCGGCAAGCGCCGCCTGTACCGCGACGCCGCCGAGGCCGCGGTCGCGCGCCTGGCTTCGCGTGTCGGGCTCGACACGCTCGCCTGCGCCGCGGGCATCCACCAGCTTGCGAACGTCGCGATGGCCGAGGGCATCCGCGTCGCGACCGTCCGCCGCGGCGTCGATCCCCGCGGCTTCACGCTGTTGGCCTTCGGCGGCGCGGCCGGATTGCATGCGAGCGCGGTGGCGCGCGACCTCGGCATGACGCGGGTCGCGGTGCCGATGCTGGCGGCGGGGCTGTCGGCCTGGGGCATGCTGCAGACCGACCTGCGCTACGAGGTCTCCCGCAGCCTGGCGGACGCCGTCGGCCTGCCCGAGGAGGCCGCCCTGCGCGACCTCTTCGCGCGGCTGGAAACCGAGGCCCGCGCGCGGATCGCGGCCTGGATGCCGGGCGAGCCTGCGATCCGCCGGAGTGCCGACATGCGCTATGGCGAGCAGGTCTTCGAGGTCGGCGTGCCGCTGGACGGCGTCGCCTGGGACGCGCCCGGCCTGCCTGCGCGCGTGGCCGAGGCCTTCCACCAGCGCCACGAGGCGCTGTTCACCTATGCGCTGCGCGGCGAAGAGGTGGTGCTGGTCACCGCCCGCGTCGCCGCGGTCGGGAAACTGCCCGCGCGGGAGGCGCCGGTGCTGGGGGCGAAGGAGCCGGCGAAGCCGGTCGGAATCCGCCGCGCCCTGGTCGGCGGCGCGCTGCGCGACCTGCCGGTGTGGGGATTTGGGGAGTTGGCCCCGGACCAGCGCGTCCCGGGCCCGGCGATCGTGGAGAGCGACACGACGACGGTGCTGCTGCTGGAGGGTGACGAGGCGCGGCTGGATGGCCGGGGGTGGTTGGAGGTGGGGGTGGGGTGACGCGCAATCTGCCAGGCAGCAATCGCCCTGTGTAAGGCTGTTGCGATCAGCCGCGATGATTGCTCCCATGCAGGACGAACGTCAGATTTTCGGTTGCCGCAAGCCAGGAACGCGGACAATCTTGAATTGATTTGGAGGCCCAGCGTGTCAGGCATGACGAGTCCCGTCGGCGATTTCGACCCCGCATCGTCCATACTGTTTCTGGGTTCTGGCTTCAGCATGAGCGCGACCAACATTGCCGGGAACCATCCCCCCAATGGCGCACAACTTCGCAAACACTTTCTCGATGAACTCAAACTTCCACCCGAATCAACTTACGATCTTCAAGTCCTCTCTGAAGAATATGCAGAGAAGGATTCCAAGAAGCTGCGCGGCCATTTGTATAGCATATTTCGGACAAATGCGCTGCATGAATCACAAAAAACGGTACTTCGTGAGCCTTGGCGAAGAATATACACAACCAATTACGACGACATTGTAGAAGTATATCGCATTTCGAAGAAAGAGCCGCCTCACTCATACGACGTATCTGACAAACTTCCACCAAAACTTCCAAATGGGGCCGTGATTCATCTGCACGGCAGCATCCGACTTGTGACCGAAGAGAACGTCCGATCAAGTCTTATACTTAGCGAAACATCATATATCAATCAGTATATGGTGAAATCGCCGTGGTACGACCAGTTTCAAAGAGATTTGGCATATGCTAGCGCGCTCTATATCATAGGCTATAGCCTATCAGACTATCATATCGCCGCATTACTGATGAAGGATCCAGGTCTAGCAAAAAGAACTTACTTCATTCAGGGGACAACTCCTGATTCTATCTTTGTTCGACGCACAGCTGACTATGGAACCGCGCTCTTCATCGGCACGGAGGGATTTTCTGATTACATCCGATCCGCTCCGAGACCCGCGTCGCCTCCCGACTTGTATTCGCTGAAATCGTTCCGCTCACTTGATCCTACTCGAGACCGGCGCGCAATTGCGCAACCAACAGCCAGCGAAATCTACGATCTTCTTGTTTATGGCGACTTTGACGCTGGTAGATTGGCACGATCTCAACCAAGTGAGGATTACGCGATTGCTCGGTCGGTAGTCGTCCAAACCGCCGCCGACTCATTGGAGCGCAAAGCATCCCTCGTGATTGATGGGCGTCTCGGAAACGGCAAGACTGTTTTTCTTCACCTACTTGCGTTTGAACTATCTAAGCGCGGCTGGAAGTGCTTTTTGTTTAGGCCTGGACATCCGGACGTTTCGAAGGAAATTGCCGTACTTTCCGGTGTAGGTAAAATCGTGATATTTGTCGAAAACTATCCATCTGCACAGGACGCGCTCGGCGGCCTTCGGTCTGCCTTGCCGGACATGAAGCTCGTTGTCGAAGTTCGAACGGGAACCTTTGAGGTCCGATTTCACGAACTTGCACAGGTGCTCCCGCAACCATTTGACCGCGTGAGTCTGAACGCCCTTTCGACCCCAGAGATGTCTGCCTTCAGCCAACTGTGCAAGCGTGCCGGACTACCGATCCCACAAAACGCCACGACAAAACACGCTGAATTACGGGACCTCCTACTTGACCTTTTTGAAAATAAATCGATCAAATCTCGGATTCGCACCGCACTTGCGCCTCTTTTTGATAGCCATCGAAATAGACGAACTCTTTCTATAATGATGCTAATTGCGGCCCATCAGGGCACAGTCGGGTCCGGATTTATTCGATCCGTGATTGGCGCTGATCCATTTGTCGCTTTGAAGCCGCTAGAGGATCTTGCAAAGGAAATATTTTCTGTATCTTCTGAGCAATTCAGAGTCCGATCAGCAGTATTTTCTTCGTTTGTTCTGCAATCCTTTCTAGAGTCCGAGGAAATTGCCGCCGCAATTGTGGATATTATTTTAGCATCCTCGGATCGAAAGTCGGAGCGCGTCTACCGTGTTCTGATGTCAAATATGATGGCATATAGTAGCTTGCGCCAGATCCTGCGGGACAAGGGCGACTATCAGTCTATAATTATTGATATATATGAAAAGATTCGCCACGATCAGCGTGTTAATGATGAGCCTTTGTTTTGGCTTCAGTATGCTATTGCTATGGCAGAAGTACCCAGACTGGATGCGGCCGAAGATTATATTGAAACGGCATATGTAAAGGCTGCAGCACTGGTAGCCTTTCAGACTTTCCAGATAGACACACAAGCGTTTAGAATTTCACTCCTGCGAGCGACAGCCGAACAGAGTGGTAGATCGATATCCAATATCGACAAAATTATTTCCGGATTTGAACGCATCAACAGCATGCTTGTTGAAAGCAGCAACCGATCCTATGCTGTTCGCGTTCTTGATCACATACCTCCATTCATTTCCGCTCGCCGTTTTGATCTTTCCTCTAGCGAGCGGACAGCGACACAATATTGGCTGTATAAGATCATCAATTCTCTTGAGGATTTGCCGGCCGAATTTAAGGCGGTGGTTGGTTCTGACGTTATGCGGCAACGCGTCCAAGCCGCCGTATCTTCACTTGTGTAACCGCAGGAGCGCGGCGGCTCATGCGAGATCGGGAAATCCAACACCCGCAGTCCGGCGCCGCGGATGACGAAGGCGCAGGGTCGCGGGTCAAGCCTTTTCGGCGTTACTTCCGCTTCGCCTTGTTCCCCAAATTCGCCGCCACCGCCGCCCGCACCAGCGCCACGAACGCCCCCTCCTCCACCATCTCCCCCTCCCGAATGTCGATCGCCCGCCTGGTCCCGCCCTCCAGGCTCGCGTTGAACAGTCCCGCCGGGTCGGGCAGCGACGCGCCCTTCGCGAAGGTCAGCTTCACCACCGCCTTGTAGGTCTCGCCGGTGCAGAGGATCCCGGCATGCTCCCACACCGGCACGCCGCGCCACTTCCAGGTCTCCTCCACCTCCGGGTCGGCCGCGTGGATCAGCGCCCGCATCCGGGCCAGCGTCGCGCCGCGCCAATCGCCGAGCTCCGCGATCCGCCCGTCGATCAGGCGCGACGCGTCCTGCCCTTCCGTCATCCCCCGCGCTCCGTCCGCTCCACCATGCGCCGCGCCACCTCGCCCTCGATGATCTCGAAGCGCCCGGTCTCGGGCTCGTGGGAATACATGTCTCCCGTCCCGACCGAGAACCACCACCCCGTCAGGCGCAGCCGCCCTGCCGCCACGGCCTCGCGCACGATGCCATAGGTCATGAGGTGCCCGATCTGCGCCAGCACGTTGTGCTGCGACAGCTGGTCATCGGGCGGCAGCGCGGTGTCCAGCGGCCCGTCGCATTCCAGCCGCGTCCGCGCCGGCCCGGCATGGCCCAGCCAGCGCGCCAGGTTCGGCGTGTCGCCGCGCATCCGCGCCGCCAGCGCCGCGCGCATCGCCCCGCAGGCGGAATGCCCGCAGACCACGATGTTGCGCACGCGCAGCACCAGCACCGCGTATTCGATGGCGCTCGCCTCCGACAGGTCGCCGGTGGACATCCCCGCCGCATCGGCCGGCGGCACCAGGTTGCCGACGTTGCGCATGGTGAAGAGGTCGCCGGGATCGGTGGACACCAGCAAATCCGGCACCACGCGGCTGTCGGCGCAGGTGATCATCAGCGTGTCCGGCGCCTGGCCGGCGGCCAGCGCGCGGAAGCGCTCGGCATGCAGCGGCAGCTGCGTCGCGCGGAACTCGGCAATGCCCTCGATCAGCCTGCGCAAGCCTGCCCCAATTGGATTCCCGTCGGCGATGCTATCCCGCGCGCGGCGGGGCGCGCTACGGCGCCGGCGGCCGAGCGCTACGGCGCCGGCGGCCGAGCGCCTTACGGCGCCGGCGGGATGGTCACGCCGCCGGCGAAGCCGTTCAGCGTCCACTGGTAGACCCGGGGATCGAGGCCGATCGAGCCGAACCTCGGCTGCGACAGGTCCACCGTCAGCGCGATCGTCGCCGTCCACATCGCGATCAGCATCGCCGAGGCGAAGGGCAGCCACCGCGCCCGAAGCGAGATCTGGTAGCCCAGCGCCGAGATGGACACGACCGACATCGCGAGCAGCAGCAGCAGGATCTCCTCCGGCATCGGGTCGGCGAAGGCCCAGCGCTGGGTCGTGCTGGAATCGAAGGCGTCGTTGACCGATGCCTGCAGCGCCGCCGCCACCGGGTCCGACCTCTCCCGCACGATCGCCGCGACATGGCCCCAGATCAGCCCCTGCGCGGCATTGGTGCGGTCCGCGATGTCGGTCAGCCCCGCCTGCCTCGGCCCGGCCTGGACGTAGTCCAGGCGCAGCCTGAGGTAGTTCTCGAAGCCGCGGGCGATGGCCTCGCCGCGGGGATGCCCGATGGCCTTCGCGCGCAGCCAGGCCGTGCCGATCGCATTCGATTCCGCCAGCGCCGCGGCGCGCCGCGCGTCGAAGCGCCCCTGCGCCATGTTGAGCGTCAGCGCGAGGGAGAAGGCGAGCAGCCCCAGCATGCCCGTCACCACGGGGCTGACATTGTCGGCCTCCGAAGCGGAGGCGCGCGGTCCCCGCCGGGCGCCCAGCGCGACGCCGACGTAATAGCCGGCCATGAGCACGGCGAAGACCACCACCGCGAAGGCGGTGATGCCGAGGTTCGTGGCGGCGAACAGGTTCTGGATCATGGGCGGGCTCCGCGGCGCATTGGAGCGCATCCGGCGGCGCCTCGCCATGCGCCGCCCAGCGGAATCCGGCATCGGAATCCCGCGTCGTCCCAGGCGTCGCGGAAAGGCTGGCGATTAGGAATTTTTGCCGTTATGGTGACGGGATGAGCGACGCCCTCCCGGCCTTCCCCCTGCTGCCGACCGCCCCGCGCCACTGGTGGCCGATGTCCGACGCGCAATGGGCGGAGCTCTCCCGCATCCTCCGCCGCGCCGGCCGCGGGCGGCCGCCGCGCAATGCGCGCCTCACCTGGGACGGCATCTTCTGGGTCGCCTGCTCCCGCGGGCCCTGGCGCGAGATGCCCGCGGCCTTCGGCCGGCCCGACACCGCCCATCGCACGCTGCGGCGCGCCGCCAAGGCGAAGCTGCTGCACCGCATGCTGCTGCATGCGAGCCGGCATCCCGGCTTCCGGGACAGCCCGCTGCGCCAGATCGCCTGGTATGTCGTCCGCGCCTTCCGCCGCGCCTTCCGCGTCGCCCCCGCGGCGATCGAGTTCGCCCGCCGCCTCGGCCTGGAAAGCGCCCTGCCGGCGCCGGCCTGGGCGCTGCCGCGGCCGCTTTTGTCCGAAGCCGTCGCTTTCATCGCGCGGAAGGCGGCGCCGCTGGCGGGGCGGCTGCCGCTGGCCTTCCTGCGCGCGCTGCAGACCCTCTTCAGCCATTCCGGCGGCCTGCCAAGGCTCTGGCGGACGACAGGCTGACGCGGCGGTGCCGCGGCTACAGCGGCGCGCAGGCCGCTGCCAGCCAGGCCCGCGCCGGCCCATCCAGCGCCGGCCCGACCTCCGCCAGCACCCGCGCGTGATACGCGTCCACCTGCGCGCGCTCCGCCGGCGTCAGCAGCGCCACCTCGATCAGCGCGCGGTCATAGGGTGCGAGGGTCAGCACCTCAAATTCCAGGAAGGGCCTGGTTTGCCCCGGCTGCATCGCCGCTTGCTGCACCAGCAGCAGGTTCTCGATCCGGATCCCGTAGGCGCCGGGCTCGTAGAAGCCGGGCTCGTCCGACAGGATCATGCCGGGCTTCAGCGCCACCGGCTTCGCGGCGCGGCTGATCCCCGCAGGCCCCTCGTGCACGGACAGGAAGCTGCCGATCCCGTGCCCCGTGCCGTGGTCGTAGTCGAGCCCCGCCAGCCACAGCGGCCGCCGCGCGATGGCATCGAGGTGCGGGCCGGCCACGCCTTCGGGGAAGCGCGTCGCGGCCAGCGCCAGGTGGCCCTGCAGGACGCGGGTGTAGCGCTCCCGGATCTCGCGCGGCGCCTCGCCGGGACCGGTCCAGAGCGTGCGCGTGACGTCGGTGGTGCCGTCGCGGTACTGCGCGCCGGAATCCAGCAGGAAGACCTCGTCGGGGTTGATGGCGCGGTCGGTCGCCGCGGTCGCGCGGTAATGCACGATGGCGCCGTGCTCGCCGGCGCCGGCAATCGCGGGAAAACTCTCGGCGACGAAGTGCTGGCCGGCCCCGCGCAGCGCCAGCAGCCTGGCCGCGGCGCCCATCTCGGTCAGGCCGTCACGGGGGACGGCGGCGAACCAGGACAGGAAGCGGGCGAGCGCGACCGCGTCGCGCGCATGGGCGGCGCGCGCGCCCTGCTGCTCCACCGCGTTCTTGCAGGCGCGCGGCATCCGGCAGGGGTCCTCGCCCGGGACGACCGTCGCGCCGGCCTCGCGCAGGCGGCGCGCGAACCAGGCCGGCGTGACATCGGGGTCGAGCCGCACCTTGCGGCCCTTCAGCGCGTCCAGCGCCTCGGCCAGTTCGGCCGGCGCGCGCAGCGTCACGGCATTGCCGAGATGCGCCCGCAGCGCCGCGTCCGCCCGCGCGGGGTCGAGGAACAGCTCGACCGCGCCATCCGCCCCCAGCACCGCCTGCGCCAGGGCGAGCGGCGTGTGGAAGAGGTCGCCGCCGCGGATGTTCAGCAGCCAGGCCACGGAATGCGGGTCGGCCAGCACGGCCGCGTCCTCGCCGGCCTTGCGGAGCCCGGCGGCCGCGGCCTCGCGCTTCGCCGCGCTGTCCACGCCGGCGAAGGACAGGGGATGCCCAACGGCCGGGCCGGCGGGCGCGGCGGGCCGGTCGGTCCAGACCGCGTCCACGGGATTGGCGTCGAGCGGGACGAGCTCCGCGCCCGACCCCGCCAGGCGCTCGATCGCGGCCTCGGTGTGCAGCCAGGGGTCGTAGCCGATGCGCGTGCCCGGGGGCTCGGCGCGGAGGAGGTCGGAGGGCGGCTGGTCGGTGACGTGGCGCAGCGTCCAGAGCGCGGGATCGGCCTCGCGCCCGGCCTGGGTGGTGTAGCGGCCGTCCACGAAGAGATAGGCGCGGTCCCGCAGCACCAGCGCGAGCCCGGCCGATCCCGTGAAGCCCGTCAGCCAGGCCAGCCGCTCGGCGGACGGCGGCACGTATTCCCCGAGGAAGGCGTCGGCGCGGGGGACCAGCACCCCGGCCAGGCCGAGGCGGGCGGTATGGGCGCGCAGCGCGGCGATCCGGTCGGCGGGGGTCGGGGCGTTGGTCAAGCGAGCCTCAACAATCCAACATGTGTCCATATCAAGACATGCGTTTTGCGCATGCCTCAGGCGTTGTTGCGGCGCAGCAAAAGGGCGGCCGCCGGTCCTATCTACGGGCCTGTCGCGCGACCGCTGCCTCGGGCCATGGGGACCCGGACAAGCCGCGCGGAACCGCAGGACTGCACCATGAACCCCCGTGACACCCAGGAACAGATCGGGCTGTTCCCCGTCTCGAACACCCCTGGCTCGGCCGGGATCGACGCCATGCTGGCCGAGGCCTACCAGGCCCGCGATGCCGCGATCGTCTCCGGGCTGCGCCGCGCCTTCTCGGCGCTGTGGCAGGTCGTGACGACCTGGCCCTCGCGCCGTGCCGCCTATGAGCAGCTGCGCGGGCTGACCGACCGCGAGCTCGCCGATATCGGCCTGACGCGCGGCGACATCGCGAAGGTCTTCGACCCCGGCTTCAAGGCGCCCGCGCGCGCCGCGAACCTCAACCTGGCGAGCCGCGCCCCCCGCGCCGCCTAAGGTCCACTCCGCGAGGGTTCCCGCCCCCCCACTTCGGGCCCTCGCGGACGCACGGGGCCGGCGCCTCCCTCCCCCGGGCAGCCGGCCCCGTTCTTATCGGCGGCGCAGCACCAGCGTCGTCCAGGGCCCGACGGGCAGGGCGCGCTCCAGCACCAGCCCCTGCCGGCGATGCGCGGCGAGGACCATGCGGGCCTGGCTGCCGAGCAGGCCGGCGAGGATCGCCGTCCCCCCCGGGGCGAGGCCCGTCGCCAGGTGCCTCGCCATTGCACAAAGCGGCCGCGCGAGGATGTTCGCGAAGACCAGGTCGTAGGGCCGGCCCGCCCTCACATGCCGCTCCCCCCACCCGTCGGCGAGCCGCGCGCGAACCAGCGACCCCACGCCGTTCATGCGCGCATTCTGCCCCGCGACGCGCACGCTCCAGGGTTCGATGTCGGTGGCGAGCACGCGGCGATGCCTTCGCTTCGCCGCCGCCATCGCGAGGATCCCCGACCCCGTGCCGAGATCGAGCACGCGCCGCATCGGCCGCCGGTCCTTTGCCGCGCGCGCGAAGGCGACCAGGCAGCCGCGTGTGGACGCGTGCTCGCCCGAGCCGAAGGCGATGCCGGCATCGAGCACCAGCACCGTGCGCCCATAGATGCGGCGCGGCGGGATATGCGTCGGGCGGATCAGGAAGTCGCCGCCGATCTCCTGCTCGCCGAAGGAGGCGATAGTGCGGGCAAGCCAGCCCTCGGCCTCGACGGGCGCGGCCTGTAGCGCGCCGTCGTGGCCGGTGACGGCGGAGGCGAGCGCGAGCGCGCCGGCCAGTTCCTCCTCGCCGCTGCCCTGCGCCCGCACGCCCTCGACGCGCCAGGTGTCGCTGGCCTCGTCGAGGAAGAGCGCGACGGTGCGGCAGACCGTCTGCAGCGCGGCCTCGAAGGCGGGCACGGCCTCCTCGGGTAGCGCGTCGATCCAGATGGTCTCGAGCGGATCGGCGCGGCGGTCGCGCCTGCCGGTGGAGTAGACGTCCCGTGTCATTCAGGCCTGGTCCGCGGGCTTCACGAAGCGGTCGAGGACGCGCTTCGTGTCGGACTTGTCGAAGGCGATCTCGAGGCGGTCGTCATCCACCGCGGTCACCGTGCCGTAGCCGAACTTATCGTGGAACACGCGGTCGCCGCGCTGGAAGCTGGCGACCTGCGCAGGCCGTTCCTTCACCTCCCACGATCCTGCCTCGATCACGCGAGGGCGTCGCGCGAAGAGGCCGCCGCCGGCGCCGAACACCGACGGCACGTCGCGCTGCATGCGCATGGCGCTCGCGCCCTCGCGCGTCACCATGTCCTCGGGCAGCTCGTCCAGGAAACGCGACGGGATCGCGGAGGACCAGTTGCCGTAGATCCGGCGGTTCGCGGCGTGGCTGATCACCGCGCGCTTCCGCGCCCGCGTGATGCCGACGTAAGCGAGGCGCCGCTCCTCCTCCAGCGCCTTCTCGCCACCCTCATCCAGGCTGCGCTGCGACGGGAACAGCCCTTCCTCCCAGCCCGGCAGGAAGACCGTGTCGAACTCGAGGCCCTTCGCCGCGTGCAGCGTCATCACCTGCACGCGCTCGCCCTCGGCGTTCTCGTCATTCTCCATCACCAGCGCGACGTGATCCAGGAACCCCGCGAGCGACTGGAACTCCCCCATCGCGCGCAGCAGTTCCTTCAGGTTCTCGAGCCTGCCCTGCGCCTCCGGGTCCTTCTTCACCGTGGCGGCTTCCTGCCACATCGCGGTGTAGCCGCTCTCCTCCAGCATCGTCGCGGCCGCGACGACATGGCCTTCTTTCTCGTTCACGCCGCGCCAGCGCGCGAAGCCCTGCATGAGTTCGCGGATCGCGTTGCGCGGCTTCGGCTTCAGCGCGTCGCCTTCCACGATGCGCTCGGCGGCGGCCGCGAGCGGGATGCGTTCCACCCGCGCGAGGTCATGGAGCAGCCGCAGCCCGCTCTCGCCCAGGCCCCGCTTCGGCGTGTTGACGATGCGCTCGAAGGCGAGGTCGTCGGCGGGCTGGTTGAGGATGCGGAGATACGCCATCGCGTCGCGGATCTCCGCGCGCTCGTAGAACTTCAGCCCGCCCACAACGCGATAGGGCAGGCCGAGCACGATGAGACGTTCCTCGAAGCTGCGGGTCTGGAAGCCCGCGCGCACCAGGATCGCGCATTCGCTCAGGCTCTCGCCGGATCGCCGCGCCGTCTCGATGCGGTCGCCGACCATGCGCGCCTCCTCCTCGCTGTCCCAGAGCGAGACGACGCGCACCTTCTCGCCGTCGGCGTCGTTGCGCCCGGGCCGCAGCGTCTTGCCGAGGCGCCCCGTGTTGCGCGCGATCAGTCCCGACGCCGCGCCGAGGATGGGGCGCGTCGATCGGTAATTGGCTTCCAGCCGCACGATCTTCGCGCCGCGAAAATCCTTCTCAAAGCGCAGGATGTTCTCGATCTCGGCGCCGCGCCAGGAATAGATGGACTGATCGTCGTCGCCGACGCAGCAGATGTTCTGAGGCTGCGGGTCGGGGCGCTGCGCCAGCAGGCGCAGCCAGAGATACTGCACGAGGTTCGTGTCCTGGTACTCGTCGACCAGGATGTAGCGGAAGGTCCGGTGGTAGTCGGCCAGCACCTCGGCGTGGCCGCGCAGGATCTCCGTCACGTGCAGCAGCAGGTCGCCGAAATCCGCGGCGTTGAGGTCGCGCAGGCGCTGCTGGTAGCCCTCGTACAGCGCCTTGGCGCGGCCCGCGGCGTAGTCCGTGTCCTCGGCCGGCGTGACGCGCGCGGGCGTCAGGCCGCGGTCCTTCCAGCGCTGGATCTGCGCCATCAGCCCCTGCGGCGGCCAGCGCTTGGTGTCGACGCCCGCGACCTCCATCACCTGCTTCAACAGGCGAAGCTGGTCGTCGGTGTCGAGGATGGTGAAGGACGGATTGAGCCCGACCAGGGCCGCGTGGCGGCGCAGCATGCGCGCACACAGCGCGTGGAAGGTGCCGAGCCAGAGCCCCTCCACCGGGCGGCCGAGGATCGCCCCGATCCTCTCGCGCATCTCGCGCGCGGCCTTGTTGGTGAAGGTGACGGCGAGCACTTCCCAAGGCCGCGCCTTGCCGCTCATCAATATGTGGGCGAAGCGCGTCGTCAGCACGCGCGTCTTGCCGGTGCCGGCGCCGGCCAGCACCAGGAGCGGGCCGTCGATGGTCTCGACGGCCTCGCGCTGCTCGGGGTTCAGCTTCGCCAGATACTCGCTCACTGGCACGTCCCCACGGAACCGGCCGCACAGATGCGCTGCCCGTCGGTCCAGCGCGCGCCGTCGAGCGTCGCGCCGGACAGATCGGCGCCCGCCAGCATCGCGCCCGTCAGGTCGGCGCCCGAGAGATCCGCGCGGAACAGCCGCGCGCGGCGGAGGTCGGTGCGCACCAGCTTCGCACCCCGCAGCTCCGCCCGCGTCAGGTCGGCCTCGCGCAGCGTGGCGTCGGTCAGGTTGGCCTCGGACAGGTCGGCGGAGACGAAGCGCACATCGATCGCCTCGGCGCCGACCAACATCGCGCCATGCAGCCTGGCGCGCTGGAAGGACGCGTCGCGCAGCGTCGCGCGCGAGAGGTCAGCGCCCGAGAGGTCGCGCCCATCCAGCAGGCAGCGCCGCCAGACCACATCAGGGCCTGGCGGGTCGGTGCAGGACGCCATGGCCGGCGATGCGGCCAGCATCGCCAGCACGGCGGGAATCCAGAGGGATCGACGGGGCACGGCGCCGGATATAGAACAGCCTGCGAACGTCTCCAACCGCCGCACACGCCTTGGCCTTCATCGGAACCGCACTCGAATGGATGGCCCGGCGCGGCGGGCTGTTGCTTGCCGGCTGCATCTTCGTGGGCCTGGCCGTCCCCCCGCTGGCCTCGCTGCTGCGGGAGACGCTGACGATCACCGTCGCGGGGCTGATGACGCTGGTGATGCTGCGCATCGACCTCGTGCAGGTCGTCTCCTATCTCCGCCGGCCGCTCCTGGTCGCGGCGTTGCTGGCCTGGCTGCTGCTGGCCTGCCCGCTGATCGCCTTCGCCGTCGCGCGCGCCACGGGGCTCGACGGGCCGCTCGGCGCTGCGCTGGTGATCATGGCGACGGGCTGCGCCGCAACCTCCTCGCCGGCCTTCGCGCGGCTGGTGGGGCTGGATGCCTCGATCTCCCTGGTCGCGGCGGTGCTGTCCACACTGCTCGTGCCCTTCACGGCGCCGCCGCTGGCGCTCGGGCTGCTCGGCGTCGATCTCTCGATCTCGATCGCCGCGCTGATGGGACGGCTGGCGCTGATCGTGCTGCTGCCGCTGGCGGTCGCGCTGGCGATCCGCCGCATGGTCGCGCCGGCGCGGCTGGCGGCCTGGTCTGGGCGGGTGGACGGAACGATCGTGCTGCTGCTCGTGATCTACGGCATCGGCGTGATGGACGGGATGCAGGCCAGGCTGCTGTCGGACCCGGCCTGGGTCGCGGGCGGGCTGGCGCTCGCATTCGCGGGCAATCTCGGGCTCAACCTGCTGACCGCCGCGGCGATGTGGCGCACGGGGCGGCGCATCGCGCTCGCGGCAGGGCTGCTCAGCGGCAACCGGAACATGGCGCTCTACCTTGCGGTGCTGCCGGCCGCGACCGAGCCGCGGATCCTGCTGTTCTTCGCGCTCTGCCAGTTCCCGCTCTTCCTCAGCCCCTTCCTGCTGCGCCCGGTCTACGACCGCTTGCGGCACGGCTGACATCGCGGGATATCGATAGCGCAATCGCTGGTCGTTGCACCGCGCCCCACGCTAGCCTGTTGCGAGAGGAAGAGGCACGCCATGGCCAGGAAGCACAAGAAGCACGACGACGGGAAGCCGAAGAAGGCACGGGAGCCGTCGCCGCCGCCCGCAAAGGACAGCCCCTTCCGCGCCGACGGCAAGCTCTCCCGCAAGGCCTATGAGGCCGCGCTGTTCGACCTGCATGTCGAGCTCGTGAAGCTGCAGGAATGGGCGAAGGCGACGGGCGCCAAGGTCTGCATCGTGTTCGAGGGCCGCGACGGCGCCGGCAAGGGCGGAACCATCAAGGCGATCACCGAACGCGTCAGCCCCCGCGTCTTCCGCGTCGTCGCGCTGCCGGCGCCGACGGAACGGCAGAAATCCCAGATGTACATCCAGCGCTACATCGAGCACCTGCCCGCCGGCGGCGAGATCGTCATCTTCGACCGTTCCTGGTACAACCGGGCGGGCGTCGAGCGCGTCATGGGATACGCCACGGACCAGCAGGTCGAGCGCTTCCTCCAGACGGTCCCGGCGGTGGAGAAGGCCATCATCGAATCCGGCGTCATCCTGCTGAAGTACTGGCTCGAGGTCGGCATGGAGGAGCAGACGAAGCGCCTGACGGAGCGCATCGAGGACGGCCGGAAGACCTGGAAGCTCTCGCCGATGGACCTGAAGAGCTACAGCCGCTGGCACGACTATTCGCGCGCGCGGGACGCGATGTTCCAGGCGACGGACAGTTCCTGGGCGCCCTGGTACGTCGTGCATTCCGACGACAAGCGGCGCGCGCGGCTGAACATCATCCGCCACCTCCTGCGCCACATCCCCTACGAGGCGCCGAAGCGGGACAAGGTGAAGCTGCCGAAGCGCGGCGACCCCGGCGGCTATGTCGAGCCCGACTATCCCTGGAAGGTCGTGACGGATACGGTCGGGCCGGGCTGAGGGCCCGCGGACGACGCCGGCCAGGACCCGCCATGCCATCGGACGGCATGCCGGCCGCGGCGCCGGTCCCGTCCCGGACTTCGCGACGGTGGCGGCCAACACGCAGCGCTTCGGCCGATGGTCTACAAGGAGCCTTCGCCAGCGTCCTGCCACGCCACCACTTCGCGCTGATCACCAACTCCGCCGCGCCCGCACAGCACCGCAACGCCGCGATCCGGCTCGGGCAGTTCCGCCCGCCCGACCTCCGCGCCGCGCCCTTCGGCTGGCCGGTGGACCCCGTCTTCGCCTTCGGCAATGCCCGGTGGCGGAAGTCGGTCGTGCTCCGGGACCGCGACCATGTCGCGCGCCTGGTGGCGCCGACGGCGGGAAACTGACGGCGCACTTTCCCTGTTCACCTCCCCTGTTCACGCGGCGGCGCGGCGGGCGTTAAGCTGGCGCCCTCACGGCAAGAGAAGCCCATGTCCTGGCCCGTTTCCCGCCCTGGCGAACCCGCCGATCACGACCGTCCCTGGCACTGGGTGAGCCGGGTGGAGGATGGCGGGTCGCACCCGCTGCCGCTGGGCTGGAACCCGCATCTGCGCCACTGGGTGCTGTGGGACGGCGCGACGATCGCGCCCGAAGAAGCGGCGCGCCGCTTCGCCTATCTCGGCCCCTGCATGACGCCGGCCGAGACCGAGGCGAAGCTCGCCGAGGCGGTCGCCGCAGCCACGCCCGCCGCCCCCCCGCCGGAGGCGGAGCCGCGGGGCCTGGCGGCTCTCGCCGCCTCCGCCCTGCCAGAGCCGCCGCCCGAGATGGTCTACAAGAAGAAGGCGATGGTGATGCACCTGATGATCTTCGCGGGGACGCTGTTCGGCACGCTCTTCATCGCCGAGAAGTTCATCCTGAGATAGACCCAGGGCGGCCGCCTTCGCCGCAGCGCGACGCGGCCGCGCTTTTCAGCCCGCCGCCTTCGGCCGCACCCCGAGCAGATGCGCGATCGCGTAGGTCAGGTCGGCGCGGTTCAGGGTGTAGAAGTGGAACTCGTCCACGCCGCTCGCCTGCAGGCGGCGCACCTGCTCCGCCGCGACGACGGCCGCGACCATCCGACGCGTGTCGGCATCCTCGTCCAGCCCCTCGAAGAGCTTCTCCATCCAGGCCGGCACGGACGCGCCGCACATCGCGCTGAATTTCTGGACCTGCTTGAAGTTCGACACCGGAAGAATGCCGGGGACGATCGGCACCGTGATCCCCGCCGCGCCGCAGAGGTCGAGGAAGCGGAGATAGATGTCAGTGTCGAAGAAGTACTGCGTGATCGCCCGCGTCGCGCCCGCGTCGATCTTGCGCTTGAGGAAATCAAGGTCGGCGATGGCCGAGACCGCCGCGGGGTGCCGTTCGGGATAGGCGCCGACGCTGATGTCGAAATCCGCGATGTTGCGCAGGCCCCGGACGAGGTCCTCGGCCTGGGCATAGCCGCCGGGATGGGGGGTGTACTGGTTGGCGCCGGCCGGCGGGTCGCCGCGCAGCGCCACGATGTGCCGCACCCCCGCATCGAGGTAGCCGCGCGCGACCTCGTTCACTTCCTCCTTCGTCGCGCTGACGCAGGTCAGGTGGGCGGCCGGCGTCAGGCTGGTCTCGCGTGCCAGGCGGCTCACGGTCTCATGCGTTCGGGCGCGGGTCGAGCCGCCGGCGCCGTAGGTGACGGAGACGAAGCGGGGGCCGAGCGGCTCCAGCCGGCGGATCGCTGCCCAGAGCTGCTGCTCCAGCGTCTCGTTCTTCGGCGGGAAGAACTCGAAGGAAAGCTTGGGCGGGGGCAGGTCGGAGCCCAACGGCAGGCCGGCGACGCGCGGCCCCGTCAGCCAGCGCTGCAGGGTTCCCGGATCGGCTTGCACGGCGACGTTCATCCTGATCCTCTCCCGCCCGCGCGCCGTCCCCGGCGCAACATTGTGCAACGCGGAAAGTCCACCGTTCCGCTACAGCCGCCGCGCGCATATATAGACGGGGCCCGGGCGCCGGAAGCCCCGCGCCCCGTCCAGGAGACGCCGCTTGAGCCGCTCGCCCCGCCCGAGCCCTTGGTCCCGCCTGTTCCTCCTGCTGCTGCTCGGCGCGGGGCTGGCGGCCTGCGCGACTCGGCCGGACCCCTCGGACCCGGAGGCCGTTGCCGAGTTCCGGGAAGCCAACGACCCGCTGGAGCCGCTGAACCGTGCCTCCTATTTCGTGAACGACGGCATCGACACGCTGCTGCTGCGCCCCGCGGCCGAAGCCTATCGTATCTTCGTCCCGCCGGAGGTGCGCGTCGGCGTGCGCAACGTGCTCGGCAACGTGCGCACCCCCGTGGTGCTGCTGAACGACGTGCTGCAGGGCGACAGCTACGGCGCGGCGGAGACGCTCGGGCGCTTCCTGCTGAACACCACGCTCGGGGTGGGGGGGATCTTCGACGTGGCGAAGGACCTCGGCCTGCCGGGGCACGCCAACGACTTCGGGCAGACCCTGGCGCGCTGGGGCACCGGAGAGGGGCCCTATCTCTTCGTCCCGGTGCTCGGGCCTTCCAACCCGCGCGACCTCGCCGGCGCCGGCGCCGACCTCGCGACCAACCCGCTGAACTATGTCGGCGGCGAGTTCTGGAGCGGGCTGAACACCGGGCGCACCGTGGCGTCGGGCCTCGACACGCGCGAGGGCCTGATCGACCCGCTGGACGCGGTGCGGCGGGAGTCGCTCGATCCCTACGCGACGATCCGCAGCGCCTATCGCCAGCGGCGCGCGGCGGAGGTTGCGCGGACCTCCGGCGCCTCGCAGGCCGCCCGCGGCACCGGCTTCGGCGCCGGCACCGGCGGCCCCGGCCAGAACCGCTGAGGCAACCGCGACGCTGCCGACGAGCTTAGGACAGACGAGATGACATCCACCCCGAGACGCGTCCTGCTGCTGGCCGGCCTGGGCGGCACCCTGCTTCCGCTTGCCGCCCGCGCGCAGCAGGTGGACATCGCGCGCGCCACCGCCTTCATCCAGGCGACGGGGCAGGAACTGGTGGCCGCGATTAACGCGACGAACCAGCCCGTCGCTGCCCGGCGCGAGCGCGTCGCACAGGTGCTGCGCCGCGCGGTGGACGTGGAGGGCGTCGGCCGCTTCATCCTCGGGCGCTGGTGGCGCAACGCGACGCCGGACCAGCACGCGGAATACCTTCGCCTGTTCGAGCAGGTGCTGATCCACAACCTCTCGGCGCGCTTCGGCGAATACCAGGGCGTGCGCTTCTCCCTCGGCCGCAGCCAGGCGCGGACGGAGGAGGACGCGCTGATCAACACCGTGGTGGAGCGCCCGGGCAACCCGGCCTTCGGGCTGGACTGGCGCGTCGCCGAGGTGAACGGCCAGCCCAAGGTGGTGGACGTGATCGCGGAGGGCACGAGCCTGCGGCTGACCACGCGGAGCGAGTATTCCTCCGTCATCACGCGCAACAACGGCAATGTCGGCGCGCTGCTGGCGGCCATGCGCCAGCAGATCCAGCAATTGTCGGCGCGCGAGGGCGCGTAGCCTTCTGCGCGCCGAAGCGCGACGCTACCTCACGCTCTCGAACACCAGCATCCGGTGCCCCTGGTGCCGGTACTCGCCGCATTCGCGCATGCCGATGTCGGTCAGCACGCCGCGGGAGGCCATGTTGGTCTCGCGTGCCACGGCGATGATGCGCGCGAGGCCGGCGCGGTGGCCGAAGTCGAGCGTGGCGGCGGCGGCTTCCCGCGCATAGCCCTTGCCGCGGCAGGCCGGCCATAGCGCGAAGCGCAGCGCGACGCCGCGGCCGTCGGGGCGCTCCATCAGGCCGCAGATGCCGAGGAACTCGCCGCTGCCCTGTTCGAAGACCGACCAAGTGCCGTAGCCCCGCACGAGCCAGAACTCGATGTCGTCCTCGAGCTCCTCCTTCGTGCGCTCCGCGCTGCGGGTGCCGTGCAGCATCAGGCCGAAGGCCTGCTCGTCGGCCTTGAGGCGGATGAGGTCGGGCAGGTGCTCCGGCCCGGGCGGGAGAAGCGAGAGACGCGCAGTGCGGAGGGTGCGAGGGGCAGCGTGGAGGTTGGGGGTCATGCGGAAAGACCCGTGTGCAGTGCTGCCCAAGGCCCCCTCCCCATCCCTCCCCCGCAAAAGCGGGGGAGGGGGAAGAGAGAGCGGATGAACGCGCACTTGCCCTCCCCCGCTGTTGCGGGGGAGGGCTCGGAGGGGGCCTCTTCGGTCACCTCGCCAGCGGGCGGTACTTGATGCGGTGCGGTTCGGTCGCGGCGGCGCCTAGTCGACGTCGCTTGTCCGCTTCATAGGCCTCGAAATTGCCCTCGAACCACTCGACGTGGCTGTCGCCTTCGAAGGACAGGATGTGCGTGGCCAGCCGGTCGAGGAACCAGCGGTCGTGGCTGATCACCACGGCGCAGCCCGCGAACTCCTCGAGCGCATCTTCCAGCGCGCGCAGCGTGTCCACGTCGAGGTCGTTGGTCGGCTCGTCGAGCAGCAGCACGTTGTGCTCGCGCTTCAGCATCTTCGCGAGGTGGACGCGGTTGCGCTCGCCGCCCGACAGGATGCCGACGCGCTTCTGCTGGTCGGCGCCCTTGAAGTTGAAGGCGGCGACATAGGCGCGGCTCGCGATCGTCCTCTTGCCAATGGTGATCTGGTCCATCCCGTCGGAGATCTCCTGCCAGACGGTCTTATTGTCATCGAGGCTGTCTCTGCTCTGGTCGACGTAGCCGAGCTTCACGGTGTCGCCGACGGTCAGCGTGCCGCCATCGGGGGTCTCCACGCCGGTGATCATCTTGAAGAGCGTGGACTTGCCCGCGCCGTTCGGCCCGATGACGCCGACGATGCCGCCGGGTGGCAGCTTGAAGTCGAGATCCTCGATCAGCAGGCGGTTGCCATAGCCCTTGCGCAGCTTCTCCGCCTGGATGACCAGGTTGCCGAGCCGCGGCGGCGGCGGGATGACGATCTCCGCCTCGCCGAGGCCGCGATCCTGGCTCTTCTGCAGCAGCTCCTCATAGGCGGTGATGCGGGCCTTGCTCTTCGCTTGGCGCGCGGCGGGGCTGCGCCCGATCCATTCCTGCTCGCGGGCCAATTGCCGCTGCCTCGCGCTCTCCTCGCGCTCCTCCTGCTGCAGGCGCTTGCGCTTCTGGTCGAGATAGGCGGAGTAGTTCCCCTGGTAGGGGAAGCCGCGGCCGCGATCGACCTCGAGGATCCAGTTCGTGACGTTGTCCAGGAAGTAGCGGTCATGGGTCACGACCAGCACCGCGCCCTGCCATTCGCGCAGCGTCTTTTCGAGCCACGCTACGCTCTCCGCGTCCAGGTGGTTGGTCGGCTCGTCCAGCAGCAGCAGATCGGGCTTCTCGAGTAGCAGCTTGCACAGAGCGACGCGCCGCCGCTCGCCGCCCGACAGGTGGCCGATCGCGCTGTCGAAGGGCGGGCAGCGCAGCGCATCGAGCGCGATCTCGATGCGGCGGTCGAGCTCCCAGCCCTCGGCAGCGTCGATCTTCTCCTGCAGCTCGGCCTGCTCGGCGAGGAGGGCGTTCATCTCCTCCTCCGACATCTCCTCCGCAAATTTTTCCGAGATTTCGTTGAAGCGCTTCAGTTGGCCGGTGAGCTCGGAGAAGGCTTCCATGACGTTCTCGCCCACGGTCTTGGTGGGGTCGAGATGCGGCTCCTGCTCAAGGTAGCCGACGCGGGCGCCCTCGGCGACCCAGGCCTCGCCGCCGAATTCCTTGTCCAGGCCGGCCATGATCTTCATGAGCGTGGACTTGCCGGCGCCGTTGGGGCCGAGCACGCCAATCTTGGCGTCGGGCAGGAAGTTCAGCGTGATGCCTTTGAAGACTTCGCGTCCGCCGGGGTAGGACTTGGTGAGGTCCTTCATGACGTAGACGTATTGCCAAGCGGGCATGAGACGGGACTTCCGGGAGATGGGGAGGAGTGGCGGGTTCTATCGCGGGGCGGCGGGGCGCGCAAAGGGCGCAGAGGGCGCGGCGGCTGCGCGCGGCGCAGGGGTCTCGGCGCTGCGGATCGGCCGGGGGACGCGCACGATGCTGGGCGGACCTGAAAGCCGGTCCGCGAAGGGAAGGGCCGGAGCAAAGCGCCTTCGCGTGGAACCGCTCAGCGGTTTCGCCAAACGGTAATCAGCTGCTCCGGTCAAGCCCGCGATCGGTCTGAGTGTGCTCACCGAAGGTGGGCACGCCAGGCCGTGAATCGCCGGGCCAAAGAATGCTGGAGCGTATCGGACCGACGACAGTCAGCCCGATACGGGTCTAGTGGTTCGCCCCCCGGAACAGCCCGATGTCGATGCTGTTCGCCATCGCGGTGTAGCCGGCCGGGCTCGGGTGCAGGTGGTCGCCGGAATCGTGCTCGGGCCGCATCCGCGTCGGGTGGGCCGGGTCCTGCGTCGCCGCCGCAAAGTCGAGCACGGCGTCATAGGCCCCGCCGGTCCGGATCCACTCGTTCAGCGCCTGGCGCTTGGCCTCGCCCTCCGGTGTCCAATAGGCCGCGCCCTGGAAGGGCGTGAGCGTTGCGCCATAGACCCGCAGGCCGCGCGCGCGGGCGCGCTCGATGAACTGGCGATGGCCCGCGATGAGTTCGGCGACGCTCGGGTCGGGGCGGGCGCCGCCATTGCCGATGTCGTTGATGCCCAGCATGACCGTGACATGCGTCGCGCCGGCCTGGGCCAGCACGTCGCGGTCGAAGCGCGCGAGACCGTTCGGGCCTACCCCGTCCTCCAGCACGCGGCCGCCCCCGATCCCGCCGTTGACGACGCTCATGCGGATCCCCGCCTCGGCCAGGCGGGCGGCGAGCAGGTTTGGCCAGCGCCGGTTCTGGTCCATGCCGGATTGCGTGCCGTCGGTGATGGAATCGCCGAAGGCGACGAGCACCCCGGTCGACTGGGTCGTGACGACCTCCACCCGGCTCAGGAAGAAGGAGGAGGCCGAGGCCAGCCCGTCGCCGCGGCGATAGGCCGTCGTCGTCGCGACCGGGAAGGCGACCGCGCCCGCGTGGTTGCCTTGCGTGGAGACGTAGTTGGTCTGCCAGGATGCCGGGTGATACGTCACGGGCGAGCGCGCCGCGGCCGTGTCGCCGGGGAGGTAGAGGTCCACGACGAGGTCGGCGAAGTCCGGCACGGCCAGGTCCACGGGATCGCTCACCATCAGGGCGCCTGGCGGGATGGCGGGCTGGGCGAGCCCGCCGAAGGTGAGCACGCGGTTGCTGCCGGCGACGATGGACGGGCCTCGATCGCGCAGGGCGACCTGCGCCGCGCCGATGCGGAGCGGCACGGTGCCGAAGGTGTTGGTCAGTACCACGCGGACGCGGCCGCCCCCCATCGAAACACGCGCGACCTGCCTCAATGTCTGGTCGTTGAAGTGCAGCCGGGAGCCCCCGGCGATCTCGAGCTGCTGGCCCGGCGCGGCCTCCCGCACGGCCTGCGGGACGTCGTTCGCCCAGGGGAAGGTCTGCCCGGCCGCCGTCAGGGCCTGCGCGGGCTGGTCCACCCGGGCGACGTCCGGCGCGGCCCATGTCGGGATCCAGCGCTCGGGCGGAGTCTGGGCATGGCCGGCGGACGACAAGGCCAGCGCGATCGCCGCGGACGCGACGACGAGACGACGAGACATCGGCACTCGATTTCCTCCCCGATCCGGATGGTTGTCCGGCTCGGCGGAGCGTGCCGGCGCCCTGCCGGCGGAGCAAGAAGCCGAACGCCGTTGCGCGTCATTTGATGAGCGCCGCCGCGGGGCGCGCCACCCGCGCCGACGGAGGGGCGCTGCTGCGCGGCGCGAGTCTCGTCCCTCGGTCACCTGCGGTGCCCCGCGAGCGCTGGAAATGGGCCCGGAGGGACTCGAACCCCCAACCAAGCCGTTATGAGCGGCCCGCTCTGACCATTGAGCTACAGGCCCGGCCCGCCCCTCTCTTCGCCCGCCGCGGGCGCCGAAGACAAGCCCATCAATCCCCGAGGAAGCGCGCCACGGCGGGTGCGATCGCCTCCAGCGACGCCGGGGCCAAGCCGTTGAGGTGGCCGAAGGGACCGACGGCCTCGGCCATGGTCACCGCCCGCCCCTGCCCCCGCAGCACCGCGGCCAGCTCGTGGCTGTAGGAGGGCAGCCAGACATGATCGGTCGGCGAGGGCACCACCAGCCAGCGGGCGGGGCTGTTCGCGAGGGCGGCCTCCGTCGAGGCGTAGTCCTGCAGGAACAGCTGGTTCGCGCGCGCCATCCAGAGCAGGTGGTTGGCGTCCGACAGCCTGGCCCGGTCGGCGGCCGCGGCGTCCATGGCGCGCGTCACCTCGAAGCGGCCGGCAATGTCGCTTGCGGGGTTGGGACCCTCGGCCGGCGCGCGGCCGAAGGGCGCCAGCGCGCCGCGGTCCTGGGCCTGGACGGTGATGATCTTGAAGGCCTCGGCAAGGCCGCGGACCGGGCCAGGGCCGTCGTGGTAGGCGCCGCCTTGCCAGTCCGGATCGAGCCGCACCGGCGCGGTCCAGATGTCGAGCCAGCTGATCATCCAGGGGTCGAACCAGGCGCCGCTGATCGCCGTCATCACGCGGTCCACCAGGCCGGGATGGGCGGCCGCCCATTCCACGGCCTGCATGCCGCCCATGGACGGGCCAGCGACCATGGCCAGCCGCGTCACGCCGAGATGGTCCAGCAGGCGCTTCTGCACCTCGACGAAGTCGCGGATCGCGACCACGGGGAAGGCCATGCCCCAGGGCCGTCCCGTCGCGGGGTTTACCGTGGCCGGCCCGGTCGTGACGGTCCGCCCGTCCCGGACGTTCAGGTTCACGAGGCTGTCGGAGGCGATCACGAACCAGCGGTCCGTGTCGATCGCCCGGCCCGGGCCGATCAGCGGATCCCAGAAGCCGAGCGGGCCGCCTTCCTCGTACCGGCCCCAGGCATGCGCGCTGCCGGAGAAGTAGTGGGTCACCAGCACCGCGTTGTCGCCTGCGGCGTTCAGCCTTCCGGCGGTCTGGTAGCCCACCCGCAGCTCGGGGATCGTCGCGCCGCCGCGGGTGACGTAGTCCCGCGTCTCGAAGACCTGGCGCCGAACCAGCATGCCAAGCTCAGCCCGCCTGCCTGGCCCGCTCGATCGCCTCCATCACGTAGGACCGCGCCCGCGCCGCGTCGCCCCAGCCCAGGATCTTCACCCACTTGCCGGGCTCGAGGTCCTTGTAGTGGGCGAAGAAGTGCTGGATCTGGTCGATCGTGATCTGCGGCAGGTCGGTGTACTGGTGGACCTTCTCGTAGCGCTTGGTCAGCTTCGGGCTCGGCACGGCGATGATCTTCTCGTCATGGCCGCCATCGTCCTCCATCAGCAGCACGCCGACGGGCCGGCAGTTGATCACCGCGCCCGGTGCGATCGGGCGGGTGTTGGCCACCAGCACGTCCAGCGGGTCGCCATCCCCGCAGAGGGTGTGGGGGACGAAGCCGTAATTGCCGGGATAGCGCATCGGCGTGTGCAGGAAGCGGTCCACGAAGAGCGTGCCGGCTTCCTTGTCCATCTCGTACTTGATGGGCTCGCCGCCGACGCCGACCTCGACGATGACGTTGACGTCGTCCGGCGGGTTCTTACCGATCGGGATGTGCTCGATGCGCATGGCCAGGGGCTCCGTGGTGTCGCCGCCGCGGCATGAAGCACGAAACGGCGTGCGCTGCGAGGGGCCCGGAGACGGGACCCCGCCGCCAAAATGGCATGAACGTGGCGGCTTCTTCACCCGCTGGGCGGGGGGTGGTGGCGTTGCCAGCCCCGCCGGCTTCGCGCACATTCCCGCCCGGGCCCGCGAGCCGGGCCGGCCCGATGTGGCGCGCCCTTGCGCGCCCCGTGGCCGGCTGTCCGTGGCCATGGGGAGAGAGGGGTAAGCCGCCTTGATAACAATATCGGTGTTGCTGATCATCGTGCTGGGGGCGCTGTCGATCGCCTACAGCGTGAAGACGGCCAGGGAGATCATGGCCCTCGATGCGGGGTCGGCCCGCATGCAGGAGATCGCCGCGGCGATCGCGGAGGGCGCCGGCGCCTACCTCAAGCGCCAGTACACCACCATCGGCATCGTCGGCGCGGTGCTGTTCGTCGTCATCCTCGTGGCCTTCGGCTTCGGCGGGCATGCCTTCGCGGTCGCCATCGGCTTCCTGATCGGCGCTGTGCTGTCGGGGGCGGCGGGCTTCATCGGCATGAACGTCTCGGTGCGCGCGAATGTCCGCACCGCCCAGGCCGCGACGCAGTCGCTGGCGGCGGGCCTCGACGTCGCGTTCAAGTCGGGCGCGATCACGGGCATGCTGGTCGCGGGCCTCGCGCTGCTGGGCGTGGCGACCTACTTCCTCATCCTGGTGCCGATCGGCGGCATGGCGCCGAACAGCCGCGTGGTGATCGACGCGCTGGTGGCGCTCGGCTTCGGCGCGTCCCTGATCTCGATCTTCGCCCGTCTCGGCGGCGGCATCTTCACCAAGGGTGCCGATGTCGGCGGCGACATGGTCGGCAAGGTCGAGGCCGGCATCCCCGAGGACGACCCCCGCAACCCCGCCACCATCGCGGACAATGTCGGCGACAACGTCGGCGACTGCGCGGGCATGGCGGCCGACCTGTTCGAGACCTATGCCGTCACCATGGTCGCCACCATGGTCCTCGCCGCGATCAGCTTCGGCGATGCCACGCGCACCGCGGCGATGCTGTTCCCGCTCGCGATCGGCGCGGTCTGCGTCGTGACCTCCATCGCGGGCACCTATTTCGTGAAGCTGCCGGCCAACAACTCCATCATGGGCGCGATGTATCGCGGGTTCGTCGTCACCGGCGCGCTGTCTCTGGCGGTGCTGCTGCCGCTGAGCTTCATCGTCTTCGGCACCGGCACGGTGACCGCGGGCGGCCATAGCTTCGGCGCCTTCAGCCTGTTCCTCTGCGGCGCGGTGGGCCTGGCGGTGACGGCGGCGATCGTGTGGGTGACGGAATACTACACCGGCACCGACTTCCGCCCCGTGAAGTCGATTGCCGAGGCGTCGCAGACCGGCCACGGCACCAACGTGATCCGCGGCTTGGCGGTGTCGATGGAGTCCACGGCGCTGCCCGCGCTGATCATCATCGCGGGCGTGCTGAGCGCCTATGGCCTGGCGGGCCTCTACGGCATCGCCATCGCGACGACGACGATGCTGGCGCTGGCCGGCATGGTGGTCGCGCTCGACGCCTTCGGTCCGGTGACGGACAATGCCGGCGGCATCGCGGAGATGGCGGGACTGCCGAAGGAGGTTCGCGTCTCCACCGACGCGCTGGATGCCGTCGGCAACACGACCAAGGCGGTGACCAAGGGCTATGCGATCGGCTCGGCGGGCCTCGGCGCGCTGGTGCTGTTCGCGGCCTATACGCAGGATCTGTCCTACTTCATCGCCAACCCCGGCGCCTATCCCTTCTTCGCCGGGATCGGGACCCTGACCTTCAGCCTGTCCGACCCCTATGTGGTCGTCGGCCTGCTGTTCGGCGGCCTGCTGCCCTACCTCTTCGGCGGCATGTCGATGACGGCCGTCGGCCGCGCCGCCTTCGCGGTGGTCGAGGAGGTGCGACGCCAGTTCCGCGAGAAGCCGGGCATCATGCAGGGCACCGAGAAGCCGGATTACGGCCGCGCGGTGGACATGCTGACCAAGGCGGCGATCAAGGAGATGATCATCCCCTCGCTGCTGCCGGTGCTCAGCCCGATCGTGGTCTTCCTGCTGATGTGGATGATCGGCGGCAAGGCGGCGGCCTTCTCGGCGCTCGGCGCGATGCTGCTCGGCGTGATCGTGACGGGCTTCTTCGTCGCGGTGTCCATGACCACCGGTGGCGGCGCCTGGGACAACGCGAAGAAATACATCGAGGAAGGCAATTACGGCGGCAAGGGCAGCGAGGCCCACAAGGCCGCGGTGACCGGCGACACCGTCGGCGACCCCTACAAGGATACGGCGGGCCCGGCGGTGAATCCGATGATCAAGATCACCAACATCGTGGCGCTGCTGCTGCTGGCGATCCTGGCGCATAGCTGACCGGGTCGCGCCGAACGGAACAGGCCGGCGGGGCGACCCGCCGGCCTTTTTTCATTGGGTGTCAGCCCGCGACGCCGAGCAGCGTGAGGCGCCGCAATTCCTGCTCCTGCACGCGCAGCAGCCGCACCGTGTCGGCCTTCGTGATGTCGCCGGTGTGCGCCGCCATGAAGGCATGTCCCTCGGCCACGCGCGCCATCGCCGCGGCGCGGGCATCCCGTGCGACGCGGCGGCGCCCGGCCTCGGCCTGGCGGGCGGCGGCGAGTTCCTCGGCCAGCGCACGCTGCAGCGCGGTCGCGTTGCGCGGCAGCTCCAGCAGGGCGGGCGCGGCGCCCTGGGCGGCCAGCGCGTCGGATTGCCGCAGCAGCGAAGCCATGACCTTCTGGAAGGAGGGATCGCCGCGCTCGATCGCGGTGCGCAGCCAGGGGGCGCGGGTGTTGCGCCGCGCCGCATAGGCCATCAGCTCGCCCAGGTCGTTCAGCGCCGCCGCGCCCTCGGCGTCATAGGGCTGCACCTTGGCGACGTGGTCCGCCAGCGGGTTCTCCCGCTGCCGCGGCCAGCCGTCATCGGCCAGGAAGGCCAGCATGCCGAGCCAGGCGGCGGCCCCTTCCTGCAGCGCCATCGCCGCCCCGGCCTGGCCGTCCCGCGTCACCGGCGCCGGCGGCACGGGGATGACGGCCGGGATGGGGCGGATCGTGACCTCGGCGGGCAGGACGGCGTCGCGGGCCTGTGACGACCAGTCCCGAACGGCCGAGTAATCAGGCGAGCAGGCCACCAGCGGAGCGAGGAACAGAAGGCCGAAGACGCGCATGGGTCGAGCGTCGCCCGCAGGACGCGGTGCTGGCAAGGGCATCGCAACCGCCCGGTAAGTTGAAGGCGCGCGAGCCAGGGTTGATTTGCCGGCGCGGGCCGCAGTTCGGAAGGTTCCGCCCATGCACGCCCATGCGTGCCGCGGGGACGATGTCGTTGCAGGGCCAGGGAGCGGACGCAGCATGTGGCAGGTGATCCACTCCGCCCTGCTGCGGTTGGATGAAAGCGCACCACAGATCCGCCGGATGATCCCGGCGCGTATCACGGACGACGTCGCCTCCTTCTTCGGCAACCGCATCAACCGCGCCCATGCGGACCGGCGCTACCTCATCGAGACAATCCTGCCGGCCTTCCGCGCCGCCCGGCCGCGGCGCGTGCTGTTCGTGGGCTGCCGGCCCTACACCCGGCCGTACGAGGCCTTCTTCGAGGACGCGGAATACTGGACGCTCGACGTCGAGCCCAAGGTCGCGCGCTGGGGCTCGCGGCTGCACCGCACGGGCGACGTCAGCATGGCCGACGCCATTTTCGAACGCGGGCAGTTCGACATGATCCTGCTGAACGGCGTGCTGGGCTGGGGCGTGGACAGCGACGAGGACATCAGCCGGACGCTGGGCGCGCTGTGGCGCGTGATGCAGCCCGGCGGCCTGCTCCTGGTCGGCTGGAACCGCGGCCGCTGCGCCGACCCGCTGGAGATCCCGCCGGCGCGGCAGCTGTTCCGCCACGGGCCGGCGCTGGGCCTGCCGGCCCGCAAAGGCTTCGCGGACAGCACCCATGTCTTCGACCTGCTGACCGCCCGCGCCCAGCCGGATTGAGCCGCGCCGGTC
Organism: Falsiroseomonas sp. HW251; assembly: GCF_050563545.1. Taxonomy (NCBI): domain Bacteria; kingdom Pseudomonadati; phylum Pseudomonadota; class Alphaproteobacteria; order Acetobacterales; family Roseomonadaceae; genus Falsiroseomonas; species Falsiroseomonas sp. HW251. Next base: position 381,301 of record NZ_JBNXUM010000001.1, read on the forward strand.
AGACCCGCAGGCGGTCAGGGATGCGCAGGCCGAGGCGGTTCGGCACCGGCCAGACCTCCCGCACCGTTCGCAGGATGCGGAAGCCGGCGTCACGGTAGTTCGGCAGCGCGCGGGGATGGTCGGCGGTGCAGGTGTTGACGGTCAGCGCCCGCGGGCGCTCGGCCCATGCGGTGTGCACGGCATGGCGCAGCAGCGCCTTGCCCACGCCATGGCCGATCGCATGCGGCATCAGCCCGAAATAGGCGAGGTTCGTGCCGGCTTCGCCGCGCCGCTCCAGCTCGTAGAAGCCGACGGGCTCGCCGCCCTGGTACAGGACATGGATCGAGATGTCGGGCCGCGCCAGCAGCCCCGCGATCTCCTCGTCCGGCACCGTCCGGCGCAGCCACCACACCCAGTCGCGCCCGACCGTGTCGTAGAGGTAGCGGTAGAAGGGCACCGAACAGCGCGCCAGGCGGATCACGCTGGTGCCGGCTGGGAAGGACGGCGCCGGCCCCTCGGCCGGCGCGTCCATCCGCAGGAAGGTCACGTCCACCGCGATGCGGGTGACGGGTTCGCGCATCGCGGCAGCGGTGGACACGTCAGTTGTCCAGGAAGGAGCGCAGCTTCCGCGAGCGGCTCGGGTGCTTCAGCTTGCGCAGCGCCTTCGCCTCGATCTGGCGGATGCGCTCGCGCGTCACGTTGAACTGCTGCCCGACCTCCTCCAGCGTGTGGTCGGTGTTCATGCCGATGCCGAAGCGCATGCGCAGCACGCGCTCCTCGCGCGGCGTAAGCGAGGACAGCACCCGCGTCGTCGCCTCGCGCAGGTTGGACTGGATCGCGGCATCGAGCGGGATGATCGCGTTCTTGTCCTCGATGAAGTCGCCGAGGTGGCTGTCCTCCTCGTCGCCGATCGGCGTCTCGAGGGAGATCGGCTCCTTCGCGATCTTCAGCACCTTCCGCACCTTCTCGAGCGGCATGCCGAGCTTCTCGGCCAGCTCCTCCGGCGTCGGCTCGCGGCCGATCTCGTGCAGCATCTGGCGGCTGGTGCGGACCAGCTTGTTGATGGTCTCGATCATGTGGACCGGGATGCGGATGGTCCGCGCCTGGTCGGCGATGGATCGGGTGATCGCCTGGCGGATCCACCAGGTCGCGTAGGTCGAGAACTTGTAGCCGCGCCGGTACTCGAACTTGTCCACCGCCTTCATCAGACCGATGTTGCCCTCCTGGATCAGGTCCAGGAACTGCAGGCCGCGGTTGGTGTACTTCTTGGCGATGGAGATCACGAGGCGGAGGTTCGCCTCAATCATCTCCTTCTTCGCCTGTGTCATGTCGCGCTCGCCGCGGCTGACCGTGGCATAGACGCGCTTGAATTCGTCGACCGGCAGGCCGGTGTCGCCGGCGACCTTGCCGATCTCGCCGCGCAGCACCTCGACCTCGTCCTTGCCCTTGGCGAGGAAGTTCTGCCAGCCCTTGCCCTTGTGCTTGGCGAAGCCCTCGAACAGCGCGGGGTCCAGCTCATGGCCGCGCCAGCCCGCGATGAACTCCTCCCGCTTCACCTTGTAGCTCTCGGCGATGCGGACGATCTGGCCCTCCAGGCCGATCAGGCGGCGGTTCAGCCCCTTGAGCTGGTCCACCAGCTCCTCGATCCGGTTGTTGTGGAGATGGACCTTCTCGACCATCGCCACGAGCTCGGTGCGCTGCTTCTCGTAGGTCTTCTCGCTGCGCACGGAGGTCTCGCCGCCCGAGGTGTAGGCGTCCATCCGCTTGGACGACAGCTTGTGCAGCTTGCCGTAGGCAGCCTCGATCGCCTCGAAGGCGGCCAGCGCCTCCGGCATCAGCTTCTCCTCGAGCGCGGACAGCGACAGGCCGAGGCCGCCCTCGCCCTCCTCGCCCTCCTCGAATTCCTCCTCCTGCTGCTCGGCGCCGCCATTGGCGGCCGCATCGGGGTTGTTGGCGCCGGCGGTCGCCTCGAGGTCGATGACGTCGCGGAGGAGCATGCGCTTCTCCTTCACAGCATCATGCCAGGCGACGATGGCCTTGAAGGTCAGCGGGCTCTCGCAGAGCCCGCCGATCATCATGTCGCGGCCGGCCTCGATGCGCTTGGCGATCGCGATCTCGCCCTCGCGCGAGAGCAGCTCGACGCTGCCCATCTCGCGCAGGTACATCCGGACAGGGTCGTCGGTGCGGCCGAGGCTCTCCTCGTCCACGTTGCCGCCGGACTCCTCGTCCTCCTCCTCCTTCTCGGCGGCGACGGGCTTGGGCGCGGCGGCCTCGCCGTCCTCGCTCTCCTCGTTCTCGACCACGTTGATGCCGAGGTCGTTCAGCATCGCCATGGTGTCCTCGATGGTCTCGGAGGACACCTGTTCCGACGGCAGGGCGGCGTTCAGCTCGTCATAGGTGACGTAGCCGCGCTCCTTGCCGCGGGCGACCAGCTTCTTGACGGCCGCCGACTGGATGTCGAGCAGCACGCCCTCCACCGCTTCGTCCCGGACTTCTGCCGTCTCGGCGCCGTTCGCGACCTTGGTTGCCATGCCTGAACTGCTCCGTCCAAATTCGCCACCGGGGTCCGGACCGCCGGGGTGGCGATTCGAGTCCCCCTACCCTATGGGGTTCTCCCCCATGCCTGCCTGGATGCCCGCTGGGGCCTCGGCCGGCGTCGTATCCTCGTCCCATTCGCCGCGCCGGAGCGCGTTGATGGCGGTGCGCAGCCCCACGATCCGCCGAGACAGGCGCGCCTGGGCCTCAGCGTCCGCACTCTCGATCCAGGCCTTCTCGGCCGAGGCCTGGTCTTCCAGCAGCTCCGCCTCGCCGCGCAGCAGCCCGAAGAAATGCCACCACCCGTCCAGCGCCTCCTTGGGCTGGGCGTCGGGCTGCGCAGCGATGGGCAGGGCGGGGTCGCGCAACAGCCGGGCCGCGAAGTCCCCCATCCCAACTTGGGCGAGGTGGTCCATGAGTCCCGCGGAGTCAAGCACGTGGCCCCCGGCAAGCCATGCGAGGCAGAGGCTTCGGGCCTGCGAAAGCGGCCCGTCGCCGAGATCGAGGCCCGCCAGGCTCTCCTCGACATCGGCGAGCAGCCAGGGGTGGCGCAGCGTGATGGCCATCAGCGCTGCCGCCTGGGCGGCTCGGGTGCGTTCGGGGGTGATGGCGGGCCGCGGGCGCTTCACCGGCGGGGGCTTGGCGCCGGGCCGGCCGCCGAAGGGTGTGCGGGTGGACTGGAAGAAGCGGTCGAGCAGCGCGCGGCGGTATTCGCCCGCCAGGGCACGGTCCTTGATCCCGCCCGTCGCTTCCTCCAGGCGCTTGCGGAGCGCGGCGCGCTGCTCGGGCGTGGCCACGGGCCGGCCCTCCGCGATCAGGCCGTAGAGCGCGTCGCCCAGCCCGCGCGCTCCGTCGAGCACGGCCTGGAAGGCGGCCGGGCCGCCCTTGACGACCAGCGTGTCGGGGTCCTCACCGGAGGGCAGCGTCGCGAGCTTCAGGCTGCGCTCGGCAGAAACCAGCGGCAGCGCGATCTGCGCCGCCCGCGCCGCGGCCCGCGCGCCGGCGGCGTCGCCGTCGAAGCAGAGGATCGGCTCGGGCGTCATGCGCCAGAGTTCCTCCAGCTGTTCCTCCGTCAGCGCGGTGCCGAGCGGGGCGACGGCGCCCGCGAAGCCAGCCTGGTGCAGCGCGATGACGTCCATGTAGCCCTCGACAGCGACGACGATGCCGCCGCGGAAGGCGCCTTCGCGCGCGAGGTCCAGCGCATAGAGGTTGTTGCGCTTCTTGAAGAGGACGGTCTCGGGCCCGTTTACGTATTTCGGCACGCCATCGTCGAGGATCCGCCCGCCGAAGCTGATCATCCGCCCGCGCCGGTCGCGGATCGGGAACATCACGCGGTTGAAGAAGAGGTCGGTGTAGCCCTCCCCTTCCTCGCGCTCGCGGATCACCCCCGCCTCGGCGAGCTGTTCGGGCGTGATGCCCTCCGCCTTGAGGTCGGCCGCGATCGCCCCGCGCCCGCCACCGGACCAGCCGAGGCCGAATTTGGCGATGGTCTCGTCCGTCAGGCCGCGGCGCTTGAGATAGGCCAGGCCCTCCGCGCCCTCGGGCAGGCGGAGGCGCCGCTGGAAGGCGGCGGCGGCGGCCTCCAGCACGCCGTGAAGGTCCCGCGCGCGCTTCTCCCGTGCGGCGGCCTCGGGGGTGGGCTTGGGGACATCCAGGCCGGCTTCGCCGGCCAGGCGCTCGACGGCCTCGGGGAAGGACGCGCCCTCGGCCTGCATGACGAAGCTGATGGCGTCGCCATGCGCGCCGCAGCCGAAGCAATGGTAGTGGTCGTCATAGACGTAGAAGCTCGGCGTCTTCTCCCCGTGGAAGGGGCAGCAAGCCTTCCAGTTGCGGCCCGAGCGCACCAGCCGCGTCTTCCGCCCGATCAGGCCGGGCAGCGGCGTGCGGAGCCGAAGCTCGTCGAGGAATTGCGGGGGGAGCGCCATGCGGGGTCGGGCAGACTACCGCAGGAGGGGTGGGTCCGTCAGCGGCGTGTCCGCGCCGGCAGGAGGAAGAGCGTCGCCACGCCCAGGCAAAGCAGCGCAAGGATGCCCGTCACCCAGGGCGTCGCGCCCATGCCTTCGGCGAGCGCGGCGGCGTGGCGGACATGCGTCGGCGCGGCGGGGTCGTAGACCACCTTCACCCTCTGGCCGCGGCGGAGTTCCGCGGGATCGGCGCCGACGCGCGACGTGCCCTCGACCTGGCGGCCATCCACGGCGAAGCGGAAGATGGGGTAGTGGGTCCAGCCATACTTGCCGCGGACATCCTCGTAGCCCGCGACGACGGCCTCGGTCTGGACGCCGCGGACGAACAGCGCTCGGTATTCGTCCACACTCGCCCAGGTGAACCAGCCGAAGAGCAGCGCGAGCCCGCCCAGGAAGGCGAGGTAGATCCAGCGGCTGAGCGGTCCCTTCATGGCGTGCTCACTTCGCCCCGACGATAGCCTTCAGCCCGGCGAGCGCCAGGCGGTAGCCCTCGATCCCGAAGCCCGCGACGCAGCAGCGCGTGCCGGAGGCGACCTCCGACACCGCGCCGCGGCGGGCGGGGTTGGAGATATGGACCTCGACGCTCGGAAAGCGGACCTGGCTGAGGGCGGCGACGAGGGCGGGATAGCCGCGCATGAAGCCCGCGGGGTTGATGATGCAGCCATCCAGGGCCTCGTCATGCGCGGCGTAGAGGCGGTCGATCACCGCGCCTTCGTTGTTGGACAGGAAGAACTCGACGTCGAGGCCGAGGTCGGATGCGTAGCCGCTGATGGCGGTCTCGTATTCCGGGAGGGTCATCGGGCCGAAGGTCTCGATGGCGGTCTTGCCGCGCATGGACATGCCGGCGCCGTGGATGACCAGGATGCGGGGCATTCGTTCCTCCCGTTGCGGCGCCTTGTTCTTCAAGGGCGAGAATGCGGACCCACCCCCACCCGTCCTCCCCTCCCCCGTACGGGGGAGGGGAAGCGTGGTGTGCGGGGGAGGGTAACGCCTTGTCCGGTCAGCCGCCCAGCCTGGCCTTCACCAGCGGATTGGCCTTCGACATGTCGAGCGCGCTGCCGAGCTTCTTCAGGACGGCCATGACCTTGCCCATGTCCTTGACGCTGGTCGCGCCGGTCTCCGCGATGGCGGCGTCCACCGCGGCGGCGACGGCGGCCTCGTCCATCTGCTGGGGCAGGAAGCCTTCGATCACCGCGATCTCGGCGAGTTCCTTGTCGGCCAGTTCCTGCCGGCCGCCCTGGCGGTACATGTCCACGCTCTCGCGGCGGGACTTCACCATCGACCGCAGCATCTGCACGACCTGGTCGTCGCCAACCTTCTCGACGCCGGAGGGGCGGGCCGCGATGTCCACCTCCTTCAGTTTCGCGATGATCATCCGCACGGTGGAGGTCGTCGCCGCGTCCTTGGCGAGCATCGCCTCCTTCATCGCGGCGGTGAAACGGGTGCGCAAATCCTCGGCCATGGCGGGATCTCCTGAGGCGGAAAGCCCTCTCCCCCACTCATGGGGGAGAGGGTTGGGTGAGGGGGACAGGCAATGTCCTGGGCCCGTTCCTAGCCCGGCACGCCCCCCTCACCCAACCCTCTCCCCCCTACGGGTGGAGAGGGCTTTCATGCCGACGTCAGAAATACCCCTCGCGCTTCTTGCGCTCCATCGACGCCTCCTGGTCGCGGTCGATCAGGCGGCCGGCGCGCTCGCTGACGCGGCTTTCGCGGAGCTCGCGCAGCACCTCCTCGATCGTGGCGGCGCGGCTTTCATGGGCGGCGGTGAGCGGCCAGTCGCCCATGGTGCGGAAGCGGACCCAGATCTCCTCGACCCTCTCGCCGGGCTCGAGCGGCAGGCGGTCGTCGTCGCGCATGATCAGCATGCCCGACCGCCGCACGACCGGGCGCGGCGCCGCGTAGTACAGCGGCACGATCGGGATCTGCTCGGCGGCGATGTAGTCCCACACGTCGAACTCGGTCCAGTTGGAGAGCGGGAAGACCCGCATGCCCTCGCCCTGGTTGATCCGCGTGTTGTAGAGACCCCAGAGCTCCGGCCGCTGGTTGCGCGGTTCCCAGGCGTGGCCGGCGGTGCGGTGGCTGAAGACGCGTTCCTTGGCGCGGGACTTCTCCTCGTCGCGCCGGGCGCCGCCGATCGCGGCGTCGAAGCCGTGCTTGTCGAGCGCCTGCTTCAGCGCCTCTGTCCCCATCACCGTCATGTGGACTTGGCTGCCATGGTCGATGGGATTGATCCCGCGCGCCAGGCCGTCGGGGTTGGTGTGGACGATCAGGTCCAGGCCGAGCTCGGCCGCGCGGCGGTCGCGGAAATCGAGCATCGCGCGGAAATCCCATCCCGTCGCGACATGCAGGCAGGGGAAAGGCAGCCGGCCCGGTGCGAAGGCCTTCATGGCGATGTGCAGGACGACGGAGCTGTCCTTGCCGATGGAATAGAGCAGGACGGGGTTGCGGAAGCTGGCCGCGGTCTCGCGCAGGATGCCGATCGCCTCGGCCTCGAGCCGCCGGAGATGGGGGGTCAGCCTGCCGGCCGCCTCTGTCTGCATGACCGCTTCTGCGCTCCACCGCCTCGGCGGGCGCCATCGCACGCCAGGGGGCTTCGGGGAACCCCTGCCGGGACGGTAGCAGCCAAACCGCTGACGAAGGATGAGCTTCGACCGGTCGCTCGGATTAACGCCTCCAGGCCGATCGGCCCTGCGGAGATCCGATCTAACTCGCCTTCAGCACGCCCTGCAGCTTCTCCGCTGCCGTAGGCTTGTCCGTGCCGTCGATGGCGGCGAGTTCCGCGGCCAGGCGGTCCATCGCCTGTTCGAAGATCTGGCGTTCCGAGAAGGACTGGTCGGGCTGGCCGGCATTGCGGTGGAGGTCGCGGACGACCTCCGCAATGGCCAGCGGATCGCCGGAGTTGATCTTCTGCTCGTATTCCTGCGCCCGGCGCGACCACATCGTGCGCTTGATCCGGGCTCGGCCGCGCAGCACGTCCAGCGCCTCGTTCATCAGGGCCTGGCTGGCGAGCTTCCGCAGGCCGGAGGACGCGGCCTTGTTGACGGGCACGCGCAGCGTCATCCGGTTCTCCTCGAAGGTGACGATGATCACCTTCAGCGAGATGCCGGCGACCGGCATGTCCTCGATCCCCTGGACCTGGCCGACGCCGTGGGTGGGGTAGACGACGTGGTCGCCGGTCTTGAAGTCCACCGGCGGGCCCTTGGGCTTGGGTGGTGCGACGATCTGGCCGGCGGCCTGGCCGGCCTCGCCCGACATCGGGCGCGGGCCACCGGGCCGCGGCGGGCCGGGCGGCCGGGGCGGCATGCCCGGGCGCGGCGGGACGGCAAGCGC